>NZ_JBEZJY010000035.1:0-115912 GCF_040651415.1 Streptomyces sp. NPDC048484
CCCGGTTCGCGTCCCGGCAGGACGACTCACCGCAGATGAAGATGATCGCGGCACTGCGCAACCAGTTCGGCGGTCACGCCGTCGAGAAGGCTTAGCGGCAGTCATGGGTGATCTTCTTCTCGTCCGGCACGGCGAGACCGAATGGAGCAGGTCGGGACAGCACACCAGCTGGACGGATCTGCCCCTGACCCCGCACGGCGAGGAACAGGCGAAGTCCCTCCTCCCGCTCTTCGCCGGGCGGTCCTGCGTCCTCGTGCTCACCAGTCCGCTCCAGCGTGCGAGGCGGACCGCGGAGCTGGCAGGTCTGACCGGAGCCGTCGTCGACCCCGATCTGCACGAGTGGGAGTACGGGGCGTACGAAGGCGTCGCCACCGTCGACATCCACCGCACCCGTCCCGACTGGTACCTGTGGAACGACGGGGTGCCGCCCGGCCCCGAGGGGCACCCCGGCGAGTCACCCGCCGACGTGGGCGAGCGCGCCGACCGTGTGCTCGCCCACGCGGCGAAGGCACTCGACGAGGGTGACGTGGTCATCGTGGCCCACTCCCACTTCCTGCGCGTCCTGACCGCCCGCCGACTGGGCCTGCCCGCTTCGGACGGGCGTCTGTTCCGGCTGGACACGGCCACGGTGAGCAGGCTGTCCACCGAGCACGGCCGCCCGGTCCTCGCGGAGTGGAACGCCAAGCCTTAGCACCAGTGACCGCGCCTGTGACCCCACCCGGCCCGGGCTGCAGTACGTCGCCGAACTCGCTCAACACCCCTGGTGGAGCGAGGGCGTTGACGTAGTGGCCCGGGCCGGGTCCGGTGCGTCGGTCTCCCGCCGGCCCCTTTCCTGCCGTAAGCAGGGGCGGCCACCGCGCCCGGAGACGAAAGGCCGGGGCGCAGCCCCGTCTTTCAGGGGCGCGGGGAACTGCGCGCCCAGCCGCATCCGGCCCGCGGTCGACACTCCCCGGCCAACCCCGCCGCGTCCTGCTGTGGCTGCTGTGGAGCCGGGGTCCTCACGGGGCGCCGGCCGAGCGACGCAGACGTCCGGGCAGCCGTCCGACGTGCGCCGATCCGTCGCGTACCCGGCGACCGGCGGACGCCGCACGGCCCCCGTACATCGGCGGGAACCGTCGCTGCGGGCGCCCCGGGCCGCCGGTAGCGTGCTGGCCCCTGTCCCGTACGCATCCGTATGCATTCGTACGAAGGAAACGACCGATGGCCGAGACCGGGCAGCACGATCAGCGATACGAACAATACGAAGGCGGCAGCCCCGAGGCGGAACGGCCGGTATTCGAGCGGCTGGCCCGGGAAATCATGAAGGTGCAGGTCAGGAACCGGCGGGCCGGAGGCGGCGGAATCGCCCGTGCCATCCATGCCAAGGCCCCGCTGGGCGTGGAGAACGCGCGGCTGCGCTTCCACGACGATCTCCCCGCCGCCCTGCGCGTCGGCTTCGCCCGGCCGGGCGCCGACTATCCGGTGACGCTGCGCCTGTCGAACGCGAGCGGTGTCCGGCAGGGCGACGGCGCCCCGGACCTGCGGGGCGCGGCCCTGCGGGTGCGGGTCTCGGACGAGGAGAGTCACGATCTGCTCGCCACCAGCCATCCGGTGTCGCACGCCCGCAACGCGCGGGAGTTCGTGGCCTTCGCCAAGGCGATGGCGGGTGCCCGGAGCCCGCTCCAGAAGGCGTTCGGGCTCTTTGTGAAGCTCCCTCTCGCGGTGGGTCTCGGAACCGCGAACCGGATGCGGCGCAACGTCCAGGCGGCCACCCGGGGAGCCGTCGACTCCCTGGCCACCCAGACGTACTGGAGCCGCGGGGCGATGCTCTGGGGCGAGGCGGGACCGGTGCGGTATCTGCTGCGCCCGGCCGCCGGCTCTCCTCGGATGCCCCCGCCGGACCGGCGCGATCCCGACTTCCTGCACCATGAGATGGCCCGCCGCCTCGCCTCGTCGGACGTCGCCTTCGAGCTGTGCGTCCAGCGGTACGTGGACGAGGTGCGCACCCCGGTCGAGGACACCTCGGTGGAGTGGAACGACGGCCTCGCACCGCCGATCGCGGTGGCCCTGCTCACCGTGCCCGGCCAGGACCTCGACGACGCACAGGCGCGGGCGGCCGCCCGGCGGGTCGAGGACCTGGTGTTCAACCCCTGGTACACCACGGACGACTTCCGCCCCCTGGGCAATCTCAACCGGGCCCGCAAGGCCGCCTATCAGGCGAGCGGCGCTCATCGGTCCGGGCTGCGCTTCAGCACCGAGGAGCCGCCGCGCAACCGGATCCTCGGCCGGCCCGTCGGGGCCGCCTTCTCGCTGCTGAACCGGTATGTGCCCTGGCACCGGCTGCCGTTGCAGCTGAGCCTGCTGAACCTGGTGTTCCTGCGGAAGGTGCTGCGCCGGCTGAACCTGATCGACAGCGAGGTCCGTGAGGCACCGCCCAGGACGCAGCCCGTACCGGAGCCGGTCGACGAGCGGCTGCGCACCGAGCGCTCGTACGACGGGTCGTACAACGATCTGTCCGAGCCGAGGATGGGTGCCGTCGGCGCGGCCTTCGGCCGGAACTTCGCACCGGACTACCGGCCGGACCAGTTCGACACGCCCAACCCCGTCACGGTCAGCCGTCAGCTCCTGCGACGTGACAGCTTCCTGCCCGCGACCTCGCTCAACGTGCTGGCGGCCGCCTGGATCCAGTTCCAGGTGCACGACTGGGTCAGCCACCGGCGCCACCCGGCCGGCGGTCCGTCCGTCGAGGTGCCGCTGCCGCCGGGCAGCGACCCCTGGTTCAACACGCCGGGCGGGTCGGCGGAGAACGTGATGCGGTTCGCCGAGAACGAGGGGCTCGAACAGCCCGGCAACCGGCCCCCGGTCCTGTTCGGGAACATGGCCTCGCACTGGTGGGACGGTTCCGAGGTGTACGGCGGCGACGAGGCGACCGCCCGCTTCCTGCGGGAGCCCGACGGCGGCGCGAAACTGCGGCTGGAGAGCGGGCACCTGCCGGGCGGGCAGAACGGGATTCCGCTCACCGGGTTCAACGAGAGCTGGTGGATGGGCCTCAGCGCGATGCACACCCTGTTCGCGCGGGAGCACAACGCGGTCTGCGACGCGCTGCGCGCCGAGTACCCGTCGATGAGCGAGGAGCGGACCTACCACACGGCCCGGCTGGTGGTCTCGGCGCTCATCGCGAAGATACACACGGTGGAGTGGACTCCCGCGATCCTCGCCACGGAGGCGATCGACATCGGGCTGAAGACCAACTGGCAGGGCCCGCCGAAGAACTGGCTGAACCAGCTGGGTCTGTGGCTGCTGGAGGCGCACTCGCTCAAGGGCATCCCCCGGACGCTGCCGGACCACCACGCGGCGCCGTACTCGCTGACCGAGGACTTCGTCACGGTCTACCGCATGCATCCGCTGATCCCCGACGACTTCGAGCTGCGCGAGCACCACTTCGGGCAGCGTCTGGAGACGGTCGGCTTCATGGACATCCAGGGCGGCGCGGCCGAGTCGCAGATCCGCAAGACAGGTCTGGTGAACGCGCTGTACTCGTTCGGGATCGCCCACCCCGGCGCGATCACCCTGCACAACTACCCGCGTGCGCTGCAGAAGTTCGAGCGGGACGGCGAGATCATCGACCTGTCGGTGGTGGATCTCGTACGGACCCGGCGGCGTGGCGTGCCGCGCTACAACGACTTCCGCGCGGGCCTGCACAAGCAGCGCATCCGCTCCTTCGAGGAGCTGACGCAGAGCGCCGAGTCGCTGGCCCGGCTCAAGGAGGTGTACCGCTCGGTCGACGAGATCGACACGGTGGTGGGCCTGTTCGCCGAGAACCCGCCGGCGGGCTTCGGCTTCAGCGACACGGCCTTCCGTATCTTCATCCTGATGGCGACACGGCGTCTGCAGAGCGACCGCTTCCTGACCGTCGACTACCGGCCCGAGATCTACACCCCGCTCGGCATCGACTGGGTCGAGAAGGGCGGCATGGACTCCGTCATCCTGCGGCACTGCCCCGAGCTGGCCGCGCTGCTGCCGCGCGACGCGAGCGCCTTCGCGCCGTGGCGGACCGTCCGGCCGACGGGCGACGGAGGCTCCGGTGACACAGGCTGAGCCCCGCTCCGGGCACCCGGGGCTCGACGACCTCCTGGCGCGGCCTCTCCTGGAGACGCTCTGGCGCCGGCGCACCCACCGGGTCAGCCGGGGTGCGTCGGTGCCGGCCGGGTCCATGAGCCACCGCTCCACGCATCCTCCCCTGCCGCTGTCGGAGCTGGAGGAGGCGGTACTGATCGCGCTGACCGGCGCCACCGGACTGACCATGCCCGACCGTCCCTTCGAGGACCCGCGGGACAACAAGCCCATCATGGCCAAGCCCAACCTCACGATGGCGGGCCGCACCGCGGGCAGCCCGGACAACGCGCAGGGCACCCACTTCTTCATGATCAACGACTCGGGTACGTACTACCTGCGCAGGCTGGAGCCCGCCCCGCACGAGCCCTTCGACGCCCGGACGCTGGTCGCCAGGGCCCGGGAGGCCAAGGTCCGGGTCCTGGACCACCGCCTGGACGTCGCCGAGGGGATGCGCGACTTCCCGGCGTACCTCGACTCGGCTGCAGGCGCACCACGTGGAGGACGAGTACTACGACCGCTTCTTCGTGAACGGGCTGACGCCGGCGCACCGCGAGCACGCCGGCGTCTGGGACGGCTGACCGGTTCTCAGAACAGCGGCGGTACGGCGCAGTCGACGAGGCTGGGGCCGGGCTCGGACAGGGCGCGGCCCAGCAGGTCGGTGAACTCCTCGGCGGTGATGGCCCGTTCGGCGGGTACGCCCATGCCGCGGGCCAGGGCCACGAAGTCCAGGTCGGGCCGGGACAGGTCCAGGAGTGCGGTGGCGCCGGGGCCCGGGGCGGCCGCGCCGACGGACCGCAGTTCCAGATCGAGGATCGAGTACCGGCGGTTGTCGAACAGCACGGTGGTCACGTCGAGTTGCTCGCGGGCCATGGTCCACAGTGCCTGGATCGTGTACATGGCGCTGCCGTCCGCCTCCAGTGCGAGCACGGGCCTGCCGGGTTCCGCGAGCGCGGCTCCGACGGCCACGGGCAGTCCCTGTCCGATGGCGCCGCCGGTGAGGGTGAGCCAGTCGTGGGGCGGGGCGCCGGCCGTCGCGGCGGGCAGCCAGATGCCCGAGGTGTTCGCCTCGTCGACGACGATCGCGTCTTGCGGGAGCAGCGCGCCGATCGCCGCGGCGGCGCTCTCGGCAGTCAGGGCTCCGGTGGGCGGCCCCGGCCGCAGCGGCGCCTGCGGTATGGGGGTCACGGCGCTCTTCATGAGGTCCGCGAGCGCCTCCAGTGCGGCCGTCGCGTCCTCGGTGCCCGTGGCCGCCGACAGCACCTCGCAGCCGTCCGGAATGATCCGGCCGTTCTGCCCCGGATACGCGAAGAACGTCACCGGTTCCGTCGCCCCGGCCAGCAACAGCAGGCGTGTGCCCGCCAGTTGGGCGGCTGCGTCGGACTCCCGGTAAGCGAGCCGCTCGACCGGGGGCAGTCCGGCGCCGCGTTCCAGGCGGGCCGGGAAGGTCTCGCACAGCAGCCGGGCGCCGGTCGCGGCGGCGATCCGGGCGGCCGCGCGCAGGCCACGGCCGTTGGCCGCCGCGCCGCCGAGAAGCAGGGCGGCGGGCTCGGCGGAGCGCAGCGCCACAGCCGCCTCCTCGATCGCCGCCGAGGACACGGCTCCGGGGCGCGGCCCGGTCCGGACCGGTGCCTGACCGGCTTTGCCCACCTCCGACCAGGACACGTCGGCAGGCACCAGCAGGGTCGCCACCGAGCCGGGCGGCCCGTAAGCGGCGGTGACGGCCTCGGCCGCGTCGGCGGCGAGGTCGGTGGCGCGATACGTGCGCCGGGTCCACCCGGAGACGGTGCGCGCGAGGGAACCGATGTCGGACTCCAGCGGCGCGTCGAGCCGTTTGTGGTGCAGGGCGTGGTCACCGACGACGTTCACGACGGGGGTGCCGGCGCGGCAGGCGTTGTGCAGGTTGGCCAGGCCGTTGGCGAGTCCGGGGCCCAGGTGCAGCAGTGTCGAGGCCGGTTTGCCCGTCATGCGTCCGTAGCCGTCGGCCGCGCCCGTGGCCACGCCTTCGAAGAGGCAGAGCACACCCCGCATGCGTGGCACATCGTCCAGGGCGGCCACGAAGTGCATCTCGGAGGTGCCGGGGTTGGCGAAGCACACGTCGACGCCGGCGTCCACGAGACCTTCGACCAGGCTCTGCGCTCCGTTCGGCATGGTGTTCCGCCTCTGCGCTCGGTTGCTCACGTGGTGGTGCGTTCTCGTGCCCGGTTCGCGCCCCGTCACTGGGCGCGGGTGCCAGTCTCACGAGGTTCGGAGCACGGCGTCAGCCAGGATTTCGGACAGCCGGACAACCCGACAGCCCGACAGCCCGAACGCCGGCTCAGCGCAGCGGCCTCCGTACGTGTTGCGCCGCCAGCCGCACCGGGGCGTTCTGCGCGCCGTAACCGCGGTAGCCGGCGTCGCGCTGGACCAGTTCGAAGAAGACCCGGCCGATCGTCTCCGTATAACAGTGGCGGAAGGCGCCGTCCGCGTCCCGGTCGTAGAGGATGCCGAGTTCGCGCAGGGTCGCCAGCTCGCCGTCGGCGAACTCGTACCTGGCCGCGAGGTCGTCGTAGTAGTTGGCGGGGATCTCCAGCAGCCGGCCGCCCGCGGCACGGAAGCGGCGGGCGGCCGTCACCAGGTCGTCGGTGGCGAGCGCGATGTGCTGGGCCCGGCCGCCCTCGTCGGCGCTCGGGGCAGGGCCCACACCGAGGGCGATACGGACGCTGCCGTCGGCGTTGGTCACGGCACGGCTGCGCAGGAGCCCGTACGGGTCGGCGACGTCCACGCTCTCCTGGGCGCCGAGTCCGAGGACACTGCGGTGGAAGAGCGCGGCCTCGTCGAACTGGTGCCAGGGCTGGGTGAGAGCCAGGTGGTCGATGCGGTGCACACCGCCCGCGGCCGGCGCCGTGTGCTCGACGGCCGCGAAGTCGCTGGTCCAGCTGGGCAGTCCGGGCCGGTCGGTGGCGCAGAAGAAGAGTTCCGTGCCGTCGGGTGCGGCGACGGCGTCCAGGGTCACGTCCTGCGGGGCGCGGCGACGCGGCAGCACGGGCGCGAGCAGCGACTCGGCACGCCGGGCGGCGCCCTCCGGGTCCGGCGACTCCAGCCCGACGGCGGCGAGTTGCGTACCGTCGCGGCGGGCACCCGGACCCGTGTTGAGCAGCACTCGGGCTTCACCCTGCTGCCACAGGTCGACCGGCTTGCTGCGGTGCCGGGCGGTCCGGGCGAAGCCGAGCGCTTCGAGGAGCTCCGAGACCGGTTCGACGTCGGGGGTGACCAGTTCGGCGAAGGCGATACCGGTCGGCACGACGGGGGCGGGCGGTTCGGTGAGGCCGGCACTCTCCTGGAGGACCAGGAGCGAACGCAGCGCGTCGACGGCGGTCGGTCCGGCCTCGGCCTGCCGGAAGACGTCGTTGAAGACTTCGAGGGAGAGCGGCCCCCGGTAGCCTGCCCGGACCACCTGCCCGACGAGCCCTGCGACGTCGAATCCGCCCTGCCCAGGGAAGCAGCGGTAGTGACGGCTCCACTGCAGTACGTCCATCGCCATCAGCGGGGCGTCGGCCAGCTGAAGGAAGAAGATCTTGTCGCCGGGGATGTGCGCGATTCCTTCGAGGTCCTTGGGGTCGGAGCTCCGGGCGAGGATGTGGAAGCTGTCCAGACAGGTGCCGAGCGCCGGGTGGTCGGCGGCCTCGATGATGCGCCAGGCATGGTCGTACGTGCTGACGTGCCGGCCCCATGCCAGCGCCTCGTAGGCGACGCGGATACCGAAGCCGTCGGCCAGCTCGGCGAGACGGCGCAGGTGGAAGGCGGCGAGGGCGTCGTCGTCGACGGCGAGCGGCGAGACGCTGGAGCATACGAGGACGGTGTCCGCGCCGAGCCGCTCCATGAGCCGGAACTTGTGCTCGGCCCGGCGCAGGTTGCGCTCGAACTCGTCCCCCGGCACGGCCTCGATGTCACGCATCGGCTGATAGAGGTCGATGCTCAGCCCGAGATCGGCGCAGCGGGCGCGGATCTCCTCCGGGCCGAGGGGACTCGCCAGCAGATCGTTCTCGAAGATCTCCACGCCGTCGAACCCCGCCCGAGCGGCAGCGGTGAGCTTCTCGGTAAGGGCCCCACTGAGAGACACGGTGGCAATGGACGTACGCACGTTGCTACTCCTCCGCTTCCACTTTTTTTCAGGGGCGCGGGCTGTGCCACTCTGCGGCTCCGCCGCGTGGACGCCCTCAGCTCGGTACGGGGGCGGCACCGGCGGCACCCGCCAGCTCCTCGATGTCCGCCAGCATCCGCACACTGTCCGGCTCCCTTCCCGTGAAGAGCCGAAACGCGTCCGCGGCCTGGAACACAGCCATCCCCCCGCCGTCGAGCACCGCACACCCCGCTTCCCGGGCCGCACGCACCAGCTCGGTCTCCAACGGCCGATAGACCACCTCGGCCACCCACAACCCGGGACGCAGCGAATCTGCCGCGAACGGCAGCCCAGGATGCGCGGCCATCCCCGTGGGCGTGGCGTGCACGACCCCGTCCGCGCCGCCGAGCAACGCGGGCAGCCGGTCGTCCGGCGCGGCCGCGACCGCGCGCCCCGGCCCGAAGTGCCGGTTCAGCCCTGCGGCCAGTTCGGCCGCCCGGTCCGGCAGCGCGTCCACGACGGTGAGATGCCCGGCGCCGAGCGTGAGCATGGCGTGCGCGACGGCCGCCCCCGCGCCCCCGGCGCCCCACTGCACCACCCGCTCCAGCGGAGCGTCGGGCAGCCCGCGCGCGAAGGACGCCGCGAACCCGGTGACATCCGTGTTGTGTCCGACCGCGCGACCGTCGTCGAAGACGACGGTGTTCACCGCACCGAGCGCCTCGGCCTGCGGGGCCAGCGCGTCGAGGTGCTCGATGACGAGCTGCTTGCACGGGTGGGTGATGTTCAGCCCGTCGAAACCCAGGTCCCGGGCGGCGCGCACCAGCTCCCCGACCGCGTCCGGCGCGACGCCCAGCTCGTCGATGTCGATGCGTCGGTACAGATAGCGCAGACCCTGCCGGTCGGCCTCCCGCTCGTGCAGGACGGGGCTGAGCGACGGCCCGATGCCCGCGCCGATCAGTCCGACGAGATACGAGTCCTTGACCACGGCGACCACGGCGGACCTCCTGAGCGGCTCACTAATGTACGAACTAGTACGTTAGCTATACCAGCATCCCGCGGTCACGGGAAGGCCCGTCGGACAGCGGGCGCCGCACGTCCGGACGCGCCCGAACCGCGCGTCGGCGCCTGCTTCTACAATCGCGGGCACTGGCCCCTCGCCCGAAGGAACCCGATGACCAGCGTCGAAGAACCGGCAAGGCCGAACGGGCGCACCCGCGACGCCGCCCGCACGAGGGCCGAGATCCTCGACGTCGCGACGGGGGAATTCGCCCGGGCCGGCTACGACGGCGCACGGGTCGACGAGATCGCCGCCCGCACCCGGACCACGAAGCGGATGATCTATTACTACTTCGGCGGCAAGGAACAGCTGTTCACCGCCGTGCTGGAGCGGGCGTACGGCGTCATCCGCGAGGCCGAGCGAGGGCTCGACGTCGAACACCTGGACCCGGTCGCGGCCATCCGGCGGCTGGCGGAGCTGACCTTCGACCACCATGAGGAGCACCCGGACTTCATCCGGCTGGTCACCATCGAGAACATCCACGGGGCCGGGCACATCGCCGCTTCCGCGAAGCTCGGCAAGATCGGCTCGCCCGCTCTGGACGTGATCCGCCGCATCCTGGAGTCGGGGCGCGAGTCGGGCCTGTTCACAGCCGACGTCGACGCCGTGGACCTGCACGCGATGATCAGCTCGTTCTGCTTCTTCCGGGTCGCCAACCGGCACACCTTCGGCGCCCTGTTCGGCCGCGACCTGGTCGACCCCGCCCAGCGCGAGCACTACCGGAGCATGCTCGGCGACATGGTCATCGCCTATCTGACGGCGGACCGCGCGGTGCGCTGAGCGCGGAGCTCTCGGAGCCCGCGTCCGAACCCCCGACCGGGCACCCGGCGACGCGGGATTCTTCCCGTACGACCCCTTGACACCCGGGAAACGTGCGCGCAACATCCGTAGCCAAGCCACTACTAACTATCCAGTGGGTTAATTAGCCGGGTAGCACCCGGCGCGGCCGTCCCATCACCCCCAGGGATCCGGCGCTTCTCCCCTCCGCACGCCCCGCCCCTCTGCTCACTCCCCTCACGCCGCTCACTCCGCCTACGTTGGAGTTCCCCCCGAAGGAGCACCGCCGTGTCCGTCCCCGCAGCACCCCTCGACGCGCCACCCGGCCAGCCCAGGAAGGCCGCGACGGCCGCCTGGATCGGCAGCGCGCTGGAGTACTACGACTTCTTCATCTACGGCAGCGCGGCCGCGCTGATCTTCCCCGACGTCTTCTTCGACGAGTCGGACCCGGCCACCGCGACCCTGCTCTCGCTGGCCACGTTCGGTGTCGCGTACGCGGCCCGCCCGGTCGGGGCGCTGTTCCTCGGGCACTTCGGCGACAAGGTCGGCCGCAAGAAGATCATGGTCTTCACGCTGATCCTGATGGGCCTCTCGACGTTCCTCATCGGCTGTCTCCCGACGCGCGACCAGGTCGGCACACTGGCGCCCGTACTGCTGGTCCTGTGCCGCGTCCTGCAGGGCATCTCGGCCGCGGGCGAGCAGGCCAGCGCCAACTCCATGTCACTCGAACACGCGCCGCCGGACAAACGCGGTTTCTTCACCAGTTTCACGCTCAGCGGCACCCAGGGCGGCCAGCTCCTCGCCACCCTGGTGTTCATCCCGGTCGCCGCCCTGCCCGAGGACCAACTCCTCTCCTGGGGCTGGCGTGTCCCGTTCTGGATGAGCATCGCGGTCGCCGTCGCCGGCTACGTCATCCGCCGCACCCTCCAGGAGACGCCGACCTTCACCCAGCAGGCCGCCACCGAGGGCGTCGCGAAGATGCCCCTGGCCGTGCTGATGCGCGAGCACTGGGCGGATGTCCTGCGGGTGGTCGCGGCCTCCCTCGTCGCCTCGGTCAGCACGATCTTCACGGTGTGGGCACTGGCGTACGCGACCAGCGACTCGGTCGGGATGGACCGCACGTCCATGCTGTGGGTGGGCGCGCTCGCCAACCTCGTCGCGCTCGGCGCGATCCCCCTGTGGGCCACCCTGTCCGACCGCATCGGCCGCCGCCCGGTCTTCCTGATCGGCGCCGCGGGCAGCGGCGTACTGATGTTCCTCTACCTGTGGGCGATCTCCACGGGCTCGTACCCGCTGGTCCTGGTCCTCGGTATCGTCACCTTCGGAGTCGTCTACAGCGCCGCGAACGGCGTCTGGCCGTCCTTCTACGGCGAGATGTTCTCCACCCGGGTCCGGCTGTCGGGCATGGCCATCGGCACGCAGATCGGCTTCGCGGTCGCCGGCTTCGCGGTGACCTTCGCCGCGCAGATCGCGGGTCCGGACGGAGACGACTGGCTGTCCGTGGCCCTGTTCACGGCCGCCCTGTGCGTCCCGCCGGTGATCGCCGCACTCACGGCACGCGAGACACACACGGTGCCGACGGAACGGCTGGGCGAACGGGTGCCCCAGGATTCCACCGCGGACCGGGCGAAAATACCGGCCTGAGCCGCCCGCTCCTTCAGCCCGTCCGGCGTTTGAGGACGAGGCCGTTCAGGCCGATCCGGGGGTTCGGGGGCGGAGCCCCTGAGTGACGGGAATGGGAAGGGGCGGCGGGGGCGAAACCCCCTCCGGCCATCCGAGCCCCGGGCAGCGGGCAGCGGGCAGCGTCAGCCCACGGAGACCAGCGTGAGCCGCGGCTCCCCGCGCGAGTCCGCCTCACCGAGCACCGCAGTGAAGGCGCCCGCACGCACCACCAGCCCCTCCTCCCCCCGCTCGCAGACCACGTCCAACGGCTCGGCCGCCACAGACCCGTACCGCACGGCGAACACGTCGAGGCCCTCCGGCGCACCCGGCGCGGGCCCCACCTCCAGGGCGGTCGTCGTCCGAACGTGCCGCCACCCGGCGTCCGGGTCCCCGTACCCGCGCGGATCGGCAGCCAGCTCGAACGCGGCCTGCTGCTGCGTGAGTTCGCTCCGCGCGTCGAAGGAGTCCGGACTGTCCGGCCGAGGGTGGGTCAGCCGCAGCTCACCGACCGCCGCGACGAGCGGAGAGTCGCCCACCCGCCGGAACCGGTCGCCGTCCGCGGTGACGTACGGCATCCCCGCGAGCAGGTACCGCTCCCCGTCGAGCCGTTCGACGATCACGGTCATCCACAGCCGCGTGCCGTCCGTGACGTACAACGACCGCACCTGCCGCAGCACATGGTCCCGGCCGACGACGGGCTTGGTCACCAGCTTGGCCGCGAGCCCCCCGACGCGGTGGTCCGCCACCCGTACCGCGCCCATCGGGCGGCACAGGAGGAAGCCGTCCGTGACGGGCCCGAAACCGTGCTGGCGGTTGACGGCGGCCGCGATGAGCGCCGTACCGCCGGCCTCGATCACCGAGGGCGTCATCCGGTCGTCGAACGACACCGTGACCGTGCCGGACCGCAGTTGGTAGCAGGCGGGCGCCGTGCTCGGGGTGCGGTGCCAGCCGGCGGTGTCCTGGATCTGCCAGACCAGCATGAACGCGAAGTGCCCGTCGACGCCGCCGTCGGCCCCGACCGCGTGCCTGCTCCAGCGCGCGTCCCCGGCGTAGCGCCCGATGTCCGCGCCGATACGGCGGCCGAAGTACCGCAGCCCGAGCACGGATTCGAAGGCGGAGTGCTGCTCGCTGTAGCGCGGGCCACCGATGTCGAAGCCGCTCCCGCAGACCCGCGCGTCGATGTAACGGGCGAGCGTGTCGCCGTCCTCGGCGAAGACCTCCTCGCCGCTGACCCGGTGGGCCTGGGCGAGGAAGGACAGGGAGATCGGCCCGTAGTTGTTGTCGTACGCGCCGCCGTGCTCCGGAGGCAGCGGCGCGCCCCGGTCCCGTACACGCCGGTCCCGGATCTCGTCGAGGTACAGGCGCAGGGCCCGCAGCCGGACCGGCCCGCCCTCCTCGGGCGGGAGATGACGGGCGAGCATCAGCCCGCCGACGACACAGCCGATGGCCTGGTTCGCGGCGTCCTGCGGGTTGAACACCGTGGCCTCGGTCAGCCAGCGCCAGTATCCGCCCGCCACGCCCAGGAGTTCGCGGTACTGCTCCTCGTCGACGAGCCCGTCCGACGCGTCGAGGACGTTGACGGCCTGGAGCAGCGCCCACACCGTGCTCGGCCAGTCGCCTACGGGATGCGCGCCCGCCTCCAGCACGTAACGGGCGTACGGGAGCCCGGAGTCGCGTGCTGTCAGGTTCGGGTAGCCGGGGTTGTCCTCGGTGAAGACGCGCGCGCCCAGGTGAAAGGCGAGGCTGCGCCG
Source organism: Streptomyces sp. NPDC048484 (assembly GCF_040651415.1). Lineage (NCBI taxonomy): Bacteria > Bacillati > Actinomycetota > Actinomycetes > Kitasatosporales > Streptomycetaceae > Streptomyces > Streptomyces sp. NPDC048484. Next base: position 13,442 of record NZ_JBEZJY010000035.1, read on the forward strand.
TACCGCCTCCGGCAGGCGCGGGTCCTTGGTGCGGTGCCAGGCGAGCGCGAGCAGGGACGTGATACCGAGCGAGGTGTCGCCGATGTCGTCGCCTGCGGCCGGGTTCTCCAGGTTGCCCTCGGGGGTGAGCCGGGCCAGGGCCGTCTCTGTGACACCGGCCAGTACGGCGTCGTACGCGGCCGGGTCGTCCGCGAGGCCGTGCAGCGGGCCGCGCTGGTGGAAGAGGTACACGTACTAGCCCTTCATACCGGAGGTGGCCAGGCCTTCCACGAGCCTCTTCTGGAAGATGAGGAAGCAGATGAGCGTGGGCAGGAGGGCGAGCGTCGACATGGCGAGCATCGGGCCGTACGAGGAGCCACTCGTCTGGTCCAGGAACAGGGTCAGGCCGAGTGGGACGGTGAACTTGTCGTTCTGCTGGAGGTAGACGAGCTGGTGCAGGAAGTCGTCGTACGTCCAGATGAAGGTGAAGATCGTGGTGGTGATCAGCGCCGGCTTCATCAGCGGCAGGATGATCTTCCAGTAGATCTGGAAGGGATTGGCGCCGTCCATCATGGCCGCCTGGTCCAGTTCGCGCGGGATGGAGCGGATGAACTGGACCATCAGGAAGATGAAGAAGGCGTCCACCGCGAGGAACTTCGGCACGATCAGCGGCAGGAACGTGTTGATCCAGGTCAGGTTGTAGAAGATCGTGTACTGCGGGATCAGGACGGCCTGCGTGGGCAGCATCAGTGTGCCGAGCATCAGGCCGAACCAGATCTTCTTGCCGCGGAACTCGAAGCGCGCGAAGGCGAAGGCGGCCAGCGAGCAGGAGATGACGTTTCCGATCACCGCACCGATCGTGACGATCAGCGAGTTGGTGATGTAGAGGGAGAAGGAGTTGCCGGAGCCGCTCCACCCCTCGGAGTAGTTCTCCGGCCGCAGCGAGCTCGGGATGAGCCCCGGCTGGGTGAAGATCTCGGTGTCCGGCTTCAGTGAACTGCTCAGCATCCACAGCAGCGGGTACAGCATGACGATCGCCACGCCGAGGAGCACGGTGTGGATGAAGATACGGCGGGAGCCGGTGGCGGAGCGCAGCCTGTTCAGCGGCGACTTCGTGGCGCGGGCCGGGGTGATGGCGGACATGGGGATGGAGGACTCCTCGCTCGGACGTCAGTCAGGCGTCAGTCGTCGTAGTGGACCCAGTAGCGGCTGGCGATGAAGTTGACCGCCGTGAAGCCTGCGATGACGAGGAACAGCACCCAGGCGAGCGCCGATGCGTATCCCATCTCGAGGTCGGTGAAGCCCTTCTTGTACAGGTAGAGGGAGTACAGCATGGTCGAGTTGAGGGGTCCGCCGGAGCCGTTGCTGATGACGAAGGCGGGGGTGAACGTCTTGAACGCGTCGATGATCTGCAGGACCACGTTGAAGAAGACGATCGGTGTCAGCAGCGGCAGGGTGATCCTGAAGAACCGGGTGACGGGCGTGACGCCGTCGATCGCGGCCGCCTCGTACACGTCCTTCGGCAGTTGCTTCAGCCCGGCGAGGAAGATGACCATCGGGGTGCCGAACTGCCAGACGGCCAGCAGAATCAGCGTGTAGAGCGCGGTGTCGGGGCTGGAGATCCAGTCCTGGCCCTCGATGCCGAACCAGGCGAGGAAGTCGTTGAACAGGCCGTCGCCGCCGAAGACCTGCCGCCACACGATGGCGACGGCCACCGCCCCGCCGAGCAGGGACGGCAGGTAGAACGCGGCCCGGTACAGGCCGATGCCCCGCAGATCCCGGTTGAGCAGCATCGCCACGCCGAGGGCGAGTGCCAGCTTCAGCGGCACCGAGACGACGACGTACAGGAGCGTGGCGTGCACCGAGTCCCAGAAGACCGGGTCCTCGGTGAACATCTTGTCGTAGTTGTCCAGCCCGACCCACTGCGCCGGCGTCAGCAGGTCGAAGTCGGTGAAGGACAGGTACAGCGAGTCCAGCATCGGGTAGATCGTCAGCCCGAACAGGCCGATGAACCAGGGAGCCAGGAAGGCGTACGGCCACCAGCCCCCGCCCCGCCGTCTGGCGAGGCGGCGGCGCATACGGTCACGCTCCCGCTGGTCGGACGGGGTGGAAGGAGCAGCCTGCTCCTTCACGACCTCGTCGCTCTTCGCGGCGGTCATACTCATCTCTCCCTGACCCTCTCGCATCGTGCTGATGTGCGGCGGAGGCTGAGCGCGTCCTCCGAAGTCCGGTGCGACACCGGCGCCCTTTGGGGGCGCGGGCACCAGCACCCTTCAGCGGCGCGGGCAACGGCGCCTTTTAGGGGCGCGGGGAACTGCGCGACAAGCCCCCACCGGCCCGCAGGTCCCGACGACACCCCACCCGAAGCGGCCGAAGCAGAGCTTCAGTCCCCCAGAATTCCGGCCGACTGATCGAAGAACTCCCCGAGCTGCGCTTTGATCGACTTCTTGCCGAAGGCCACCGCCAGGTTCGACTGGAACAGCAGATCCCAGACCTGGTCGGCCCCCTGCGGCGGAGGCGCGGGCGCCGCGAGCGCGTCGGTCGCCTTGCCGACCCGCTGCGCGATGTAGTCGGCGTTCTCCATGTTCAGCTTGTCCGTCTCGGTCAGGCCCGAGGCGATCAGGTCGCGGGCCTTCTCCGTCGGCGGAATACCGCGCAGCAGCTGCATGGTCTTGATGGCCGTCGCGTCCTGGGCGAAGTACGACATGATCTTCACCGAGTCGGCGATCTTCTTGCTGGCCTTCGTGGCGCTCAGCAGCACACCGCCGTTGACGAAGTTGCCCTCGCGGGCGCCGGAGAAGTCGCCCTGTGGGGTGGGCAGGAAGTCCAGCTGCGCGTCGGTGATGGAGCCGCCCGCGCCGTAGACACCGGAGTCGAAGGTGAAGAGGGCCTTGCCGATGACGACCGCGTTCTTGGTGAGGTCGTTGTGCGCGGCGGAGGTGATCGCCGGCGGCGGGGAGGCATTGACCTTGCGCATGTCGGCCCAGTACTCCCACCACTCCTGGAGGGTGTCGGCGGTGAAGCCGAGCTTCTTGCCGTCCGCGGTGAAGAAGGTCTGGCCCTTCTCGCGGGCGAAGACCTCGAAGCACTGGAGGGTGGAGCCGCCGCCGTCGTCGACGCCGTAGATCTCGCCGCCGCTCTTCTTGTGGACGTCCCTTGAGATCTTCTTCAGGTCCGCCCAGGTCCATTCGCGGTCGGGCAGCTTCAGGCCGAGCTTCTCCAGGCCGGTGCGGTTGACTGTGAGCTGGTTAACCCCGATGCCGGACGGGACGCCGTAGAGCTTGCCGTCGACGGTGCCGGCGGCCAGGAGCGTCTTGGCGAAGCCGGTGAGGTCCAGGCTCTTGCCGACGTAGGAGTCGATCGGGGCGAGGACGCCTTTGCGGGCGTACTGCGCGACCAGCGCGGTGTCCATCTGCAGCAGGTCGGGGGCGCTGCCACCGGCGATGTTGGTGTTGAACTTGTCGAAGTACCCGTCGTACCCGGAGTAGGTCGGCCGGATCTTGATCTTCGGGTTCTTCTTCTGGAAGGCGGCCAGCACCTTCTTGTAGGCCGCGTGCCGGTCGTCGCTGCCCCACCAAATCATGGTCAGGTCGCTGCTGGTGCTGCCGGCGCCGGTGCCTGAGCTGCAGGCGCTCAGTGAGGTGCCGAGTGCGCCGGCGACTGCGATGCCGCTCGCGGAGCGGAACAGGGTTCTGCGCGAGATCTGGTGACCCACCGGGTCCTCCTGGAGGTGCGTGACGGATCCCCTGGCCGTCGAGCGGCTCGGGTCTTTTCCCTGGGGTGATGCCTTCCGGCGTGCGGCCTCGCCCGGCCGCATCGCTCTTGAGGGTGGGGATCCCCGGCCTTGAGCCGCAGCCGCACGAGCGCGCCCTCGTACGGCTGCCGTACGTCGCGTACGGCGGGACGCCTCACCCGGGGCCGGGTCCCGCCGGCCATGGAAAGCGCTTGTCCGGACATTGGCAGACCTGCGGCTGACCCGTCAATGCCTGACTCGCACACCACCGGTCACGGTTTCGATTCCATGGGCCACGGCAAGGCGGCTCGCACCCGCCACGGTGCCGCTGTCACCGACCATGCTGCTGACCACCTCGGTGGGCCAGCTCAGCCGCGCCAGTTCGGCCCGTACACCGGGCAGGAGCTGCGGAAACGCGCCGACGGCGCCGCCCAGCACGATCAGCCCCGGGTCCAGCACCGCGACCACGGCGGCGGCGAGCCGGCCCACGTCCGCCGCATGGTGGCCGACCACGGCACGGGCCGTGGCGTGCCCCTCCTCGGCGAGGACGAAGAGCCGCTCGGGAGTGCTGGGGCGAGGGCCGTCGGCGCCCTGCCAGGCTTCTTCGGCCCTGCGCAGGAGCGAGCCGGAGCCCATGCGCTCCTCCACGGCCTCCCGGCGCGGTTCGCGGCCGTCGTCCCAGGGGTAGGGCAGCCGGGCCAGCTCACCCGCGGCGCCGTTCGCTCCACGCAGCACATGGCCTCCTATGACGATGCCGAGACCGATGCCCACGCCTATCCGCAGATAGCCGAACGAGTCGCGGCCGCGGGCGGCGCCTTCCTGCAGTTCGGCGAGCGCGGCGCAGTTGACGTTGTTCTCCACGTGGACGGGAACACCCGGCGGCAACGCGACGGTCATGGCGTCGAAGACGGGGCCCGCCTTGGCGGTCGCGGGTCGCACGCCGGTGCCTTCCCTGTCCCGCTGCGTGACGTCTCCGACAGCGACGACGACGGCACGCAGCGGGGCTCCGGCGGGCAGGGCGTCGAGGACCCCGCGCACCGTGTCGGCGGAGTCCGCGCGGGGTCCGGTGCCCCGGGCGAGCAGGGTGCCGTCCAGGGCGCAGCCGCGCACCTGTGTGTGGGTGGGGCCGAGATCGACGGCGAGTACGGCGCCCGCGGCGGGGCCGAGTCCGTAGACGGCGGCGGACCGGCCGGTGCCGCCGGACGCCGTGCCGGAGCAGGCGGCGAGCTCGGCGGTCTCCAGCTCGGCCACGGCCGTGGAGACGGTCGGCTTGGACAGACCCGCGCCGGCCGCCAGCTGCGGGCGGGTGGCGGTGCCCGACGCGGCCAGTACGGCGAACACCGCTCGGGCACTCTCGCTCAGGTTCATGCTCTCCCTCAGGTCATGCCGCAGCGGCCAGGGCGTTTCCGTTGGATCTTCGCGGCGTCGCGGCGTCGCGGAGATCCATCAGAAGCCCCCCGGTGGTTCGCCGTTCGCCGTCTGTGGCAACCGTTGTACGGCATGGGTTCCACAACCCTTGACGCACCCTACTTCGTTAGTTAACTTCCTAACGAACTCGTGCGGTACTCGCCTGCCGCACCCTCCCGAAGCCCGTCCCGGGGCTTCCCTAACCACCATTCGCAGGCTCCGCCCGGCCCGGCGTTCGCTTCCCACGCGCGCACCGCCCATGGCGTACGGCGCACCGACGAAAGAGGATCCGTGCCGGACTCCATGCCCGTCGCCGTCGGTATCGACGTGGGCGGCACCAAGACGCATCTGCGCGCGGAAGCCGGTGTCCGCCCCGACTCCGGGGCGGACACCGGCTCCCGGGCGACCACCGGCTCCGGGCCGGGCACGCCGGTCGCCGATCACGTCACGATGGTCGCCGATCACGTGCGGACGAGCACGGGTTGGCGGCCGCACGATCCCGCGGCGGCCGCCGCCTGGCTGGCCGCGCTGATCGACGACGCGCTGCCCCGGGGCACCCGCCCCGCCGCGGTGGCCGTCGGCGGCCACGCCTGCGAGACACCTCGCCAGTGCGAGGAGATCCGCTCCGCTCTCCACGCGCTCGTCCAGACGCCCGGCCGTCACGTGCCCTGCCGTGTCGTCGGCGACGCCGAACTCCTCGTACCCGCGGCGGGTCTGGACAAGGGCGTGGGTCTGGTTGCCGGTACCGGTTCGGTCGCGGTGGGCCTGCTGGCCGACGGCACCGGGATCCAGGTCGGCGGCTGGGGCGCGGTACTGGGCGACGAGGGCGGGTCGGCCGGTCTCGTACGCGAGGCGGCGCGGGCTCTCTGGGCGGCGCACGACCGCGGCGAGCCGCCGGACGCCCTCGCGGACCGGCTGACCGCCGCGTTCGGAGTGCCCGAAGTACCGGCCCTGGGCGCGGCGTTGGAGAGCGCTACCGATGTCTCCGCGGAGTGGGGACGCCATGCCCCCAATGTGTTCGCGGCGGCCGAGGACGGCTCGTCGCTCGCCCTTGGAGTGATCGCCGAGGGCGGCCGGGCTCTGGCGTCGCTCGTCGTACGACTCGCCCGACGCGGGGTCCCCGTGGACGACGTGGTGGTGGCGGGTGGCGCGGTGCTCGGCCGACCGGTGCTGTACGAGGCGTTCACCGCCGCGCTCGCCGAGACGTTGCCGGCGGCACGGCCGCGGCCGCTGCGGGTTCCACCGGTCGAGGGAGCCGTGGCACTGGCCCGGGCTCTGCTGTGAGGCGGCGCGGCCGGACGGCACAAGGCGTGGGCCGGACGGCACCATTCGTGTGCGTTCAGCGCCTTGTGCCGCTCCGGCCCGGTCCGGTCGTCTCTCCCGTCCCCCTCGTGCAGCCTGTCCCGTCATCCCTCCCACCGTCTGTCCCGTCGTCTGTCCCCGTCACGACTCCAGCAGGATCAGAAGGAGAGGCATTTCCATGCCCGGTGCGCACCCCCGTCCCCGTCCTCCTCGTAGCGGTTCCGGTATCGACCGGCGCGTGTTCCTGCGCGGTTCGGCCGGTGTCTCGGCCGGACTGATAGCGGGTCCCGCGGTTGTGGCGTGGCCGACCCCCGCATCGGCATCGACGTCGGCGTCGATATCGGCGGCGGCATCGACGGGGACGGCTGCCGCCGTGAACACGTCCGTCGCCTTCGTGGACTCGTACGCCACCAACGTCGTCGGCAACCTGACCTCCGAGACCAACGCGGCCATGCACATCCTCGACGGCTTCGCGCGCATCTGGAAGACGGGCGCGACCTGGGACACCGGCACCCCGCTGATGCCCGAGATCCTGCGCGCCAACATGCGGTACTGCGCACGCGTCACCCGCCTCCGCACGGAGGCCGAGGCCCGGACGGCGTTCGTCCAGGACCGTCAGCACCAGAGTTACGCGGTGATCGCCGGCCTGGGCCCGCTCGCCGACCTGTACCGGAACGGGGCGAAGGCCGTCACCGGCATCACCTCGGCACCGGACGGCGTTCCGGCGGACCGGATCAACGACACGCTCCCGGCCGACGCGCCCGCGGGCTCCGCACTGGGCGCCGGCTCCCACACCTCGGACCTCGGCAAGGTCGCCGAGCTGGTCGACACGGTCCGCGGCCCGTTCGCGTCGAGCAACCCGTCCAAGCTCGGCTACCAGTACCCCCGCCCGTGGCGCATGAACGAGAGCAACGAAATCGTCGGCACGGGCAGGACCGACGAACTGGGCTTCCCCGTCTACGAGTCCGACGTCGTGGTCGTCCCCCAGCTACTGAGGCAGCGCGGCACCGACCCGGCCGACGACGGGGGCTTCACCAGCGGCCACACGAACGCCTTCTGCCTCGCGGCACTCGCCATGGCGTACGCGGTCCCCGAGCGGTTCCAGGAGCTGATGGCCCGCGCTTCCGAACTCGCCCACACCCGGATCGTGTCGGGCATGCACTCCACCGTCGACGTGGTGGGCGGCCGTGTCCTCGCCACGGCTCTCGCGGCGGCGGCGCTCACCGATCCGGCGAACGCCGGCCTGAAGGCCGCGGCCCGCGCCCAGGCCGCCGCCTACTTCCAGGAACGGACCGGCACGACCGCGGACACCCTCTACGCCTACGCGCACTCGGCGGGCCCGGACACGGATCCGTACGCCGACCGCGCCGTCAACTGGGCGTCGGTCGAGCCCCGGTTGACGTATGTACTGCCCAAGCGGCCCGCGCACGACCGCATGAGCGTGCCCAAGGGCGCCGAGGTCCTGCTGGAGACGCGCCTGCCCTACCTCTCCGCGGCCCAGCGGCGCGAGGTGCTGCGGACGACCGCGCTGCCCGCCGGCTACGTGCTGCTGGACGGCTTCGAGAAGTGGGGGCGGCTGAACCTCTTCGCCGCCGCCGACGGGTACGGGGCCTTCGACGGCGACGTGCACGTCACGCTGGACGCCGCCGCCGGGGGCTTCGGCGCCGCCGACACCTGGCGCAACGACATCGGCGGCCGGGGCGCGCTCGTCAAGCGCGGCAGCGGCACGCTGTCACTCACCGGCGCCAACGAGTACTCCGGCGGCACCACACTGGAGCAGGGCGTCCTCGCGACCGGTTCGGCCAACGCCCTGGGCCGCGCCGACGTACGCGTGAAGGGCGGGACGCTGCGGGCGACTTCACCGCTTCGGGTGCGGGGCGCGTACACCCAGGCGTCCGGTACGACGCTGGAGGTGACGCTCGCGGGCGACCGCGAACCGGCGTTGAAGGTGAACCGTCGTGTGCTGCTCGGCCGGGACACCAGGCTCGTCGTACACCTCGACCACGTCGACGGCTCGCACCGCCCGCGGAGGGGCACGATCCTTCCGGTGATCGAGACACGGACGCTGCAGGGCCGGTTCGCCGACATCACGGTGGACGGATTCCGCGCCGAGCCCGTCTTCACGGCGCGCGGCCTGTCCGTACGGCTCACCTGATCACCCCTGGCGGCTCGTCAGTGGCCTTCCATGGCCCACGCCCTGCTGCCGTCGGACGGTGCGTCGGCCGCGCCCGGGGCGGCCAGCCAGTCGGCCACGGCGGCCGCTATGGGCTGGCCCGACTCGATCTGTACGAATCCGAACTGGCCGGACTGGTTGCACTCCAGGAACCACCACATTCCGTCGTCGTCCTCCGCGAAGTCGAAGGCGCCGAAGGCCAGTCCGGCCTCCTGGAGATAGACACGCACCCCGGCGGCGACGGACGACGGCGTGTCCACCGCGCGCCACGGCGCGTCGGAGGTGGCGAAGCGTACGTCCACCTCGTCGGGGTCGGCGTCCGGTGCGACCGCCTTACGGGCGGCGAAGATCCGGTCACCGACGCAGGTCAGCCTGATGTCGGCCCGCTTGGCCACCCGGCGCTGGAGCAGGGTCGGGCCGAAGGCGACGGCCGCGAAGTCGGTGCCGGGTGCGACCCGGCTGGTGGGCACCGCCCTGGGCGGTTCCTGCGGGTGCGCGCCCGAGACGGGCTTGACCACCAGGTCCGGAAAGCGGATGGCGAAGTCGCGGGCGGCCTGCGGGAACGTGGTGATCAAAGTCGCGGGTACCGGCAGCCTGCTGCGCTGGGCCAGGTGGAGCTGCCAGGGCTTGTGGCGGGCCCGGCGGGCCGCGTCGGGGTGGTTCATCCAGCGCGCGTCGGTGGAGCGCAGCATGCCGAAGAGCGCCTGCGCGGACTCCTCGGTCAGCCAGTCGGAGGGCTCCGCGGTGTTGCTCGCGGGCGCGCCGGGCCTGCGGACCCAGACGGACCGCAGCCCGCTCATGCTCACCAGCCGGCCGCCGGCGGACAGATGCCCGCGAAAGCCGCCGCGCACGTACTCGCCGGACAGGGCCACCGGGCCGGGCAGGTCCGCGGGGTCGAGGCGGACGACCGGGACGCCGTGCCCGTCCAGTTCCGCCAGCACCATGTCCGCGGTCACATCCTGTTCGCACGTCAGGATCAGAACCGTCATCGTCAGGGGTCCGGATTCAGTCGTCGAAGTGGGTCTTTGAGCCCGCGGTGGAGGTCGTGGACCCCAGCTCCCGCAACACGGCGTAGTCATGAGCGGCGAGCCGCCCGTCCGGGAGTACGTTCAACTGCAGTCTGGAGTCGTAAGCGTACGGAACGCTGACCTCCAACTGCTGGGCCGGACGGGCGTAGTTGAGCGCGAACGGTCGCATCGGTTCTCCTTGCTCGGTGCGGACCCGCCCAAGCGGATCGTGACGCTCCGGCATCACGGTACCCGGCGGGCCCACAGGGCTTCCACGGAGATATACGAATCGAACTGGAGAATGGTTGCCTCACGCTGCGTAGTCACAGAAGCGGTATCACTCGTGACTCGTTCGAGCTGGGCCGATCCTGCGTACCCAAGGCAGCCACGCACCATGCGTGACGCGCGTCCTGAACCTACGGATCCGGAGCCGAGCCGCGGTTCAGCGCACGCGCGCACACCCGTGCGCGTCGAACGTCTCGCGCGCCCGCCGGGTGCCCGGGCCGGGCGGTTCCCTGCGCGCACAGGAACGCGGGACTTCGCACACACGCGGCCGTGACCATGGATTTCACTCGGCGGGCGCCTCCCTCGTACCGCGTTCGGCCTCTCGCCAGGGACATGCCTAGAGGGGACCGGAGCGCTCCGGAGAAGGAGGTGAATCCGGTCGCGGCCGACCCGCGTTGGCGGAACGGGAGCCACTCGAACCGGTTCACCGCCCGGCCGGGTGGACAATCGGCGGCGGTCTGTTTTCCGAGGAGCTGACTCCCGGCTCTCACCGCGGGTGTGTCGTACATCTCATGCCTTACAGCCCGCACGGCGACATCGGGAGCCGCCCCACCGCTTCCCGACCGTGGTCGGGCGTGTGCGCAGGGTGGTGTCGGACACCACTTCCGGTCCGCGGCGTGAAGTCGGCTTCTGGGCGGGCGAGTTCGGCCGTACGACGGACGTGGTGCTGCGTGCTACGTGGGTGTGGGTGTGGGCCACGACCACGGGCAGTCCGGCTACAGCTTTCTGTGCCGAGCGCACGGCCTTGACGGGGGCGCCGAGTTCGGCGGCACGCAGCCTCTGGCGAGCCGGCCGGTGACCGGGTCGAGGGCACTGATCGCGCTGATCGCGGCGTGCATGATCGGCGGCCCGGCGGCCGCGTTGCCCGGATCGATACTGCCGGATCGATACTGCCGGACTTGGCGACGGCCCCGGTGTCCGCGGACCGGGTGAAACTCCCGGCCGCCGCGCGCCGCGGGGGAGGTCTGCGGCGCGCGGAGCGGCTGCGGGCGAGGCGGGGTCGGGCAAGGGACGGGCAGGGTCGGGTCGGGTCAGACGCGGTGGCCCACCACGGCGTCCAGGTGGGGCAGGTCGTGGTCCAGGCGCTCGCGCTTGGTCCGGAGGTAGGTGATGTTGTCGTCACAGGGCGGGATCAACAGCGGTACCTGCGCGTCGACCCTGATGCCGTTGCGGACCAACGCCTCCCGCTTGCGCGGGTTGTTGGACAGCAGTCGCACCGAGCGGACGCCGAGGTCGTGCAGGATGTCCGCGCCCACGCTGTAGTCGCGGGCGTCCACGGGCAGTCCGAGCGCGAGGTTCGCCTCGACCGTGTCGAGACCCTCGGCCTGGAGCTTCATCGCCTTCAGCTTGGCCAGCAGACCGATGCCCCGGCCCTCGTGCCCCCGGAGGTAGATCAGGATGCCGCGGCCCTCCGCCGCTATCTCCCGCAGCGCGTTGGAGAGTTGTGGGCCGCACTCGCAGTGCCGGGACCCGAACGCGTCGCCGGTCAGGCACTCGGAGTGGAGCCGGGTGAGCATTCCCTCCTCCCGGATGTCACCGTGGACGAGAGCCACTTGTTCGTCTCCGCGGGTACGGTCCAGGTAGCCGACGGCCTGGAAATCACCGTACACAGTGGGAAGCGGGGCAGTCACGACCCGCTCGGCACCTGAGGACCGGGCTTTCCCGGCGAGTACGCCATCTATTTCTGTCATGATCCTGGTTCCTAAGCAGAGACGAAAGGTCGCGAGAATATGGTCAATTCGGGCGGTTCGGAAATACGACTCACAGTGTCAGGGCCGTTGCCGGCTGACACCACGGAGGATGTACGGGCACGAGGCGCCGGTGTCGCCCGGCAGGTCGCCGTACTCCCCGTGGGCAGCTTCGAGCAGCACGGCCCTTATCTTCCGCTGTCGACCGACACGCTGGTCGCGTGTGCGATCGCCCGGGAGGTCGCTGCCGCATTCCCCGTTCATCTCCTTCCTCCGGTGACGATCTCCTGCTCGCACGAACACGCGGCCTGGCCGGGAACGGTGAGCATTTCCTCCGTGACACTCCATGCGGTGGTGCGGGACATAGCCGATTCGCTGCGTCGGTCGGGCGTCGAGACCCTCGTTCTGATCAATGGTCATGGCGGAAATTACGTGCTGGGCAATGTCGTTCAGGAATCCTCCGCCGCCGGTGCGCGAATGGCTCTGTTCCCGGCGGTCGAGGACTGGGAAGCGGCGCGGGAGGCGGCCGGGGTGGAGACCTCGCTGCTCACTGATATGCATGCGGGGGAAATTGAGACCTCCATTCTGCTGCACACCAATCCGGAATTCCTCAAGCCTGGTTACGAGACCTCCGACTTCGTCGCCGACGACCGTCGGCAGATGCTCTCCCTCGGCATGTCGGCCTATACCAGGTCCGGTGTCATCGGGCGCCCTTCGAGGGCGTCCGCGGGGAAGGGGAAGGAACTTCTGGCCTCGCTCGCCGACTCCTTCGGAGCGTACTTCTCCCTGCTGACATCGGAGTCCGGCGTCCCGCCGGTCGCAGATCCGCGCTGAGCGTCTCCGTTCCTGTCCCTGTCCCCGTTGCCGTCCCTGGGCCCGTCGCCGTCCGCGCCGGCCCGGCGCGGGCTGCGCAGTCCCCCGTACCAGCGCCCCACGAGAACGGCGACTCCGGGCAGGCTCGCGGCGAAGCTGAGCACGCCGTAGACGACGGCGACGGTCAGACCCTGGGTCGCGCCCAGGCCCGCGGCGCCGAACGCCCAGGCGGTGACGCCCTCCCTGGGCCCCCAGCCGCCGACGTTCAGCGGCAGCCCCATGGCGATCAGGGCCAGCAGCGCCAGAGGTACCAGTTCGGCAACGGGGGCGGCCGATCCGGCCACCCGGGCCGCGAGGACGAACATCAGGACGTGCCCCGCGAGGACCACGACGGACGAGATCACCACGCCCGGCCAGCTTCCGCGTGCCAGCAGCGCCCCGCGGGCCTCGGTGAGCGTGGCACGCACGGCCCGGGAGCGGCGGGAGGTGGGCGCCGCCCTGCCCCTGCCGCGGACGGCGCCCACGGTGACGACCCCGCACAGTGAGACGGCGGCCAGCAGCACGACGAGGTGCCGGGTCTCGGTCAGGACCGGCGAGGGCTGGGTGAGCAGTACGGCCACCCCTACCACGGCCAGGACCGCCTGGCCCGCGACCCGTTCGAAGACGACGGCGCGCACGCCGCGGCCGACGTCGCCGGCACTCTGCCCGTGCCGTACCGCCCGGTGGACATCGCCGAGTACGCCGCCCGGCAGCGCCGCGTTGAGGAACAGCGCGCGGTAGTAGTCCGCGACGGCCGGGCCCAGCGGCAGCCTGAGCCGCATGCCACGGGCGACCACGCACCAGCGCCAGGCACTGAACACCGTGGTGAGCAGGCCGATGCCGAGCGCCGCGAGGAGCGTGACCCCGTCGATCCGGCGCAGGCCGTCCAGGAAGACACCGGTGCCCAGGCGCCAGGTCAGCACGGTGAGAATGACGACACCGGCGATCGTGCCGAAGTGGGTGCGCAGGATGCGGGAGTCGAGGCGGGCGCGGACACGGCCCATGACGCGGGTCCGGCCGCCGCGCGGAAGCACGGCAGGTGTGCCGGGGCCGTCCTGGTGCACGGCAGACGTCTCGCCGCCGTGCGAGCGCAGGGCGGGAGCGCCGGGACCCGCGTCGGCGTCCGGCCGCTCCGCCGTCTCCGTCTCGTCCGTGTCGTTCTCGTCCGTGTCGTTCGTGTCGCTGTCCCGGACCGCCGCCGACAACTCCTCGTCCAGGGCGTCCAGGGCGGCCAGTGACCGCTCGTCCTCCGCCACGGCTCCCGCGCTCATCACACTCCCCCGCCCGGGCGGGCCAGCGCGAGCAGGTCGCTGTGGTGAACCACCGCGCTCAGCTCCCCCGCCTCGCACGCCGCGAGGCGCTCCCGGAGGTAGGCGTCCGCCCGGTCGGCCAGTTCGGGGCGCTGTTCGACGGCCGCGCCGACCCAGCCGCGCAGCCACTCCGCGGTCAGCGCGGACTCGGCGGGGCCGAGCCGCCACGCGCTGGGGTGCACCCGCACTGTCGCGCCGTGCCGGGAGAAGGCGTCGCAGGCCGCGCTGACCGACTCGGGGCCGAGCAGGTCCCCGCGCCGCTGGTGGTTGTTGAACGCGTCGGCGATCTCGGCGTCCAGCGGGTGGGCCGGGGTGAATTCGACCCGTCCCACCACCGAGAGGGTGAGGAGGGCGGGGCAGCCGGCTCCGGCGCAGGCCGCGGCCAGTGCCTCGATCTCGTCGGCGTTGAGGACGTCCAGCAGCGCGGAGGCCGTCACCAGCGAGGCGCCGGCCAGGGCGTCGGCGGTCAGCCGGCCGACGTCGCCGCGCTGCGTCTCCACCGTGACCCGGCTGCCGTCGGCTGCCGAACGGGGCGACCCGACGGCGGCGAAGTGCAGCAGATACGGGTCCCGGTCGTGCAGCACCCAGTGCTGCGGCCCGTCGAGCCGGGGCGCGAGCCAGCGCCCCATGGAGCCGGTGCCGCAGCCGAGGTCGTGGATGACGAACCCGTTGGCCCGCCGCGGCAGGTTCGCGAGCCGGATCCGCAGCGGATCGAGCAGCTCGGACGAGCGGGCCGAGGCGTCGACGTCCTCCCTCAGCTGCAGCCACTCGGGGGCGTAGCGGGTGGTGTCGTCGGTGGCCTCGCCGCGGGTGCGGTCGCCGAGCCGAATCGTTCCTGTGTCCCGTCCGCGCTCCGCGGCCCCGGAACCGGCCGCCGTCTCCTCACCCGGTACCGGCGCGGTCGTCATACCCGCCCCGCCCGGTACCGCCGCGGTCGTCGTGCCGGCCCCCGGAATCCCTGTCGGCGTCGTGCTCGTACTGCTTATGCCGTTCATGCCGCCCCCCTCCTTGCCTCGCTCTTCAATCGCCCCATGACACCCGACAGACTCTGGGCCGTGGCGGCCCAGCCGCCGAGGGACGCCCTGCGGGCACGCGCGGCGGCCTTGAGACGCCTGCGCACGTCTGCCTCGCCGAACCAGCCGCGCAGTTCCGCGGCGAGAGCCGCGGGGTTCTCCGGCGGGACGAGCAGGCCGGGCACCCCGCCGTCGGGCGCGCGCCCCACGGCCTCGGGGAGTCCGCCGACGTCCGTGGCCAGCACGGGAATTCCACGGGCGAGCGCCTCGGTGACGGCCATGCCGTACGTCTCGGCGTACGAGGTGAGGACCATCAGGTCGGCCGAGGCGTAGCTCGCGTCGAGTGCGGCGCCGGACCGGGGTCCGGCGAGCTCCAGCCGGTCACCGAGGCCGTACCGGTCGATCAGGACCCGCAGTTCGGCCACGTACTCGGGGTCGTGGTTGAGACCGCCGACGAGGACGCAGCTCCAGGGCAGGTCGGTGACGGTGGCGAGGGCCTCGACGAGCCGGTGCTGCCCCTTGCGCGGGGTGACCGAGGCGACGCACAACAGCCGCGAGACGCCGTCGGTGCCGGGGGCGAGGGGCGCGATGTCGGCGCCGGGGGCGGCGACATGGACGCGGTCGGGCGCGAGCCCGTGGTGCGCGACGAGTCTGCGGGCCGCCCATTGGCTGGTGGCCACGACAGCCGGCACTGCGCGCAGCGTGTGGCGCTCCCGGGCGTCCAGGTCCGCCGCCAGCTCGGGCGTGAGCCCGATCTCGTCGCCGAGCGGCAGGTGCACGAGGACGACCAGACGCAGCCGTTCGGCCTCCGGAATGACGACCTCGGGGACCGCGCAGGCGACCAGTCCGTCGAGGAGTACGACGGTGCCGTCGGCCAGCTCCGCGAGCGTGCGGGCCAGCTCGTCGCGGGCGGCGGCTGCGGGCTGGGGCCAGCTGCCGTCGATGGCGTGCTTGTGGACCTGCCAGCCGAAGCCGGGGAGGTCGAAGCTGACCCGGGCGTCGTAGACGTTTCCGCCGCTCGGCATGGTCGGGTCGTTCACTCCGCCGGGCATCACGAAGTGCATGGCGCGCAGGGACATGGGGATGATGTCGGCGTTGTGGTTCACAGGGCACGCTCGTAACTCGCCCAGGCGATGTGCGACTCGTGCAGGGTGACCGTGATGCCGGCCAGGCCGCGGGCGCCCTCGCCCATCGCTCCCTTTTCCACGCGTTCTGCGAGGCGGTCGGCGACGACCTTCGCCAGGAACTCCGTCGAGGTGTTGGTGTCGGCGAACACCGGCTCGTTGTCGAGGTTGCGGTAGTTCATCTCGGCCACCACCTCCCCGAGTTCCCTGGTGGCCAGTCCGATGTCGACGACGATGTTGTCGTCGTCCAGCTCGGCGCGCCGGAACGTGGCGTCCACGAGGAACGTCGCTCCGTGCAGGCGCTGCGCGGGTCCGAAGACCTCTCCGCGGAAGCTGTGGGCGATCATCAGGTGATCGCGGACGGTGATGCTGAACAACGGACGACCCTCCAGGTGCGGTGCGTCTGACCCCTCTGCCGGGGCGTGCCGTGTAGTACGGCCGGTCCGTTCTCCGTGTTCAGGGGGTACGGGTCGGAGTTTCGGACGCGTTTCTCGCGGCAGGGTTGCCAGGTGGGCGCATGGTGCGAACTTGGGTACCAGTGTTTGGATTTGGCTACTCGGTGTGCATACGTGACCGTTTTCCGGGCGGAGTTGCTTGGTATCGAGGAGCGGAGTGGCAGAGGGGACCCGAGACCCGGATGTGCCGAATCCCTTGATCCCGAGGCATCGACCCCGACATTTCCCCCCGACCCGGGGTCCCGTCCACTCGACCCCGACATTTCACCCCGGCCCCGGGTCCCGGTCTATCAGTCCCGGGCCGTGTCGGCGTCGTACCTCACCAAATGGCACATCGCCGTCGTCTCCCCCGTGGTGAGCCCGGCCATCGTCCCGGGCAGGTCCTCGAAGGCGCATTCGCCCGTGATCAGGGCGTCGAAGGCGGGATCGGCGAGGAGTTCGAGCGAGAGCGCGAGCCGGTCGGCGTACGTGCGGCGGGAACTCCTGGCCGGTGAGACGGTTCCGACCTGGCTGCTGCGGATGACGAGCCGGCGGGAGTGGAACGCCTCGCCGAGCGGCAGGCTGACCTTCCGGTCGCCGTACCAGCTCAGTTCGAGGACGGTTCCCTCCGGGGCGAGGAGTTCGAGCGCGCGGGAGAGCCCGGCCTCGGTGGCGCTCGCGTGGACGACGAGGTCACGCTCTCCTGCGGCGTCCGCCGGCAGTGCGAAGTCGATGCCCAGGGCCCGTGCGAGGTCCGCGCGTGCCGGGTCGGCGTCGACGAGCTGGACGTTCGCGGCGGGATACCGAGCGAGGAGCGCGGCGACGCTCGCGCCGACCATGCCCGCGCCGACCACGGAGATCCGGTCACCGATCAGGGGCGCCGCGTCCCAGAGGGCGTTGACGGCGGTCTCCACGGTGCCGGCGAGCACGGCACGCGAGGCGGGCACGTTCTCGGGTACGGGCGTGACGGCGCTGGCGGGCACGACGTACCGGCTCTGGTGCGGATAGAGGCAGAAGACGGTCCGCCCGACGAGTTCGGCGGGCCCCTCCTCCACGGTTCCGACGTTCAGGTACCCGTACTTGACGGGACCGGGAAAGTCGCCTTCCTGGAAGGGCGCCCGCATGGCGGCGTACTGGCTCTCCGGGACGCCGCCGCGGAAGACGAGCGTCTCCGTTCCGCGACTCACTCCTGAGAAGAGTGTGCGCACCAGAACCTCGCCCTCGGCGGGTTCGGGCAGGGGGGTGTCCCGGAGTTCGCCACGGCCGGGAGAGCGGAGCCAGAAGGCGCGGGCGGAGCGGTCCATTCGGCATCCTCCTGAGTAGTTCATGTGTATCGGCTGAGCGGCCGGGCTGAACGATTGGACGGCGAGCCACGTACCGACCTTTGCGAAGCCGCGCACAAGGTACGCGGCAATGATCGACTCTGTCACCTGGCCGGAGGATGTGCGGTGGCCCTGAACAACACGTACGACACGAGGCTCTTGCAGCAGGAGACGGCCGTGGGAGCGGGCGTGCAGCTACTGCTGTTGACCGTGCTCGGCACGGCGATCGGCCTGGGCCCTGCGGGCTGGCTCACGGGGCTGGCGTTCGGCATCGCGACGTGGGCCGTGCTCTCGCGCGCCCTGCACCGCTCGCGGCCCCGCTCCTTCGGTATCGCCAACCGCGTGACGCTGGGCCGGGCCACTCTCGTCGGAGGTGTGACCGCCCTGGTCGCGGACTCCTTCCAGAGCCCGCCGCCGGTCACGGTCCTGGTCGCGCTCACCGCGGTCGCCCTGATCCTCGACGCGGTCGACGGCAAGGTCGCCCGCCGCACCGGTTCCTCCACGGCACTGGGCGCCCGCTTCGACATGGAGGTCGACGCGTTCCTCATCCTGGTGCTCAGCGTGTACGTCGCCGCCTCGGTGGGCCCCTGGGCCCTCGTCATCGGCACCATGCGCTACGCCTTCGTGGCAGCCGCCAGGTTCCTGCCCTGGCTGAACAACGCCCTCCCGCCGAGCACCGCCCGCAAAACGGTGGCCGCCCTCCAGGGCGTCCTGCTGCTGCTCGCGGGCTCGGGGATCCTCCCGTACGCCCTGACGTTCGGGGTCGTCGCCCTGGCTCTGGCCCTGCTGACGTGGTCGTTCGGCCGTGACATCGGCTGGCTGTACCGGACGAAGGGCTCCGCCGGGCGCGAGCTCGCACGGGCCGAGCCGGACCGCCTCCGCGAGACGGCGACCGTGGGCGCCCCCTGAGGGGCGGGGGGAACCGCGCGACCAACCCCCACGGACCCGCAGCCGACGTACTACGTCGACTGCGGGTTGTGTGTGTCTGAGCGCGCAGTTCCCCCCGCCCCCCTCAGGTGGGGATCCCTCAAGCGATCTTGTTCAGTTCCGCGATCTCCTCGTCCGGCAGGACGAGATCCGCGGCGGCGATGTTCTCGCGCAGGTGCGCCCGCGAAGACGTACCCGGGATGAGAACGATCGTCGACGAACGCTGCAGCAGCCAGGCCAGAGCGACCTGCTGGGGCGAGGCGTCCAGACGGCCGGCGACGTCGGTCAGGATCTGCGACTGCAGCGGACTGAAACCGCCGAGCGGGAAGAACGGCGCGAAGGCGATCCCCTCCGCCGCGCACCGCTCGACCAGGGCGTCGTCCTGGCGGTTGGCCAGGTTGTAGAGGTTCTGCACGGTGACGACAGGGGCGATGGCCTGTGCCTCGGTCAGCTGGGCGTCGGAGACGGAACTGACTCCGAGATGGCGGATCAGGCCCTCCTTCCGCAGCTCGGCCAGGGCGCCGAACGGCTCGCTCAGCGACTCCTCGCTGATGCCGTCGACGGTGCCGAGGCGCAGGTTCACCACGTCGAGCGCGTCCAGGCCGAGGTGCTGGAGGTTCTCCCGGACCTGGGCCTTGAGGTCCTCGGGGTCCCGGACGAGGTTCCAGGAACCGTCGTCGCCACGGCGGGCGCCGACCTTGGTCACGATGCGCAGGTCCGCGGGGTAGGGGTACAGGGCCTCCTTGATGATCTCGTTGACCACGACCGGCCCGTAGAAGTCGCTGGTGTCGATGTGTGTGATGCCCCGCTCGACGGCCTCCCGCAGCACCGCGAGAGCTTCGTTCCGGTCCTTGGGCGGCCCGAACACGTTGGGGCCCGCCAGTTGCATGGCTCCGTACCCCATGCGCGTGAGGGTCAGGCCGTCGGCCAGGGTGAGGGTGCCGCCGGAGACCGTGCCGGTCACGTCCGTCATGGTGATGCCTCTCGCTGTGCTTCTCGGGTGCTTGCTCTTCGACTCTGCGCCGGGCCGAACGCGGACGGCAGTACCCCGCTGTTCCTGGTAGTGACAGGGACAGTCACCGTGGCCGGGACGGAACTAGGGTGGAGACATGAACGGCACGAACGCCCTCGGAGAGTTCCTGCGCGCCCGCCGGGCCCTGGTCCGGCCCGAGGACGCCGGGATCCGCGGCGGCGGCCTGCGGCGCGTACCCGGCCTGCGCCGCGAGGAGGTCGCGATGCTCTCCGGCATCAGCGCCGACTACTACCTGCGCCTGGAGCAGGGCCGCGACCGCAACCCGTCGCTCCAGGTCCTCGAAGCCCTGGCCGACGTCCTCAATCTGGACGCCAACGCCACGACCCATCTGATCGGCCTGGCCCAGCCCCGGCCCTCCCGGGGCCGCAGGACGGCCTCTGCCACGGGCCGCGGACGGGCCGGGCGGAAGCCCGAGTCCGTGCCGCCCGACATCCTTCAGCTCATGGAGGGATGGCCGAACAATCCCGCCTACGTCGAGAACAAGTTCACCGACGTGCTGGCCGCCAACGCGCTGGCCATCGCCCTGTCCCCGAACCACGCTCCCGGCAGCAACATCATGCGGGCCGTCCTCCTCGACGAGACCGAACGGGAGCTGCGGCGGGACTGGGACGAGCTGACGGAGGCGGGGGTCGCCGCCCTGCGGGCCAATGTCGGGCCCGACGTCGACGATCCCCGCCTGGTGGAACTCGTGGGTGAGCTGTCCGTACGCAGCGAGCGCTTCCGGTATCTGTGGGGCCGGCACGACGTGCAGCCCAAGCACTCACGTGTCCTGCGGCTGCGTCATCCGAAGGTCGGCGACTTCGAGCTGCAGGCCAGCAAGCTGGGCATCGTCGGCACGGACGGCCTGATCCTGAAGGTGTTCCAGGCCGCACCGGGCAGCCGGGACGCCGAACTGCTCGCCATATTGGGGAGTTTGACGGCGGCCGGCGAGGTCCGGGACACGTCCGGCTCGGAGAGCCGGCAGGCCGTCGAGGAGCAGTGACGGCCTGCCGCCCCTGACACGGAGGCGGACACGGATACGGCCGCCGCCCCGGCCCCCGTGAGGGCTTCGGTGACGGCCGTTCCGGCCATCGGTCCCCGGTCGCGTCAGCCACGTACGCCGGGAGCGACGGTCTCCTGGCCCGGAATCGACAGGTCCTGGTCGCCGGAAGCACGGGGTACGCCGGAGACACGGCGCACGTGCTGGACCGGGACGAGGAGCGCGGCCGGGTCCTGTCCATCGCCCTCGACGGCGTGCGCGTCACCCACTGACACACCCTGCCGGGAACCGGCAGAGGATGATCACCAGGTGTCCGAGTCCCCTTCCCCGCTCCTCTCCGCCTCTCCTCTCCTCTCCTCCCTGCGGAGGATGCCTTCACGGAGGAGACGGCCGGGTTCTTTCCACCCCAGGTGAGATCGGCGTCCTCGGCGATCCGTCTACCGTTGGGTCCATGGACTTGATGGACTCGTTCGCGGGACGGCGCCTGCCCCCGGCCGTCGCCGACACGGGTCTGGCCCTGCTCTTCACCGCCGGGTCCTTCGCCATGGCCGCGACGATGCCGCCCGGCGGGCCCGACCTGCGTGCTCCGGACGCCCTGTTCGTCGTACTCGTCCTGCTGTCCGCACTACCGCTGGCCGTCCACCGGCGGTTCCCCCTGCCGGCCCTGCTGGTGACGGCGGTGGCGGTGGCCGCGCTCCAGGCGCAGCGCTACGTCCCGCAGCTGTCCGGGCCCGACGGCACCTCCGTCGGGCCCGCCTACCTGGGCGTGGCCACGGCCGTGTTCCTCACCGCCCGGCGGGGCGCGCCCAGGACGGCCACCCTGGTCGTAGCCGTCCTCATCCCGGCCGCGTCCGTCACCGAGGCGGTCCTCGCCCCGGCCGGGCACCGGGTCGCCACACTGCTCGCGGAGGCCGTGCTGCTGGTCGCGGCGTGGGCGCTCGGCCGACTCACCAGAGCGCGCGCCGCCATCCGCGACCAGGCACTCGAACGCGCCGCGGCACTCGAACGCGCCCAGGAGGCCAACGCGCGTACCGCCGTCATGGAGGAGCGGGCCCGGATCGCCCGCGAGCTGCACGACATCGTCGCGCACAACGTCAGCCTCATGGTCGTCCAGACGATCGCCGCCGACCGGGTCCAGGACCGCGACGGCAGGAAGGCCCACGAACTGCACGGCACCATCGAGGAGACGGGCCGGGCGACCGTCACCGAACTGCGCAGGCTCCTCGACGTCCTGCGCGCGGAGGACGAGGCGGACACCGATCCGAACAAGGAGCCGCCGCAGCCCACCAGCGATGCCATTCCGGCACTGCTGGACTCGGTACGCGCGGCGGGCCTCGCCATCGACTTCACGACGACCGGGACACCCGCGGAGCTGCCGGCCGGCTCACACCTGACCGTCTACCGCGTCGTGCAGGAGGCCCTCACCAACACGCTCAAGCACGCCGGCCACACCCACACCGATCTCACCCTCGCCTGGGAACCGGAGCACCGAAGGCTCATCATCCGGATCTGCGACGACGGCCCCCGGCCGGGCGACGGGGCGGCCCCGCGGCCGCCCGCGCCGTCCGACGGCCCCGGTCACGGACTGCTCGGCATGCGGGAACGCATCGGTGCCGTGGGCGGCTCCCTGTACACCGGCGCCCGGCAGGGCGGCGGCTACTGCGTCCACGCGGTCGTGCCGCTGCCCGCGCGGCTCGGTTCCCCGCACGACGACTCACCGCACGACGACACGTGGCCCGACGATTCCAGGCACACCATTTCCAGGCACGCCGACACCCGGCACGAAGGGCACTCTCCGTATGCGCGCCATCCGCGTCCTGCTGGTCGATGACCAGCCCATGATCCGGACGGGATTCCGGCTCATCCTGGAAGCCGAACAGGACATCACGGTCGTCGGCGAGGCGCCGGACGGCGTCAGTGCCGTCGAGAGCACCCGATCCCTGTGCCCGGACATCGTCCTGATGGACATCCGCATGCCGAACATGGACGGCGTCGAGGCCACGCGCCGCATCGCGGAGACGGGGTCACCGAGCCGGGTCATCATCCTGACCACCTTCGACCTGGACGCACACGTGGTGGACGCCCTGCGCGCGGGGGCCAGCGGCTTCCTGGTCAAGGACGGCCCCGCCGACTCGCTCGTCGGCGCCATCCGCACCGTGGCCGCCGGTGACGCCGTGCTCTCGCCCCGTGTCACCCACCGCCTGCTCGACCGCTTCGCCCGTCTCGGCGCGCCCTCGACCCCGGACGTGCCGGCCCGTCTCGGCGCGCTCACCGGCCGCGAACTCGACGTCCTGCGCGCCCTGACCCGTGGACTCTCCAACGCCGAGATCGCACTCGAACTGGGAGTGGGAGAGACGACGGTCAAGACGCACATCGCGCACATCCTGGAGAAGTACGGGCTCCGCGACAGGGTGCAGGCCGTCATCCTGGCGTACGACTGCGGACTGGTGGTGCCGCGCGGCACGCCGTGACGGACGGCCCCGCCGACCGCCTGAAACACCCCGAGGCAGGCCCGCGCACGGGCCTGCCTCGGAAGGGTCCTGTCCTGGTGAGGGCGCTCGTCAGAGCGGGCGGACCTGGTCCGCCTGCATTCCCTTGGGGCCCTGGCTGGCGGTGAACTCCACCTTCTGGTTCTCCTCCAGGGAGCGGAATCCGTCGGTGTCGATCGCCGAGTGGTGAACGAAGATGTCGGCGCCGCCCTCATCAGGGGCGATGAAGCCGAAACCCTTCTCCGCGTTGAACCACTTCACTGTTCCTTGAGCCATGTTCAATCTCCTTCAACTACAACCTCACCCCCTACAACGTCCGGTGTGCCGGAATCATTCCCGGTCGGGTGGAAAGGGACCCCGAGTGCGGCCCCGGCCCGCTGCGCGGCGACCGGCGCCGGATGACGTCCGGTCGGCGCCGGTCGAGGAGGGGAGTACCGTAGCGTCACCGGGCGCACCTCGTATGCCGTCATCCGTTTCGGCGTCGCACTCGGAGAACGGCAATGGCCGACGTACATCGAATCCGGCCGGAAATGAGCCGCGCGATGCCTTCTGGCTCGTACCGTCCCGGCGTCTCCCACAGCCCCCTCCGCGTCCGCCGATAGCGGATCTCCCGGCTCTCCGGATGTCTCCCGGACATTCCGGAGCCTCGCGCACGGCCCGACCCGACGACAGAGGATGCGGGACACATGTATTCACAGGACGCGATCTCCGGCCACCGCCGCGGCCGCCCCGAACCGACCGCCGAGATGCTCTCCGGACTGGCGTGCCTCATGTGCGGCACCGACTACCGGAACTCGCCCGATCCCGAGGCGGTGGTGGTCTCCCAGCATGACGGCGGACAGCTGCTCGCCTGCCACGGAACCTGTGCGCGCATGGCCTGCGGGTCGGTCAACGGTCTCGGCGGGACACCCCTCGCGCTGGACGAGCGGCTCCGCAGGCACCGGGACAAGGCTTCCTGATCCGGGCGGTCCCGGCGGTCACACCACGCATGACGACAACGAAATAGAAGGACGCGCATGAGTTTGATGAGTCTCGGAGTACTCGCCTCCTCCCTCAAGGAAAACGAGTTCCGGCTGCCGTTGCACCCCGGTCACCTCGACCGGATCGATCCCGACGTACGCGCGAGGATCTTCCTCGAAGAGGGCTACGGCGAGCGGTTCGGCGTCGGCGACGACGCGCTGCGGTCGCTGGTGGGCGGACTGCGCTCCCGCGAGCAGCTCCTCGCCGAGTGCGATGTGATGATGCTGCCCAAGCCGATGCACGAGGACGTCGCCCAGCTGCGTGAGGGCCAGGTGCTGTGGGGCTGGCCGCACTGTGTGCAGGACGAGGGAATGACGCAGCTCGGCATCGACCGGCGGCTCACCCTCATCGCCTGGGAGGCCATGAATCACTGGACCTCCACGGGCGCTTTCAGCGTCCATGTGTTCCACAAGAACAACGAGCTCGCCGGCTACTGCTCGGTGCTGCACGCCCTGCAGCTCGGCGGACTGACCGGCAGTTACGGTCGCCGGATGCGCGCGGCGGTCCTCAGCTTCGGCGCCACGGCGCGCGGGGCCGTCACGGGCCTGGGCGCCATGGGGGTCTCCGACGTCACGGTGTTCACCCAGCGTGCCGCGGCGGCGGTGGCCTCGCCGATGCCGTCGGTCGTCATGGGGCACTTCGCCGAGCGGGATGACGACCCGTCCCGCCTGGAGGCGCTCACGGGGCTCGGACCCGTGCCGCTCGCGGAGCATCTGGCCGGGTTCGACATCATTGTCAACTGCATCCGGCAGGACACCGACGCGCCGCTGACCTTCGTCACCAACGAGCAACTCGCCCGGTTCCGGCCGGGGACCTTCTTCGTCGACGTGTCCTGCGACGAGGGCATGGGCTTCGAATGGGCCCGGCCGACCACCTTCGAGGACCCGATGCCCACGGTGGGCCCCGGCTGCCACTACTACGGGGTGGACCACAGCCCGTCCCACCTGTGGAACTCGGCCACCTGGGAGATCAGCGAGGCGCTCCTGCCGTACCTGCGCAAGGTCATGAGCGGCCCCGCGTCCTGGGACAGCGACGAGACGATCAAGAACGCCATCGAGATCCGCGACGGCGTCGTCCTGAACCCGAAGATCCTCTCCTTCCAGAACCGGCCGGCCGCATACCCGCACACCCCCGGGGCCCCGGCTCCGGCCCTTGTCCCGGCACGGCACTCCTCCGCACAGCCGGTCTGACACACCCCATAGCCGGGCACACCCCGT
Source organism: Streptomyces sp. NPDC048484 (assembly GCF_040651415.1). NCBI lineage: Bacteria > Bacillati > Actinomycetota > Actinomycetes > Kitasatosporales > Streptomycetaceae > Streptomyces > Streptomyces sp. NPDC048484. The sequence goes on from NZ_JBEZJY010000035.1 coordinate 38,736, forward strand.
AGCCGGGCACATTCCGTATCCGGGCACATCCTGTACTCGTATCCGGGGCAACCCGTATCCGTGTCCGGGACACCCCCCGCACCGGACGCGGTCACTTCTCCTGCCGGAAGCGTCACCGGCTGGAGCGTCACCGGTTGGTCGTCACCGGCCGGCTGTCACCGGCTGGTCGTTCCTCAGCTCCGCGAAGAGTGCCTGTGCCCGGCGGTCGTCCCACTTCACGGCGCTGCCCTTGGAGGTGGCGAAACCGGGGTCGGAGACCGGCACGTTGATCTGCCGGCCGCCGCCCGCCGTGACGCCCTGCATCGCTTCGAACAGCGTCATCAGGTCCCGTAGGCCCGTGTCCTTGTCGACCACGAGGGTGTCCAGGCCCGCGCTGAGGGTCGGGAAGGACTTGGCCGGGTTGAGGAGCGTCCCGGCGGTGACCGCCTTCTTGGCGAGGGCGGTCAGGAACTTCTGCTGGTTCCGGGTACGGCCCAGGTCGCCCTGGGCCTCCTGCTTACGCTGGCGCACGAAGGCCAGCGCCTCGGTGCCGTCGAGGGTCTGGCAGCCCTTTCGCAGGTCGGCGCCCGAACTGTCGTCCTTGACGTCCCGCTCAAGGCACATGTCCACGCCGCCGACCGCGTCCACCACACCGACGAAGCCCGCGAAGCCGATCTCCGCGTAGTGGTCGACGTGCAGCCCGGTGTTGCGCTCCACCGCCCGTACGAGCAGGTCGGGGCCGCCGAGGGAGAACGCGGCGTTGAGCTTGTCGGCCTCGGCGCGGTAGCTCCTGCCGGTATCGGGGTCGACGTACGGCGGGATGGTCACGAAGGAGTCGCGGGGCAGGCTCAGCATGGTGGTGCCGTTCGCGCCGGTGTGCAGCAGGATCATCGAGTCGGTGCGGCGGCCCTCGGCCGAACCGGTGCGCAGGTCCTTCCTGGCCTGCTCGGACAGACCGGCACGGCTGTCGGAGCCCACGATCAGGTAGTTGGTGCCCTTGCCGCCCGTCGGGCGGTCCGACAGCGCTCCGAGGTCGACCTCCTGGTCCAGCTTGGTGTCGGCCCACACGTAGGTGGCGACGGAGGAGGCGACCAGCGCGGCAAGCAGCAGGACCGTCAGCCGTACCGCCTTGCGGCGCCGGGTGGCGCGGGGTTTCGGGGACCTGCCGCCGCTCGCGCTCCGGTGGGGCCGGCTCCCGTCGCCCGTACGGCCCGGTGTGGCGGGCGAGGGCATACCGGGCAGCGGTGCCGTACGCGTCGAGGGCGGGGCACCCTTCCCGCGCCCCGACCACGAACCGTCGACGCGCGGCGGCTCCGCCACACCCGTTCTCCGGTCGTGGCCCGCCAGGTGGTCGGTCCCGTCGTTCATCGGCCTGTCCAGTCCTTCAGCACATTCCCTCAGCACAGCTTTTCAGCGCATGGGGTCACCCCGTCACGGGGTCAACTCGTGGGCACGCTCTTATACGGGGCCGGGTCACCGATCTGTTCAGCGGCGGTGCCGGAACGCTTCATGCGGTGCCACTTCAGCCGGCTACCGAGCAGCACGGCGACCACGGACTGGATGACGACCAGATACATCAGCTGCCGGTAGACGATCAGCTGGAACGGCATCCACCACAGGGTCCGTATGCGCTCTCCGTCGAGCTTCAACGCGTATCCCGCGCAGAGCAGTTGAACGCCCATGAAGCCGAACCACACCGCGGCCGAACTGAGCGGATCGAGGAACAGCACGCCGTACAGGGCGAACACGTCGATGACCGGTGCGAGCAGCGGGAGGGCCACCTGGAAGATGGCGAGGTAGGTGAGTCCGCGCCGGCCGAAGCGTCCGGCGACGCCCACCTCCAGGACGGCACCGCGGTGCTTCCACATGGACTGGATCGTGCCGTAGCACCAGCGGTAGCGCTGACGCCACAACTGGCGCAGCGAGGTGGGTACTTCGGTCCAGGCGACGGCCGACTCCTCGTAGAGGACGCGCCAGCCCGCCCGCCACAGGGCCATCGTGAGGTCGGTGTCCTCGGCGAGGGTGTCGTCGCTGACTCCGCCGACCCCCACCAGGGCGTCCCGGCGGAAGGCCCCGATGGCCCCGGGAACGGTGGTCATGCACTCCAGCACCTCGAACATCCGGCGGTCGAGGTTGAAGCCGAAGCAGTACTCCAGGTGCTGCCACTTGGCGAGCAGGCCCCGTCGGTTGCCGACCTTGGTGTTGCCGCTGACCGCGCCGACAGCCGGGTGCGCGAGTGGCTGTACGAGGTGGTGGATGGCGTCCGGTTCGAAGACGGTGTCGGCGTCCACCATGACCAGGATCTCGTGACTGGCGTGCCCCAGACCGGTGTTGAGGGCTTCGGCCTTGCCTCCGTTGGGTTTGCGGATCACCAGCACCCGCGGGTCACCGACGCCTTCGGCGAGCTCCGCCGTTCGGTCCGTCGAGCCGTCGTCGATCACGACGATCTGCAGCTCAGGGTAGTCGGAGGCGAGCAGCGAGCGGACGGTCGACTCGATTCCGGCCTCTTCGTTGTAGGCGGGCACGAGCACGGTGACCGGTTCCGTCACCTCCCGCAGCCAGGGCGCCCCGGGGCGGGAGCGTTCGAGCCTGCGCACGTGGGCGCGGGCGAAGAGGACGAGGAACACCAGACGCAGCACACCGAGAGCACCCGCGATGCCGAGCGTCCAGGTCATCGCGCTGGAGAACGCGCGCCCCAGGGTGGTGGCCCAGATCAGGGCGGTGCCGCGCCATCGCTCGACGGCCGACACCGGTGCGTACGGAGTCAGCCGGAGCCCCGCCGAGACGGTGGTGAAGCGGTCGACGCCCTGGTTCCGGAGCAGCTTCTCCGTCTCCCGGTAGGCGGTGGCCGTCTGGCTGAACTGGCGGACCAGGCCCTGCGCCGGCTTGCGGGACGCCTTGTCGGCGGCGACCAGCACATAGCCCTGGGCGGCGGCACGCCGTGCCGCCGCCCACTCCGGGCCGCACAGGGTGTCGGGCGAGGTAGTCTGCGGCATCCGCAACAGGTTGGTGCGCAGGCCCGAACTGCCCGCGAACACGTTCTGCGCCAGGTCCAGTTCGGCGGAGAAGCGGAGCGAGGACGTCTCGCCCAGGACAGCTCCGGTGTAGGTGTTGGAGCCGATCTCGTGGCCCTCGTCACGGATCCGCCGCACGAGGTCGGGGTGGCGGGCCGCCTGGGAACCCAGCAGGAAGAAGGTCGCACGGGCCCGGTGCTGTTTCAGCAGGTCGAGGAGGCGTGGCGTCCAGACGGGGTCGGGGCCGCCGTCGAAGGTGAGCGCGACGGTGCGGGCGGGCATCGAGGCGGTCTGTACGCCGTTGCGGTTGATGCCGATGACGGGGCCGCCACGGGTGACGGCGTCGGGTGCCGGTGTGGTGCAGGCGGACCGGGTGTCCGCGGCGTCGACCTCGTGGTTGGTCCAGCCCTCGAAGAGGAGGGCCGCGAACATGGCGGGCAGGACGAGTATCAGTAGCAGCCAGTGCCCTCGCGGGTCGCGGGACTGTTTGTGCCGAGCCCTCACAGAAGTTCGTCCCCCTTCTCTCCCGATATGTGTGGGGCCCGGCGAGTGGCGCGCTTGACCATCACGTTGAGAGATGTCCGGCAACTGCGGGGCACCGCGTCCCGGACCGTTCTTCTCCGACCCCTGGCGTGGATGGCCGATGTACTGGGGGAAGTCTGCTGCCACTGGCTGGCGGGCCCGGAGTTACGCATGGGGCGCGAGTCTAGCCACAGCTTTGCGATCGCACGGGCCCAACGCCGAGCCTCACAGGAAGCCCCCACGGAGAGCCGCGCAGGAAGGCGTACAGAAACGGGGCGAATCCTGTCACAGCTGTGAACGGGTGGCGCCCGGTCTGTGCCGACGAGCAGGCACGGCAGTGCCATCGGTCACTCAAGCGCCGGTGGAAGCCTGCCTCTTGAACGTTTCCTTCGTCCTGTCAGCGCTCGGCCTTCGAACCACGGGGCCGCTCCATCCGGACCGCCTGGCGGTGCCCAACCGCACCACCAGGCGGTTCCCGTCCGCCCTACCGGGACGGTGTCCCGTCGCGCCCCGACCTCGGCCCCGGACCCGGACCCGACCCCGGCGCCGGGGCGTACCCGATGGGCCGGGCGGTGAAAACGCCCCGGCCCTGCGTGCGGCTCCGCAACCGCGTCGCGTAGCCGAACAGTTCGGCCAGCGGCACGGTGGCGGTGACGATGGCCGCACCCGCTCGCGTGGTCGAGCCGGTGACACGGCCGCGCCGTGCCGCCAGGTCACCGAGGACCCCGCCCACGGCCTCGTCGGGAGCGGTGACCGTGACCTCGACCACCGGCTCCAGCAGTGCCATCGTGCTCGCCCGCAACGCCTCGCGGAGGGCGAACCGTCCGGCCGTCCGGAACGCCATCTCCGAGGAGTCCTTCGCATGGGTCGCCCCATCCCGCAGGACAACACGCAGCCCGGTCACCGGGTGACCGCCCAGCGGCCCTTCACCCAGCGCGTCCCGGCAACCCGCCTCCACGGCCCGCACGTACTCCTGCGGCACCCGACCGCCCACGACAACCGACCGGAACTCGAACCCGGTCGCGCGGCCCCCGTGCTCACGGTCAGTGCCCTCGCCGGCGGTCGGCTCCAGCGGTTCAAACGATTCCAGCGGTTCCACGTCGATGACGACATGGGCGTACTGCCCCGCCCCACCGTCCTGTTTGACGTGCCGGTAGACCAGTCCGGCGACTCCGCGTACGACCGTCTCCCGGTACGCCACCTTCGGTCGGCCGACCCGAACGTCCAGCCCCTGGGAGCGGCGGATCTTCTCCACAGCCACCTCCAGATGCAGTTCGCCCATGCCGGACAGCACCGTCTGGCCGGTCTCGTCGTCGGTCCGGACGACCAGCGACGGGTCCTCCTCGACGAGCCGTGCCAACGCCGCCACCAGACGGTCCGTGTCCGTGCTCGTACGGGCCTCGACCGCGACCGAGACCACGGGTTCGGCCGTGGCCGGAGGTTCGAGGACCAGCGGAGCCCCGGGTGCGCACAGGGTCGACCCCGCGCGGGCGGATTTCAGTCCGACCACCGCGACGATGTCCCCGGCCACCGCCCGGTCCAACTGGGCGTGCCGGTCGGCCTGGACCCGCAGGATCCGGCCGATCCGCTCGGTGCGCGCCGCGCTCGCGTCCCACACGGTCTCTCCCTTCCGGATCGTTCCCGAGTACACCCGCAGATACGTCAGCCGCCCGGTGGCGGTCGCGTTCACCTTGAACGCCAGTGCCGCGAAGGGCGCGTCCGGGTCGGCGGCCCGCTCCTGCTCCGCGCCGTCCAGCGTGCCGCGTACGGCGGGCACGTCCAACGGCGAGGGCAGGTACGCCACCACGGCGTCCAGCAGCGGCTCGATCCCCCGGTTGCGGTAGGCCGAGCCGCACAGCACGACCACGCCGTCCCCGGTACGGGTCAGGTCGCGCAGCGCGCCGGCGAGGGTCCGCGCGGAGAGGGTGGACCGGGCGCAGAACTCCTCCAGGGCCCCGGGATGGAGTTCCGCGACGGCCTCTTCCAGCACGCGCCGCCGCCGCTCCGCCTCTTCACGCAGCACCTCGGGCACGGGTCCCTCCTCTGCCCCCTCCTCGCCCCCTGCCGCTCCCCCGCCGCATCCATCGTGCCCGTCGGCCCAGACCAACGCCCGCATACGCACCAGGTCGACGACTCCGCGGAACCCGTCCTCCGAGCCGATGGGCAACTGCACGACCAGCGGCGCCGGATGCAACCGCTCCCGGATCGACGCGACCGCCGAGTCGAGGTCCGCCCCGGCCCGGTCCAGTTTGTTGACGAAGGCGATCCGGGGCACCCCGAACCGGTCGGCCTGCCGCCACACCGACTCGCTCTGCGGTTCGACCCCGGCGACGGCGTCGAACACCGCGACCGCACCGTCGAGCACGCGCAGCGAACGTACGACCTCGTCGGAGAAGTCGACGTGCCCCGGGGTGTCGATCAGGTTGATCCGATGCCCGTCCCAGGCGCAGCTGACGGCCGCGGCGAAGATGGTGATCCCCCGATCGCGCTCCTGGGAGTCGAAGTCGGTGACGGTCGTACCGTCATGGACCTCACCCCGCTTGTGCGTGGTCCCGGTGACGTACAGGATCCGCTCGGTGACGGTGGTCTTGCCCGCGTCGACGTGGGCGAGGATGCCGAGATTACGGACAGCACTCAGCGGGTCGGCGAGATGCGCGGAGCGGCTGTCATGAAGGTGGAGTTGAAGTTCGGTACGCACGGCCCAAGGCCTTCCAGAACTATTCGGTGGTCACTGATCACTGATCACTGACTACTGATCCAGATGGGGTCGGCGCGATTCCCGTACGAGGTCATACGTGACCCTGGGGTCCTGCTCAGACGTTCGTCACGGGCATCCGGTGCGGGCCGCGCAGCCTGCACCGGGTCCACGGAGACACGAGGATCACCTCGTACCGCGACAAGGGAACGACGACAGCGGTGCGGTACCGCATGGCCGGGCTCCCCTCAGTGGTCACGGGTCAATGGTCACGGGGCGCGCCGCGATGGTGTGCGGCGTGCTGTGTGGGATGAGTGTAGGGAAGGGGATGGGGGCGGGGCATCGGGTTTTTCGCGCCCGGGTTTCCCTCTCCCGGCGCTGCCTGGGGCGGGCCCGGACGATGGTGGCGGGCGCGCACTCGTGCGGGGCGAGGCTCAGGCCTCGTGCTCGCCGGTCGCCGCGTCGACGAGTTCCGCCAGGGCTGCCGCCACCCGGTCGAGGCCGGGCCCCGCCGGTCCGCCCGGCTCCGTCATGTAGACGTCCCGTCGGATCTCGATCATCAGGGCGCTGACCCGCCGGTCGTTGCCGTAGTACTTCAGCGGGACGTACGTTCCGGCGAAGGGGCTGTTGACGCCCGTACCGCCGAAGCCTGCGAAGGCCTTCTCGGCGTGGGCCAGCAGGTCGGGCGGGGTGTGGAAGGAGTCGGTTCCGAGGCAGACGGGTGGCCGGGGGCCGTCGCCGTGGAGTTCGTACGGCAGCCGCTCGCTCGGGTAGGAGTGCACATCGATGATCACGGCCTGTCCGACGGCTGCCAGCCGCTGCGTCACGGCATCGGTCATGGCGGCGGCGTACGGATGGAAGTAACGCTCCAGGAGCGGCTGTTCGGCCGCTGCGCTCAGGGGGTCGTCCGGTCGGAGCACCTCGCCGTGCGTGGTGCGTGTGTAGACGGCTCCCATGCCGACGGCCCGCATCTCCTCCCGTTCGTCCGGGAAGCGCTCGGGGTCGACGACGAGTCGGGACAGCTGGTTGACGAACCGCCAGGGTGACGCTGCGGACCCGTCGGCGCGACGGGCGGCGCAGCCGGCGGCGGCCACTGCGACGATCCGAGCGGTGTGCGAGTCGGTGATGTGGTCCAACTCCCGTGTCAGCTCTGCGTCGTCGAGCACGATGCCGTCACGCACATCCGTCGGGACGGTTCGGGAGGAGTGCGGCACATGCAGGATCACCGGTGAGTCGGACGTGCCCGGTACGAGTCGGAAGGCAGCCGAAGTGCCGTTCATGCAGATCCCCTTGTTTCGCTCTCAAGGCCCTCTCAGGTCTTCACATGTCCTCCTGAGCCTTCGCGTGCCTCCTCAGGTCTTCTTCACGACGGAGACCGACACGGAGAGGTCACCCGAGTTGTCGTTGACGCAATTGCCGTCGACGTCGTTGATGCGCAGTTCGAGCGTGCCTCCGGCGGCCGCCTCAAATATCCATTCCTTGCCCATGATGCGGCTTTCCTCGCCCTCACCGCCCTCGGTGAAACGTCCGAGGAGCGCTCCGAAGGGGGCGGACGGATTGACCTTGCAGTCCGGCGCGGCGAAGTCCAGCCGTCTGTCGGTCTCGGCGTCGTAGCCGTCGGGCCCGGTCAGCGGCATGTCGGGGGACGCGGTCCACTGCCCCGACGTGAAACGGACAGTGACCGTGTCGCCGGCCTCGATGAGGGTCTCGGTCACCCGCTGCCAGCCCTCGGTGGCATGGACCACCGAGTCGTTGACGGCGGGCATCGGCGGCAGAGGGGACCCGGACGGCTGGTCGGCCTCGCTCCCCGTACCGCTTCCGCTCTCGGTCCCCCGGTCCTTGCCGTCCGCCGCATCGGCCTGGGCAGCTCGCTCGAAGGGCGGGGCCCCGGCGATGAAGAGGCCGAGACCGGTCCCCGCGAAGAGCAGCGCGACCCCGGAGACCACCCACGCGAGGACCCGCTTGTCACGCCGTCTCGTGTCTCTTCGCATCAACGCGGACGCGGTCTCGGCGTCATACCGCGAGGTGGGCGCGGCCCGGTCCGCCCACGGGAGGTGCTGACTCGTCCGGGTGTCGGTGTCCGCGAGGGAGACGGCGGCCGGGACAGTGACACGGACGGTGGGCGACGGCAGCGACCTCGGGTCCGCCGCGATGCCCTCGGCGGCGTGCCGCAACGCGGTCGTCGCGTCGGGGATGGAGGGTCGTTCCTCGGGCGCCTTTCGCAGCAGCGCCTCGACGGCCGGAAGCAGGGGGCCCAACCGCGCCGGCAGGTTCGGTTGTTCGTACGCCACGGCGTGCAGGGTGGCCGCGTGCGCAGGACGGCGGAACGGCGACGACCCCGTGGCGGCGGTGACGAGTGTCGCGGCCAGCGACCACAGATCCGAAGCCGGCCCCACCTCACCGCCGTTGATGCGTTCGGGCGCCATGTACTCGACGGAGCCGGCGAACTCACCGGAGTTGGTGAACGCCTCACCGTCGTCGAGGACAGCGATGCCGAAGTCCGTCAGGACCGCGCTGCCGTCGCGGCGCAGCAGGATGTTGGCCGGTTTGACGTCTCGGTGCAGGGCTCCGACGGCGTGTACAGCGTCCAGCGCGCCGAGCAGTTGCGCCCCGAGCGCAGCCACCCGCGTCGGCTCCAACGGTCCGGCCTGGCTGATGAGTTGGGCCAGCGAGGGTCCGTCGATCAGTTCCATGACGATCCAGAGCCGGTCCTCGTACTCGACCAGGTCGTGGACTCCGACCACGTGCGGGTGCGGCACCCGGGCCACCACCCGTGCCTCCCGCACAGCACGGCGCAGCCACACGCGGTGGTCCTCGTCGCCCTGGGTGAAGACGTGCAGCTCCTTGGCCGCGACATCCCGTGCGAGCAGCTGGTCGTGGGCCCGCCAGACCGTACCCATGCCGCCCCTGCCGAGCTGCTCGCCCAGCTGGTACCGACCGGCGATCAGACGCCCCGTACCTCGTGCCGCGTACGCCGCCGCCTGCTGATCATCACTGCCGGACATCACGCCCGCCTCACGCCCCTCCCGACGGCTTCCTCGCCACCGGCCCCATGTATCACTCGAACACCGGCGAGCATAGCGGTGGGAATTCACGTCGGAACGACGGCCGAGGGAAGGAGGACGGGTCGGATGGCGCGGGGCGACGGCAGGGCCACCTGCGCACTTCGCGCACACAACACCTCGGTGCCGGGCGAGGGAGACGAGCACGATCTGCGTCCGCGTGTACGAAACCCGCGGCCGAAACCAGGCCATGGTGGTGCGGACACCCTTCCGGCCTACTTCCGGCCCACTCCACTCGCCGTCGTCCGTTGCTTCGGCGATGCCTGTTGTCATGTGCGGCTGCCTGCAGGCGCGTTCGTACGGCCTTCCAGGGCCGACCTACCCCGCTGGACGGTAAGAACCACTCAAGTCCACAACGTGCACACGTACACTGACTGTGCGTCATAATCGTCTCCCCGGGTCGACCGGGCGGGCCTGTGGTGGACCGGGCGGGCTCGTGGCGGAAGGTCACCAGGCGTTCCCGGGCAACGGGACCGTGACCGACGAGGCGGCCGACGGCCAAGTCGCTTGGCCCATCAGCTTTTCCACCGGGGAGCGGGACAGCATTCAGGACAACGTTCCCCTCGGTGTGGGACGTGGAGTGCCAGAAGATGATGTTCCGGGCGGGGTCTGATCCCCCTCCCGGGCCCGCTCTGTCCATAAATGACCGAAGGGACTCACAACATGTTGGTAGACCTCATCGAAACCCCCGATCTGGCTCCGCAGACATACCTCGACGACGACTCCGCGCTGGTAGCCGTCGACGCGCCGGAAGAGCGCGCCTGGCTCCCGTCGTACCAGGCGGTCCGCGCCGCCTGACGTGCGGCACGTTTGGTCGGCATCGGACCCGTAAGAGGGCCCGGTGCCGGTCTTTTCACGTTCACGCCCCCGCCATCTCGGCTCGCTCCCCCTCGCTCCGCCCCGCTCCCCCTCGCTCCGCCCCGCCCCGCTCCGAAGGACGGTTCGTCGTTGTCCTCCTCACTTTCCGCTTCACCTTCCGCCGCTGAGCCGGTCGCCGCTGAGCCGGTCGCCGACCGGGTGGCCCAGGCCGATGCCATGCTCTGTGCCGACCGGCAGTTCGGCGACTCGGCCGCCATCGGCGAGCGCAATCTCGCCCGGTTCCGGCTGGGTCTGACCATGCTGGCGCGGCATGACGGCGAGGCAGCGGACGTGTTGCGGGAGACGGCCGCCGCACCCGACGAACGTCTCCGCCCGCTGTTGTACGACCCGGTGCTGCGCAACTGTTTCGAGGTCGACCTCGCACAGTTGGACAACGGCCGGCTCGAACACAGTTCGTTCGGCGCCTACATACGCGGCTACGTGACCGGCCCCGCGACCACCCCGGCGGCAGACACCTCGTACGCCATGGGGCCGTGCGAAGCCCTCATCCGTCCGCACCGGCCTGCCTGGCCCGGTCTCGGGGACGCCTGGGTGCTGAGCGAGCCCGCGCCGCACGGCGACTCGCAGGAGATGCTGGCCGGTCGCCTCATGGAGTTGTACCGCAGCGCACTTGGTGACAGCCAAGCGGCAGGCCCTGTCGATCCGACGGACGGAGAACGTGCTGTCCTGCGAGACGGCGCGGAACTGCTCGCGACGCTGCTGCCTGCCGCGGGAGCCGGTGTGCTCGGACATGTCACCGTAGTGGGTTTCACCAAGCGGGAAAGCGAAGAGGGACCGCTTCAGTCCATGTCGGGGGGCGACCCCCTGCCCTCGACGGTGCTGCTGTCGCCCGACCGCTGCGCGTCTCCGTGGCTCGCCGCCGAGAGCCTGCTGCACGAGGGCGCCCACCTCAAGCTCTTTGACGCGCTCCGTGCGGGCTCCGTGGTCAGAAATGCCACCGAGCGTGTACCGATCCCGTGGCGCATCGGTTCGTGGACGGTCATCCGCGTGTTCGTCGCCCTGCACTTCTACGTGCACCTGCTGGTCTTCCAGGCCGCGGCCGCCGCGGCGGGCGAAGCGGTCCGGGAGAGGTTCGGCGCGCCCCCGCCGCCCGAGGACCTCGACGAGCCCAGCCCGGGCACTCCCGCCGCCCGGGACGGGCAGTACCGCACCAGTGCGGAAAGGGCCCGCTACCTCGCCGAGTGTGTGCTGTCGCTGCCGGAGCAGGCGCTCACCGAGAACGGGCACCGATTCGCCCGCTGGCTCCTCACCGCCCTCCGTCTCGTGGACGAGGACGCACCGGGGCCCCACGACAGGGCCGCAACGACGACTCGGCAGGCGGAGGCGGAACCGGGGCAACCACAGGAGGTTTCCCCAGAAGGCGCCTTCCAGCGGATCACGCCGGTGGACGCATGCGCCCTGCCCGCCCTTGGGCAACTCGTCGTCAGCCCAGCGCAGTCGGCCCGGATGCACTGGCTGAACGCGCGCTCGTGGACTGTCTACTCCCTGTGCGACGGACGTGACCTCGGCTCGATGCACACGGCCTACGCCCGAGCAGCGGGCCTCCCGGCCGGCTCCGAGGAGGTTGGCCGGCAGGTCGGCGACAGCTTGCGCCTGCTGGTGGCCTCCGGCCTGATCACCCAGGACATGTGACCCTCCGAGTTACCCCTCCCGGTTCAGCGCGTACTTACGGAGCCCGCTCCTGGATAAGCCGATTCCAGGCCGGTCAGTCGTGCGGACACAATGGCCTCCAGCCGATTCGAGACGTTGATTTTCGGCAGGATGGCAGAAACATAGTTGCGTACGGTTTTCTCCGATATGAACAGATCCTGCGCTATTCGGCGGTTCCCGTAGCCGAGGGAGACCAACCGCAGCACTTCTCGTTCCCGGTTCGTCAGCGCCGGGAACGGGAGCGTTTCGTCCGCTTCCGCCATGCGTCGCAGGAGGGCGAAGAGCTCGCTGCCGGATCGCGGGCCCAGCGTTACGTACCCCCGCTGCACAGCACGCACAGTGCGCAGCAGGTCTGCCGTCTCCGTACTTTTGAGCAGGTAGCCCGTGGCCCCCGCTATCAGCGTCGTCAGCAGCAGCTTGTCGTCGTCGCGGTCCGGGGAAACCATGGCGACCAGCCGCAGCGCCGGGTTCTGTCGGCGCAGTTGCTGAAGCAATCCGATTCCCGCGCGGCCCGGCAGGTCGAGGTCGACGAGGACCACGTCGGGCTTCTCCTCCCGGACTGCCCGCACGCCGGCCTGCGGATCGTGGGTCCCTGCGACCACACTGATCCCGTCACCTTCGAGCGCGGAACGCAGTCCGCCCAGGACCAGGGGAATGCTCTCTATAACCACCACGCACGTACCGACATCGTGGACCACTTCGGCCATCTGGTTCATCCTTACACCCAGCCGACGTGAGGCGTGACAGACCGCTTCCCCCACGCCGTCATGATCAGCGTTCGGTTGAAGCGTAGAACTACCGCTGAACGGCGGCCGTCACGTCGCCTCCCGAATCGGTTCGATCCTGTTCCCGCAGGCTCCGCCAGGAGTACGACGCGCATGTGCGCCGGTATCTGTGGGGCGGCCACTTCTGGTCCGGCTCCTCCTGAGAAGCGAGCCCGGCGGTGCGTCAGGGGTGGTAGGCGCGCCCGTAGTCGAATTGAGCGGCTGCTCCCGATGTATCCAGCGAGACCAGATCGACACGGGTTCGCCGCTCGGCGTCGAGTCGACGGGCTGCGAGACGAGGCCGGAGTCCGCCCGCCGAGACCGGCCGCCCCGACGACATCAGCCTGCCGTTGACCGGCATCGTCGATGAGGGCGCCTCCGGTCGGTCGCGGCGTGGCCGAGCCCCGGACACGTCCCGGTGAACCCGATCAGGTCATTGCCGAAGAGCCGATGGTGGACCAGATCGATACTGCGCCGGTGCTCGCGTACGGCGTGCACGTGGCCGGTGCTATGACTGTGCGGAACCCTGGTGCGCGGGTGGCGGCCGGGCAGGCTAGTTTGCTCGGATGAGTCTCCTTGATGATGTGGCCGAGCGCGACGGCTGGCGGTGCTGGGTGTGTGACGAAGCGGTCGACCCCGACGAGTCGGTGAACGACCCGCGGGGGCCCAGCGTCGACAGCCGGACTGCCGACCGGAAGGCCAAGGTCGCCGAGCGGCTCGCGCACCGCGGATGCAACACCCGCAAGGGCGCGGTCAAGGTGGTCATCGCCTGGCCTGACCGCCTGTACGTGGTCGAACCCGCGCCGCTGATCACCGTTGCCGGGAGGCTGGAGCGCAAGGGGGGCCGCGAGATGGTGGGGCGTTGTCCGACCAGGCGGGACGCCGAAGAGGCGGCGGATTGGCTGGTGGACCGGTTCTCCCGACTGGTACCGGGGCTGCCGGTGACCGCCGACATCGAGCCGGGCGGCGGCCAGTTCCTCGTCACCCTGACCACCGGCCGCCGCTGACCAGGGATCACCAGCGCACACTCGCGTCGAGCGGAACCGTCGGCCCACACCGACCTGTCCTGGCACGAGCTGACCCACATCGCCCGCCTGCGCCCAGCTACGGGTCGATGTCGCCGGCTGCCGCAGCCATGACAGGGGGCTGAACCGGAAACACAGCGCGTGCTCCACAGTCTGGAGCACGTCCCGCTCCCGCCGCCGCTCTTTCACGCCGATGCCGACACCCTGTACGACAAGGGCGTCGGCATCGACCGTATCGCCGGCCAACTTCCCTCGAGGCGGCGTTTGTGCGGCCGGCCGCGTCATCCGAAACAGGTCGATCGGCGCTCAGACGATCAGTCCGTGACGACCTGGCGTTCGGGGCCGTCACAGAAGACGACAGCAATCGGTCAGGGCCAGGCCGAACCCGTGGGGGCGGATCTCCGCCGCCACCCCGGTGATGAGTTTTCGCGCCCGTACCCGTCATACCTACGACGGGACACGACGCGGCGGAGGGATGACGTGATGAGTGCGGGCACACGGCTGGAGGAGCTGGGCGTGAGCGGGCTGGGCGAGGTCGACGAGCCGGCGTTCTCAGGGCTGGCGGAGCGGCACCGGCGGGAGCTGCACGTGCACTGCTACCGGATGCTCGGGTCGTTCGAGGACGCCGAGGACACCGTGCAGGAAACGTTCCTCCGTGCCTGGCGGCGGCGGGAGACCTTCGAGGGGCGGTCGACGTTCCGGGCCTGGCTGTACCGGATCGCCACCAACGCCTGCCTGGACCTGCTCGCCAAGTGCCGCCCGGAGCCTGCGACCGGCGGCGAGGTGCTGTGGCTGCAGCCCTACCCGGACCAGCTGCTCGACGAGCTGCCCGCCGGCGACACGGACGAGCCGGAGACCGTCGCCGTCGCGCGGGAGACGATCGAGTTGGCGTATCTGGTCGCGGTCCAGCACCTCGCGCCGCGCCCGCGGGCCGTGCTGATCCTGCGGGACGTGCTCGGCTGGCCGGCGAAGGACGTCGCGGAACTCCTCGGGGACTCCGTCAACTCCGTGAACAGCGCTCTGCAGCGGGCCCGCGCCGGGATGCGGGAGCACCTGCCCGCCGAGCGGCAGGACTGGACCGGCGGCGAACACGACGCCGGGACGCGCGAGCTGGTGCGCCGCTTCACCGACGCCAGCGTGGCCACGGACGTCGACGAGCTCGCCACACTGCTGCGGGACGACGTCCGCTGCTCGATGCCTCCCACGCCGGGCCTGTACGTCGGCCGCGACGCGGTGGTGAACGACTGGGTCGAGAGCGGCTTCGAGGGCATGAAGGGCCTGCGTGCCGTCCTCACCTCCGTGAACCGGCAACCCGCCGTCGCCTTCTACCTCTGGCGGGAGCAGGAGGGCGTGTACCTGCCTCTGACGATCGACGTCCTGCGCGTCACCGGCGGGGCGATCAGCGAGATCGTCACGTTCCACGACGACCAGTTCCCGCGGCTCGGGCTGCCGGAGCGCCTGTCGGCGGACGGCACGCAGTAGTGCCGGTGTGGACGCTCACGCTGCGCGGTGGCGCGCGTGTCGCGGTGGTCGCGGCGCAGTGGTGCGACGCGTTCGGCGTCGTCGCCCGCGGGCGGGTTCAGCGGGAACTGGGACTGGTCATGGCCGTTCGGCCTTTCTGCAGAGTCGGAGAATCGGCGGATTAGGGGCGGGTGCCGAACGGACCGAGCAGCCCTGCGTCGATGCGGAAGGACTCGACCAACGTCGCCGCGTGATCGAGGGTGAACACGTCCGCAGCTGCGAGCACGCCTGTGTACTTCGCGGCCACCGGTGCGGCGGCCTGCGCCGCCACCGCGTCGAGGTAGGTCTTGAAGATCGCCCAGGAGTTGCCCTGGGCCGTACTTGTCGAAGTAGGACGCGGGGTCCAGGTTCATCGAGGCTCGCGCAGCAGCAGGCGTCGGCATTCGGCGTGGCCGATGCGCACGACGTCCTTGCCGAAGGTCGACGAGGCGCCCGCGTGGTCGGCGCGCGAGTGGGAGCAGACCAGGTGCGTGACCTTCGCCGGACGGCCGTTGGCCCGTGTCACCTCGGCGATCGATGTCATCGGACCTCCTCTCGACTGCCCACAGGACAGCAGCCGGCCTGGTCCGTTCGAACCGGGGTAAGACCCCGGTCCTGGCGCGCCGCGGCCACGTGGCACGACTGGGGGTCGGCCGCGGTGCGAAGCCGAGGCGGCCCGTGGTGAACTGACCCCCGGCCCGCGCCGGGCGGCTCGCCGCATCCGCCCCGGCGCGCACCCGCATCAGGGGTGGGGAATACCGATCTTGTCCAAACGGCCCATGAGCGCCGGTTTGGCCCGGTGGGCCTCGCGCAGCGCGCTGGTTCGGCGGTGGTAGTCGGCCGACGCCTCGGGAGTACGGGCCGCTGCGTCCCGGAGGTCGGTGAGAAGGGCGACAGCCCGGTCGTAGGCGGCGGGTTTCTTCTGCCCGATCAGGTTGTCGATCTCTTCCCAGAGCGGCCCGGGGGCGGTGGCGACCTTGTCCAGGTGCGCGGCACGCTGCTCCTCGGCTGCCAGACGCCGCTCCCGCTGTGCCGCCGCACGGACCCGCCGTTCGCGTTCGATCCGTCCGGTGCGGTGCCGGTGAGCGGCGTCGAGCAGCTCGGCGGCGTTGCGGCGTGCATGGGCGGTGGTGTCGTCGGCGCGAGTGTGAGCGGCGCGGAACCGTCTCATCAGTTGTGGCCCCACATGAGCCGCTCCGCCGAGGGCGACCTCCACCAGCAGGGCCTCCTTCTGCGCGACGGGCAGGGCGGCGATGAACGCCGCCAGCGCCTTGCCCTGGTCGGCCGGGGTGGCAGCCGTGAGGGAGGCGGAGGCCTCGGCTGCGACGGCCAGCAGGTCTTCGTCCACCCGCAGAAAGTCGGCGAGCATCCGCTGAGGCCCTGTCAACTCACCAAGTCCGGCCGGCACCGGCGGCTCCACTGCGCGGACGTACTCCTCCTCGTCGTCCTCGGCCAGCTCCCACACCCGCAGGCCCGCCAGCCACGCCAGATACAGCGGCCGCAGGTCCCCGGCGGCGAGATCGACGCGCAGCTGCGCGAAGCCCCCCAGCGTCCAGGACTCCATGGCGTCCCAGTCCTCGTACTCCGCCCCGCCGTCCTCGGCGGCGTCCGGACAGAAGTCGACCAGGGTGAAGCCTCCCTTGGCATGGACGGTGAGGGACTCCTCCAACGCGTACGGTTCGACCGCCTTCCTGGCCAGGGCCGCGGTGGGCAGCCGCAGCAGCAGACGGCGCGAGCCCCAGTTCGCGAAGTAGAGGTGCGCGTCGTAGAACTGTTCCACCATCTTCGTGGTGTTCCCGTGGAAGTCCCCGAAGTGGTACTCGTTGACGAACCGTGTCGAGGTGATCTCCGCACGCGTCGACAGTGCCCGCACCTGCGCCTGCTCGTCCTGGGTCAGCGGCCGGTCGACGGCCAGGAACTCGTAGTACTGGTACTCGCTCACGCTCCCACACCTTACTCACGGTCATGAGGGCGAAGGCGAGGGCGGCTGCGCTGCGTGAGGCTTCAGCCACAGGTCCCCGAGGGATGAACGGGTCAGGGACAATGGCGGGGCGATGACGACTGACCCTTCCCGCGATCCTTCCCGCGAGGCACGCGCCGACCGCCCCGACTACACGCCGTTCGCGCACCTGACGGTGCCCAACGCCGATCTGTACCGGCTCGTCATGGGTGCGTTCCTGGCGGCCAAGGAACGGTTCGCTGTGCACCTGCGTCCCGAAGACGTGTACGCGGCGCTGCCCCCGCAGCGCCGACCGGCGGAGGCGGACTCCGTCGTCAAGGCCCTGGACTCCCTCGTCGAGTGGGGAAACCTACGGGCTGATCCGGACACCGCACGGGTCACAGCGGTCGAGGACTTCTACCGCAAGCGGTTCATCTACCAGCTCACGCGGGCGGGTGAGGCCGCCGAGGAAGCGCTGGCCGGGTACGACGAGGCGCTGGGGCGGCGCGGCGCGCTGCAGGCGGTGGCGCTGCACGACATCGTCACCCAGCTGCGCGCCCTGCTGGTGATCGCGGCCGAGGAGGAACCCGACGCGGCCAAGGCCCATCTGGCGCTGTCCTCCCTGACGAGCCGGTTCGAGGCACTCGCCGAGAACGCGCGGGCTTTCATGGGGTCGCTGCAGCGCACCATCGACCTGCACGGCGTCGAGGTCGAGGCGTTCCTCGCGTACAAGGACCAGCTGATCCGGTATCTGGAGCGGTTCATCCAGGATCTGATCACGCTGAGCGGCCGGATCGCTCTGTTGATCCGGGAGCTGGAGGGGCAGGGCCAGGTCCATGGGTTGCTGCGGCTGGCCGCGGTCCGGGAGGCGGCCGACGCGGCTCCGGACGTGGCCGAGAGCGCCGAGGCGCGGGCGTACGCGCGGTGGCTGGCGCGCTGGTCGGGGCTCGCGGCCTGGTTCGTGTCCGGGGACGAACGCGAGTCGCAGGCCCGTCTGCTGCGCGGTCGGGCACTGGGAGCGATTCCCCAACTGCTCGCAGTCGTACGCCAGTTGAACGAGCGCCGGGCCGGGCGCTCCGACCGGTCGGCGGACTTCCGTACGCTGGCCCGCTGGTTCGCCGAGGCGCCGGACGACGCCGCGCGGCACCGGCTGTGGCGTACCGCGTTCGGTCTGCATCCAGCCCGCCATCTCACCGTCGACGCCGACACCCTCGCCGAGCGGACCACCCGTCCGGTGCCGGCGTCCACACCATGGGCCGAGGCCGAGCCGCTGCGCATCAGTCCGCAACTGCGCCGCACCGGGAGCTACGAGCGGCGCGGCAAACCGCGCAAGGTCCAAGGCCGTTCCGAGGAACGCCGGCTGCTCGAAGAGATCGCCGCCAAGCAGACCACGGAGATCACCGCGGCCCGCGCCCGCCTGGAGACACCCGGGGTCACACGCCTGTCCGGCCTGGGTGAACTCGACCCGCTCGCCTTCCGGCTGTTCCTGCAGCTCCTCGGGGACGCCTTGGCCACCTGGCGGCCCGGCACCACCTCGACCACGGCGACCAGCAACGACGGCTCGATGGAGATCAGGCTCACCGCGCTCGCAGACGGCACCACGGCCGAAGTCCACACTCCCGGGGGCGTGTTCCACGGCCCCGACCACCTCATCGAGATCACCGACCTCACCCGCGAAGCCCCTGTACCTGAGGCCGACATACCGAAGGCCGACGCCCCACCGCAGGAGGACCGATGACGACACCCCTGGCCGAGGTGCTCGACGGCCGCCGCGCCGCGGACCTGCAAAAGGCCGCGCGAGCCCTGCTCAAGGAACCACTGCTGCTCGCGCACGGGTCGTACGCCGACGAGTTCCGCCTCGTACGCCAGCACGCCACCGAACTGCGTGACTGGTTCGACCGCAACACCGGCTGGTCCCTGCGGGTGGACGCGGAGGCGGCCCGGCTGCGCAAGACCCCGGGCACCCTCGCTGACGCCACGCATCCGGCGCGGGAGGTCACCGGCGCCCGTGCCCCCTTCACCCGCCGCCGCTATGTCCTGCTGTGCCTGGCGCTGGCGGCCCTGGAGCGCGGCGAGTCGCAGATCGCGCTCGGCCGCCTCGCCGAACAGGTGGTCCTGGACGCGGCCGATCCGCAACTGGTCGCGGCGGCGGTGCGGTTCACCCTGGAGCGGCGCGACGAGCGCCTCGATCTCGCGGCGGTGGTGCGGCTGCTGCTGCGCCTCGGGGTGCTGCGGCGGGTGGCCGGGGACGAGGAGGCGTACGTGAGCGGGAGCGGCGACGTCCTGTACGACGTGGAGCGCCGCGTCCTGGCGGGGCTGCTCGCCACCCGCAAGGGCCCCTCCACGGTCACCGCGCAGGACTTCGAGAGCCGGCTGGCCGAACTGGTAGCCGAGTCCGCCCTGGACAGTGACGACCTGCGGTTCAGGGCCATCCGCTGGATGCTGTACCGGCGCCTGCTCGACGATCCGGTGCTCTACTACGAGGAGTTGAGCGATGCCGAACTGGTCTATCTGACCCGGCAGCGCGGCTTCATCACCGCGCAGATCACCCAGCTGACCGGCCTGGTCGCCGAGGTGCGCGCCGAGGGCATCGCCATGGTCGACCCGCAGGACGACCTGACCGACGTCCGGATGCCGGAGCAGGGCACCCACGGGCACATCACCCTGCTGCTCGCCGAGCACATCGCGACTGCGGCCGGTCCGGTCACGGCCTCGGACCTGGAGCGGCGCGTACGCGAACTGGCCGCCGAACATGCCGGGTACTGGTCGAAGACCGCCAAGCAGCCGGGCGCGGAACCGCAGCTCGTGGAGCAGGCGCTGGCCAAGCTGACCGCGCTCGGCCTCCTCACCCGCACCACCGACCAGGTGGAGGCTCGCCCGGGTCTTGCCCGGTACGCGGTCGGTGAGACGGTCGTACTCGAACCGGGTGCCCGC
The DNA here is from genome assembly GCF_040651415.1 of Streptomyces sp. NPDC048484. Lineage (NCBI taxonomy): Bacteria > Bacillati > Actinomycetota > Actinomycetes > Kitasatosporales > Streptomycetaceae > Streptomyces > Streptomyces sp. NPDC048484. Next base: position 58,699 of record NZ_JBEZJY010000035.1, read on the forward strand.
ACGGGCGCGAAGGCGCCACTGCCCGCTCAGCGAAAGGCGCGTACGCGTTGACCAGCCAGGCCGCCCCCACCACCGCAACCCTGTCCGCCGGTCTGCCCGTCCCCGCCCCCGGGCGGTGGCGCCCGCTGCGCATCGGTCTGGTCGACCTCTTCTACTACGACGTGGAGGAGTTCTGGTTCCGGGACGGCAGACTCCTGCTGCGAGGCAACAACGGCACCGGAAAGTCCAAGGTCCTGGCCCTGACCCTGCCGTTCCTGCTCGACGGCGACCTGTCCGCCCGCCGGGTCGAGCCCGACGCGGACCCGGGCAAGCGAATGGAGTGGAATCTCCTTCTCGGAGGGGAGCACCCGCACCCCGAGCGGCTCGGCTACACGTGGATCGAGTTCGGCCGTCTCGACGAGGAGAGCGGACAGGCTCACTTCCGTACCCTCGTCTGCGGCCTGAAGGCGGTCGCCGGGCGCGGCATCGCCCGCCACTGGTACGCCGTCACCGACCAGCGCGTCGGACCGGAACTGAGCCTCCTGGACGCGACCGGCACCGCGCTGTCCCGGGACCGGCTCGCGGAGGCGGTCGCCGGCCGCGGCATGGTGTACGACCAGGCGAAGGTCTACCGCAGGGCGGTCGACGAGGCACTGTTCGAGCTCGGCGAGCGGCGGTACGCGGCTCTGGTCGACCTGCTGATCCAGCTGCGCCAGCCCCAGCTGTCCAAGCGTCCCAGCGAGGCCGCCCTGTCGCGGGCCCTGACCGAGGCACTGCCCCCGATGGACCAGGCGGTGATCGCCGACGTGGCCGAGGCGTTCCGGTCTCTGGACGAGGAACAGGACGAGCTGCGGGCGGCCACCGAGGCGGAACGGGCCGCATCCGCCTTCCTGGACCACTACCGGCGCTACGCCCGCATCGCCACCCGCCGCCGGGCCCGGCTGCCGCGCCGGGAGCACGCCCGCTACGAGCAGTCGCACCGCGACCTCGCACAGGCCCAGGCGCAGCGCGAGCAGGCCGAGGCCGACCGTGAGGCGGCGGCCTCACGGGTCGCGGAGCTCAAGGAGGCGGCGACCCGGCTCAAGGCGCAGGACGCGGCACTGCGCGAAGGGCCCGAGATGCGCAGCGCGCGGGAGCTCGAACAGGCCGCGAAGGACGCCGGGCGCACGGCGGGCGACCTCACCCTCGCCGGGCAGGACCGGGAGCGGGCCGCGCACGCGCACACCAAGACCCTGGGAAGACTCCACTCGGCCCAGAACCGTCTGGCGAGCGCCGAGAAGCAGCTCGCGGACATCCTCGTACGGGAACGGGAGGCGGCCTCGGCCGCCCGGCTCGACGGGGTGGCGGACATCGAGGGCGGCCCGGAGGCCGCACTGCGGCGCACGGCGGCCCAGTCGGTGGAGCGCGGGCGGCGCGCCGTCGATCACCTGGAGCAGCTGGCCACGCGGGCCGAGGCGGCGGCGGCCGAACGGCGTGTGGCCCAGCGAGGCCTGGACGAGGCCGAAGCCGAGGCCGCCGGCGCCGCACAACGCCAGGCGCAGGCGGGTGAGGCGGCGGCCGCCGCCGGTCGGGCTCTGCTGGACTCCGTACGTGAACATCTCGACCACTGCACCGAGTTGGCGCTGCCCGACCCCGCGGGCCTGCTGGACGGTCTGCAGGACTGGGTGACCCATCTCGACGGCCCCTACCCGGCCCGTGCGTACGCGGCCGGGGCACATCGCGCACAGGACGCACGCCTGGCCGACCAGTGGGCCGCTCTCGGGCAGCGCCTGACCGGACTTGAGGCGCGGCGCACCGAGACCGAGCGGGAGCTGTCCGAACTGGAGGCGGGCGGTCAGCGAGGTCCCGCCGCGCCGTACACCCGGACCCCGGGCGTACGCGAACATTCCATCGGGGCACCGCTCTGGCGCCTCGTCGACTTCCACGAGCACCTCACCGACGCGCAACGAGCCGGTCTGGAGGCGGCGTTGGAGGCATCGGGTCTCCTGGACGCGTGGGTGCGCCCGGACGGCACAGCGACGCACGCCGACGAGTACGGGCACGACGTACTGCTCTCGTCGCAGACCCCGCTGCCGGGGGCCACCCTCGCCGACGCCCTGCGCCCCGCCGTCGACCACGGCGACGCGCGGGCGGCGGCCGTGGGCGAGGAGACGGTGCGCCGGCTGCTCGGGACCATCGGGCTCGGCGTGAACGGCGACACCTGGATGGATACGGAGGGTCGCTTCCGGGTCGGCGCACTGACCGGCAGCTGGTCCAAGCAGAGTGCCGCGTACGTCGGCGAGGGCGCCCGCGAGGAGGCCCGCCGGGCCCGCATCACCGCACTGCGCGACGAACTCGGCTCTCTCCAGGGCGAGTCGACGGCGCTGCGGGGGGAGCGCGAGACGGTGACGCGGCGCCGCGCCGCCCTGGACGGCGACCTGGCCGGCGTTCCCGACGATGTCGTGTTGCGCCAGGCGCACGAGCGGACGGCCGCCGCCGCGGACACGGCTCATCGGGCCCGGCAGCGTGTGGACGAGCGCGCCACCGAACTCACCGAGGCGGCCCGCACGCAGGCCGAGACCGAAACCGAACTCACCGACACGGCGGCCGCCGTTAACCTGCCCGCCGACCGGCCGGGGCTCGCCGGCGTGCGTGATGCCCTGCACGCGTACGACCTCGTCCTCGCGGACCTGTGGCCCGCCCTGCGCGAGCGGGCGGACGCTACCCGCTCGGCCGGCGAACTGCGCGGCGAGGCCGAAGAAGCCGACGCCCGGGTGGCCGAACTGGCGCTGCGCACCGAAAAGGCGGCGCATCTGGCTGCCGCCGCGGCCGAACGGCACACCACCCTGCGCTCCACCGTCGGCACCGCCGTCGCCGAACTGGAGCGGCGGCTGACCGAGACCGCCCGTGACCTGGCCGATCGCGAGCGCCGGACGCAAGCGGCGACCGAGGACCACAACCGGGCGAACGAGCGTGCCTACGAGGCCAAGGGCACCATCAACCAGCTGGAGAAGGACGTCGCCGAGAGGTCCACGGCCCGCACCGACGCCATCGCCGCCCTGCAGCGCTTCGCGTCGACCGGCCTGCTGGCCGTCGCCCTGCCCGAGGCAGACGTGCCCCCGCTGGACGACGGGCCGTGGTCGGCGACCCCGGCGATCGTCCTGGCTCGCGGCGCCGAGGCCGAACTGGCCTCCACCGACGACTCCGACAGCGCCTGGGAACGCGTACAGAAACAGCTGAGCGAGGAGCACAAGAAACTACAGGACTCGCTCTCCCGGCACGGACACACCGCCTCCCTGCGCCCCGCCGAGGACTGCATGGTCGTCGACATCGTCTACCAGGGCCGCGAGCGGGCCGTCCCGGAACTCGCCCAGGCGCTCGCCACCGAGGTCGAGGAACTGGCCCGCATCCTGTCCGCGCACGAACGCGAGATCCTGGAAACCCACCTGCTGACCGAAGTCGCCGGCACCCTGCAGGAACTGATCGCGACGGCCGAGCGCCAGGTACGGGACATGAACGCCGAACTGAAGGAACGCCCCACCTCCACCGGTATGAGACTGCGCCTGGTGTGGCGGGCCTCGCGCAAGGCTCCGGCGGGGCTGGCCCCGGCACGGGAGCGGTTGCGCCAGTCCGCCGACGCCTGGACCCCCGAGGACCGCGCGGCGGTCGGCGAATTCCTCCAGGAACAGATCGCCCGCCGCCAGAGCGAGGACGACACCGGCAGCTGGCTGGAACTGCTCACGGCCGCTCTGGACTACCGCGCCTGGCACGAGTTCGGCGTCGAACGTCATCAGCACGGCACATGGGTACCGGCCACCGGACCGGCCTCCGGCGGCGAGCGCGTCCTTGCCATGTCGGTCCCGCTGTTCGCCGCGGCCTCCTCGCACTACGCGAGCGCGTCCGCCGAGCACGCGCCACGACTGATCACCCTGGACGAGGCGTTCGCCGGTGTGGACGACGACTCCCGAGCCAAGTGCCTGGGTCTGCTGCACGCCTTCGACCTGGACGTCGTGATGACCAGCGAACGCGAATGGGCCTGCTATCCGCAGGTCCCCGGCATCGCCATCGCCCAGCTCTCCCGCGTCGACGAGATCCCCGCGGTCCTGGTCACCCGCTGGGAGTGGGACGGCACCCGGCGGAGCCGGGCCGCCGATCCGGAGAGCCTCGCGCCGACCGGCCCGGACGCCGTTCCCTCCGGCACCCCGGTATCCGGCACCGGCACCAACCTCGACTTCGGGCGGGACGCGCTGTGGCAGTGACCCCCGTGCCGGAGCACGACGGCCCCATCGACCACGACATCGACCACGGCATCGACCACGACCGGCTTCGGCGCCTGCTCGGCGACCCCGAACTCGGCTGGCTCGTCGAGCGGATCCGCCTCCGTATGGAACGCGAGAAGCCCCTCACCGGCCCCGTCTCCCTGTCCGCTCCCACCGACGCGCAACGGGCCGCGGCCGAACGCCTCCTGGGCCGCCCCCCACGCTCCGGACACTCGCTGACCGTGCGTCTGGAAGCGGTGGACACCGTGCTGCGGCGCTCCGCGATCAGCCCCGCGGGCCTGGCCACCGCCGTAACCGAGCTCACCGGCACGGTCACCCCGCTCAGCGAGACACGACGGCAGGAGACCCGTGCCTGGGACGCCGCCTACGCGCCACTCGACACCCTGAGCCGACAGCAGCCCGAGCTGGCCCGCTGGGCGGCACAGTTGCGCAAGGACGGTCTGGTACGCCGCCTCGCGCGCACCCCGGACGCCGCCCGCACCCTGCTCGCCGAAACGGCGCAGGCCCTCCGCGCACTCCCCGCGCACCCCCCGACGCCCCTGCCCGTCTTCGCGACCAGGACACTGGGCCGCGCCCACGCCCTCGACGACGGCACCCCGCACGCAACCCTCGTCCTGTCCGGCATCCGTGCCCTGACCGGCTGCCCCGACGGCACCGGTGCCGAGTGGAGACGTGCGGCCTGGGCCTCGGCCGGCGTCCTCAAGGACGCCCTCTCCTCCACCGTCCTCACCCTGAACCTGCGCGGCACTCCCGCCCTCGACCACCTGGCCGAGGAGGGAGAGCCCGCCGTGGTGACCCTGCGCCAACTCACCCTGCGGCCACCACGGACAGCGCCCGCCGCCGTGTACATCTGCGAGAACCCGGCCGTCCTGGCCACCGCCGCCGACACGTACGGCAGCGCCTGCCCGCCCCTGGTCTGCCTCCAGGGCCAGCCCTCCGCCGCCGCCCTCACCCTGCTCGGCCGGCTCCACGACAACGGATCCTCCCTCCACTACCACGGCGACTTCGACTGGGGCGGCCTGCGCATCGCCACCACGCTCCTCGACCGCGTCCCCTGGCAGCCCTGGCGCTACACCACCGTCGACTACCGCACCGCGGCCGCCAACACGCCCGCGACCGCACCCCTCGACGGCACCCCCACCACAGCACCATGGGACCCGGACCTGGCACCCGCCCTGACCGAACTCGGCGTGCGCGTAGAGGAGGAGACAGTCCTGGCCGACCTGCTGGCCGACCTCGCGCCCCGAGCCCCTGACGGGGAAGTCAGCCACTCGGCCGGGTAGCGTACCGGGCCCGCGCCGCAGAGGAGCGTGCGGGCGCGGGGAGTGGGGGGTGATGTTCGTGAACCCTCTGACACCGGACGCCATCCGCGGTAACAATGCGTACGTGAGTGATGACTGGAAGCGACAACTGGACCGGGCCGCGGCCGAACTCCTGCGCCGGGACGACCCGGTGGCCCTGGTCCGCGAGGTTGACGCACTCGACGCCTCAACCCGTTACCCCTATGTGTGGCCGCGCGGCCCGGTGTTCGGTGTGGCCGCGCTCGGCCCGGAACCCGATGCCCGCTGGCGGCTGGTGTCCGAGGCCACCGACGGCACCCCGCAAGAGGCCCGGGACGCCCTCAACTCGCTGTTGTGGTTCCAGGCGAAGGACGAGGCCGGCACCATCGCCGAGCGCCGCGAACTCCTCGCGGCCGTGCACCTCCTGGAGAGCGAGCGGATCGACGAACTCACCGTCCTCGGCACCCGCTACCGCGTCGTACGCGGTGACGAGTACGCACGCTGCGGCCTGACCGAGGGCCCGGAGCCGCCCCGCCCCACCGACCCCGAACCCGCCGACCGCTCCTGGCGCCACCAACCCGGCCGCGCCCGGCCCCTGCCCGACATCGGCCACCCCCTCGATGCCCTGATGGGCGATCCCGCGGCGTCTCCCGGCATCATGGCCGAAGGCAACCGCCAAGCCCTCCGGGGCTTCACCTACGAGGGCAAGCACGTCCCGCCCGCCATGCGTGCCGAATCCCGGCAGGCGGTCCGCGACCACCCTGAACTCGTCCTGCTCCCGGTCGGATTCGGCGTCATCAAGCGCACCGGGACCGGCTGGACCCCGACCAGCCGCCTCCAGCCGACCCCGCACGACGCTCGCCGCGTCCTCCACAGCGGCCTGTCCGGGATCTGGGCCGACATGTACGACCTGGACAGCGCGGCCCGCGACGCCTACGCACGCGCCGCCGAACACCTGGAATCCACACCGCACGTGAACGAGGTGACGGTCCAGGGCGACACCTACCGCATCTGCCGCGTCGAACGCATGCTGCGCACCGGCCCCGACGGCCCTGAGCCACCCCGCCCCTCCGATCCGGACACCACCGAGCCGATCCGGATCCGCCCGCTCCTGGACGAACACGGCGTCATCCAGCCCGAGCCCGAGCCCGACAGCATGAGCACGGGCGGCGGCGACGGGCCGGCCGGTGAACGGCCGCGCTGAGCCGACCGTCCGTGCGCGGCAACAACAACGGCGCGGATCGCGACATGCTGCCATCTCGGCATCACGGCATCACCCGGCCAGCATGGAGCAGTTGCCTTGCCATCAAGCAGCCATCGATGCCTCGCTGGGTGCGCTGACCTGGAACGGTATCCACAACCTTCATTCGGGACTACGCTGTTGAGTGAAACCCCAGCCCCCGGTATTGATGCTGTGTCCAGCTCCCGGTGAGGCTCACTGAGTTCGTTCTGATCCTGATCGTTCCCCTGTTCGGCCTCGGTTTCCTTCATCCGTTCTGGTCCCTGGCTGCCAGAACCGGGCGTGTTGGGAACGGGAGAACCCTCGGAACCGTGAACGCCGCAGGGTGACCGTGAAGTGGTTCGACAACCAGGAGGGTTGCGCGAACGCTACCGCCAGGCCGGATCCATTCAGCAAGGTGAGAGGTACGCCATGCAACGCACAACCGTGCTCCAGGAGGACTGGTGGAAGCTGCGGGCGGAGGCCACGTGGGGGAACCCGGCGACGGGAGAGGACATCGAGACTCTGCGCGCCCAGAACGATCAGCTGCGGCGGGCACTGGCCGGCCGCGCGGTCATCGACCAGGCCCGCGGCATGGTCATGGTCCTGACCCCCTGCACTCGCGGGGCGGCCAGAGGTCTGCTCGTGAAAGTCTCACGGCAGAGCGACACCAAGCTTCCCGAGGTGGCCGCGGCCATGGTTACCGCCTGGGAGGGCAAGCCGCTCCCGGACCGGATGCAGCGGGCGCTACGACGTACGCTGCGCAACTTTCACGCACAGAGCCAGTAGTGCAACACGCGGCGGCCGGACAGGTCTCCTCCAGGTAAGGAGAAGTCATGATTCACACAGCCGACGTCCGGGAATGGCGCGACCGCGATGTCATCGACGCCGAGTCACACAAGATCGGTGTCCTTGAAGCGGTCTATGTGGACACCACCACCGATGAGCCGGCCATGGCCACGGTACGGACCGGACTGCCCACCCGGCACCGTCTGGTCTTCGTACCCCTCGACGACGCGATCACCGGACCGGACTACCTCAAGGTCAGCTACGCCAAAGCATTGGTGACGCGGGCCCCTTCGATCGGCATGGACGACATCCTGCCCGCCGATCAGGAGGAAGCGATCTTCAAGCACTACGGGCTGGCCTACCAGTCCGGCACGGCCGGAGAACGGCAACTGGCACGCCGCTGACCGCCTTCAGACAGGATAGCTGCCAAGATCACCAGCAAGGGGCTCAAGCCGCTGAAGGGGTCCCACCGTTCCCTGGGCCTGGACAACGAGGATAGTCCGCGCTTCGGCACCTCGCCGGGTGAGGTCGAGTTCGCCCCGGACGGCCGAACTCTGACGGTCACCACCAAGGGCAACAACACCGTCGAGGAGTCGCCTTCCATGACCGAAGCCCCAGGACCTGACCTGGGGGTTTCTCATGGCACGGGTGGCGTTGGACGAACTCGCACTCTCGCATACGCGGCCAAGCAGCCAGCTGCTCACGCCCAGCGGTGCTGAGCGACACGGCGCCAGTTGCAGCCCCGGTCATGGGCCGCCGACGAGGCGAGGCACTGCAGGCGATCCAAGTCGTGTGCCGCCCCGCAGGTCGCCATACGCTTCAACTCCGTGCGCCGGCCAAGGCATGTGCACACGACGAACCCATACGCGAGCCGCCGACCCAGGCTTCAACAGGATGCCCGAGAGCCATACTTGACCATGCGGGGATCATCCTGTGACGACTTGATACGCGAGAGGCAGCAATCCGGTGAGCAGCAGCGGCAACCAGGGCGTGCGGAAGGCCGAGGTACGGCTCAAGTGGGACCCAAGTCCCTGGGACCAGCCACCCCACCATCTCGACATCATCGCCGCGACCTACTCGGCGGACGCCCCGTACGGGAGGCCGGTGTACATCGTCCACTTCGACAGCCGCTCACCGGACGGCACCATCAACATGAGCCGGCACAGCCAGACCGGTCAGGGCTTCGGCTACGTCGAAGTGATGACCCTGGAGCTCGATCGCCTCGCCCCCTCCTTCGCACGGGTGGTCGTGGGAGTGGCAATCCACCAGAACAGCGGCCCCAAAACCTTCGGTCACCTGTCGAACGCCGGAGTGCTCGTCGCCGAGGGCTACCAGGAACTCCTCAAGGACGACTTCGCGCAGGTCTCCGGATCCACCGCCACAACGGTCGCGGAATTCACCCGGGACGCCTCTACCGCATGGGAGTTTCACAAGATGGTCCGGGGATTCGACAGCGACCCCGAGGTCTTCACCGCGGAGATGGGCAGCACGGCGTAACCTGACCGGCCGGCAAAGCCAGAGGTATGACCGATCGCGGTCACCTCGCTCGACCCGGCCGAGGCCCCGAACGCCACGGCCCGCCAGGAGATCGAGAAGATCAACTTTGCGCTGGCGGCAGGCAACAACACCCTTCTCCACCTCGACGACATCCAGCACACCTCCCCCGAGCTGCTGCAGAAGTTCATCCCGCTGTGCGACGCGCCGCGCCGCATCGAGGGCGTACGGGACGGCGAGCCCCGCACCTACGACCTGCGGGGCAAGCGCTTCGCGGTCTGCATGGCCGGCACCCCCTACACCGGGTCCGGCAGCCGCTTCCACGTCCCGGACATGCTCGCCAACCGCGCCGACATCTGGAACCTCGGTGATGTCCTGACCGGCAAGGAGGACGCCTTCGCGGTCAGTTTCATCGAGAACGCCCTGACCGCGAACGCGGTCCTGGCTCCCCTCGCGGGCCGCGACCGCGCCGACGTCGACCTGCTGACCCGGCGGCCCTCACCACCGGAGCCGAGGCGAATCTGCTCAAGCTGGCCGAGCTCCGCGGCACCTGGGCACCGAACAGGCCGCACGCTGGGCCGAGTTGAAAGCCACGTACCTTCGCATGCAGGCCCTCGGCTGCACCGACGGCGGCCCTCCCCCAGCCTTCGGCCGGGGGACCCCCATCTCGCTGCGCTCGCCAAGGCTGTCGCCGCCCTCGGCCTGCTCGCCGACCGTGTCGCCGCCGTCGAGTCGGCCATCACCCGCGCCGCCGACCCCCGCCACCTCATGGCCGACCCCACAGCCCGCCACGCCGCGCACCCGGCCCCTGGTCCCGGGAATCGCTGAGATGATGCGCGCCCACCCCGGCACCGCCCGTCAAACTCGTGGTGCCACAGCCCGCCGGGCCCAGTTGTCGGGCACACGGCCCGGCCGGGCGCCGTCAGCGAGCTGGGTGTGACGGGAAGACATCGGGGGTGATCCGGTCGGCCTTGGCTGCGTCGGCGAGTGCCTCGGCAGCGGCTTCTGCGGCCTGAGCCGTGTCGTTGGCGGCCTGGGCAGCCATGTCGTCCGAGGGCCGCTCGCGGGTGGCCGGCGACTGGGGCAGCACCTCGGTGAAGGCTCGGGACACGTCCTGGAGTGCGGAGGTGATCTCGCTGGGGATCACCCAGAAGTTGTTGCCCGGGCCCTGCGCGAGTTGGGGCAGCGTCTGGAGGTACTGGTAGGCGAGCAGCTTGGGGTCGGGATCGTTGCGATGTATGGCCTGGAAGACCTCGTCGATGGCCCGGGACTGGCCCTCGGCCTGGAGGATGGCAGCGGTACGGTTGCCCTCCGCGCGCAGGACAGCTGCCTGCTTGTCGCCTTCGGCGGTGAGGATCTGCGATTGGCGTTGCCCCTCGGCCCCGAGAACCGCGGCCCGCTTGTCCCGCTCGGCTCGCATCTGCTTCTGCATCGCGTCCTTGATGGACTGCGGAGGGTCGATGGCCTTGATCTCCACCCGGTTGACCCTCAGCCCCCACTTACCGGTGGCCTCGTCCAGCACGCCACGGAGCTGGCTGTTGATGGTGTCCCGTGAGGTGAGGGTCATTTCAAGGTCCATGGATCCCACGACGTTGCGCAGCGTGGTGACGGTGAGCTGCTCGACCGCCTGAAGGAAATTCGCGATCTCGTAGAAAGCCGCTCGCGGGTCAGTGACCTGGAAATACAGAACGGTATCGATCTCGACAACCAGGTTGTCCTCGGTGATGACCGGCTGCGGTTTGAAGGACACAACCTGTTCCCGCAGGTCGATCACCGGATGAACGCGGTCAATGTATGGAATGACGAGACTGAGACCGGGATTCAATGTCCGCTGGAAGCGGCCGAGCCGCTCGACATTACGAGCGCGTGCTTGCGGGACGATACGGACCGCCCGCACCACGGTGAAAACCGCGATCAGCGCGACGATCAGGCCGGCAATCAAGAACGCCGAGGTTTCCATGGTTTCAGTCCCGGGGGTAGACGATCGCGGTGGCGCCACTGATCTCCATGACGTCGACAGTCGTTCCAGCAGGAATCACCAGCGTCTCGTCATAGGCGCGGGCCGTCCATTCCTCGCCGTCGATACGGACCCTGCCATCCCGGCCCGTCACCTCCGACACGACATAGGCAGCCCGGCCGACCAGCGCGTCTATGCCGAACCGCGCCACCTGGGGCCCGAGTACATGCCGCAGCGCAACGGGGCGCACGAATACCACGGTGACTGTCGCGACGACGGTGAACACCAAGAACTGGAAGGGCAGCGGCAGCCCAACCGCAGCAGACCCCGCCGTGACCAACGCAGCCGCACTCAGCAGTCCAAGCGCAGCGGTAAGAGTGACGATCTCCGCCACAGCCAGCACAGCTGCGATGAACAACCAGATCAGCCATGGATCCATTGTGTGCCTCTTCTGACCGGTGCGGGTGCGAAGGGCTTGACTCTCACCATTGGACCCCGCTGAGGGACAGCCGCGATACCCCTGGGAGAGGAAACCCTGCCGAGCGGGCCAAGGCGCTCTGGCATTGCGCACCCCGAACAACCAGTTCTCACCTTCAGGTCAATTTTACCCTTTACGGCAAAGTTCGCTCCGCGTTCACCGAGGCTTGCCCACAGGCTATGGACAGGCCCTCGCCCCGGTCTGCCTTGGTCGTACCCTCATCACGTGCCTGTGCCGAGGTCGAAGACGATTCGAGCCTTTACCTGACCGCGCAGGATTTCGTCGATGCACACGTTGACCGCCGCGAGCGGCCGGGTCTCGTAGATGACCTTCGTGCGGCCTGCAGCGTGCAACCGGAACACTTCGGCGAGGTCCTGCCGGGTACCGACGATGGAGCCGATCACCGAGGTGGCGTTGAGCACGGTGTCGAAAATGGGGAGCTGGAGGGTGCCGTGCGCGGGCAGGGCCACCATGACGAGCTTCCCGCCGCGCCTGAGGCCGGAGTTGACCGTCTGGAAGGCGGCCGGGTTCACGGCGAGGGCGAGGGCCGCGTGTGCTCCCCCGTGCCGCTTCAGCTCGGCGCCGACGTCCTGGGTGCGAGCGTCGATGACGATGTCGGCGCCGAGTTCCCGGGCGAGTGCCAGCTTGTCGTCGGTGATGTCGATGGCCGCGACGGTGGCTCCGGCGATCTTCGCGTACTGCACGGCCATGTGACCGAGTCCGCCGACTCCGGAGATGGCGACGAGCTGGGCGGGCCGGACGTTCGCGACCTTGAGGGCCTTGTACGTGGTGACGCCAGCGCAGGTCAGCGGGGCTGCGTCGAAGGCGCTCACGTCATCGGGCACCACCTGGGCGAAGTCGGCCCGGGCGAGCATCTTCTCGGCGTACCCGCCGTCGCAGCCGTAGCCGGTGTTGACCTGGCTCTCGCACAGCGTCTCCCAGCCGGACAGGCAGTGCTCGCACCGTCCGCACGCGCTGCCCAGCCATGGCACGGCCACCCGCTGTCCGACGGAGAGGTGGGTGACGCCGTCTCCGAGCTTCTCTACGAGACCGACGCCCTCGTGGCCCGGGACGAACGGCGGGGTCGGCTTCACGGGCCAGTCGCCGTGCGCGGCGTGGATGTCGGTGTGGCACAGCCCGGACGCCTCGACTCGGATGCGGACCTGACCGGGGCCGGGCTCGGGGTCGGGCCGCTCCTCGATGACCAGGGGGGCGCCGAACTTCCGTACGACTGCTGCCTTCATGGTGTTTCTCCTCGTGCTGTGCGGTCGGCCGTGTCAGGCGTGGGCGACGACGGCGACGGGTGCGGTGGCGTGGTGCAGGACCGCGTGGGTGACGGATCCGATGTGCACGCCGAACGGGCTGCGGCGCACGCGTCGGCCGACGACCACGAGTGAGGCGGCGTGGGAGGCGTCGACGAGGTGGTTGGCGGGGCTGCCGAGCCGGGACACCTCGGACACCTCGACGTCCGGGTACTTCTCCCGCCAGACCAGGAGTGCCTCGGCCAGTACGGCGGCCTGCGCACGGGCGGCGTCCTCGCGGAGGTCGACACCGGCGGCGAGGCCGTACACGTAGGAGAACGGCAGGTCCCAGCCATGAACGACTGTCAGCCCTGTGTCGCGGCGCGTCGCCTCCTCGAAGGCGAAGGCGATCACCTCGTCGTCGGGGCTGTCGGTGTCCAGGCCCAGGACGACAGGCCGGAAGGCGGTGGCTGCGGACGGAATGCCTGCATGGTCCTTGACGTGCTCGTCGGCGGCCTGTTCGCCTGCCCGTACGAGGATCACGGGCACCTCGGTACGGGCGACCAGGGACTGGCCGACGGACCCGACCAGGAAACCCCCGAGGCCGCTCAGGGCGCGGGAGCCGAGCACCAGCAGCTCCCCGTCGGCGGCTGCGTCGGCAAGGGCGTCGGCCGGAGCACCTGTGCGCTGTTCGGTCGTCACCTCGACGTCCGGGTGGCGCAGCCTCAGGCCCTCGGCAGCCTCGCGGGGCACTCGTTCGGTCCAGTGCTGGTGCGTTTCGGCGCCCAGCAGCGGTGCTTGGGCTATCGGCTCCGGCACCGGCTCCCACACGTGAACCAGCTTCACCGCCACATCGCGCAGTGTCGCCTCGCGGGCGGCCCACTCGGCAGCGGCCCGGCTCTCGAGCGAGCCGTCCAGTCCTACGATGATCTTGCCGGGCATGAAGCCCACCTCCTGTGTTCTGTGGTCTGCTTCAAGCGTCTCGTTCAGCTGCTTGTCGAGGCAGGGGCCGCTGGTCCCCGGGCATCGGCCGACCGGTCCTGTTCGGCGGACCGGTGGGGCGGGCCCTTCGGCGGGTTTGCCGCGTCGGCGCGTTCAGCGCATCCACGTACGGTCGCGGACCAGGGGAGTCGGGCCCGGTCGTCCCAGTCAGTCGTGCGGGATCACCGCGACCGGAGCCGCGGCGTGGTGCAGCAGCGCCTGGACCACCGGTCCGATATGAGTGCCGACTGCTGCCCGACGGGCCTGCCGGCCCACGACCACCAGCGCCGCGTCGCGGGAGGCGTCGACCAGGTGACCACCCGCGCCACCGACCGTGGCCTGCGGGATCACCTCCACGACGGGGTACTTCTCCTGCCACGGCCGCAGCACGTCGGACAGTTCGCGACGTACCTGCGCGGCCATGCCGTCGTTCAGCTCGGGCATGAGTGCACCGCCGTAGTAGTAGGGCGGCAGCGTCCATCCGTGGACGACCCGCAGCCGTGCCGCGGCCCTGGAAGCCGCGTCGAAGGCGAACCTGATCACAGTGCCGTTGGGCTTGTGCAGGTCAAGGCCGAGAACGACATCGCGATGGGCCATCGGTACCGGGAGTTCGCTTGCCGGGTGCTCCGGCAGCTGGTCCTCCTCGCTGTGCCCGGCAGACCGCACGAGGACCACGGGCCGCTCGCTGCCGGCCAGTACGGCGAGGGAGATGGAGCCGACCAGGAACCCGGTCACCCTGCTCAGGCCACGGGATCCGAGTACCAGCAACTCGGCGTCTTCGCCGGCCTTCAACAGCGCTGGGACGGGCAGATCCGGGATCTCGTCGGCGTCGATCGTCAGACCGGGATGCCGACCGGCGATGCGCGTTCGTACCTCACTCAGCAGGCGCTGCGCCCACGCGCGCTGGAGGTCGCTCGGTGATACCGGCGCACTGAGCCCGGCCGCCGACGCGTAGGCGGGAGGCTGCCATTCCCAGGCGTTCACCAGCCGCAGAGGCAGGTCACGGAGCTGTGCTTCGCGGGCGGCCCAGTCGGCGGCGGCCAGGCTCGCCGACGAACCGTCCAGTCCGATGGTGATGGTGCGGGACATGGGAGAAACCTCCTTCGGGCTCGTTCGGGCTCGTTCAGGTTCGGGCTCGTTCGGGCTCCTTCAAGTCTTCGCCGCGCGCAGCCGTGACAGCAGGGGCCACTGGTCCCGGCCCGGCAGCCGACGGTCCTCGGCGTCCGGGCACACCGGTTTACGGTGGTCGGGCCGCTATCCGACGGCGAGTTCGGGTCGTACGAGGGTCCCCGAACTTCCGTGGACGATGGCGTACGCGGCGTCGAGGGCACCGATGGCGGCCAGTCCCCCCGTCCGTTCGACGAACTGGGCGGCAGCCTCGGCCTTGGGCTTCATCGAGCCCTCGGGGAAGTCGCTGTCGCGCAGCTCCGCGGGGGTCACGTCCAGCACGGGCTGCTGGCGCGGGGTACCGAAGTCGGCGTACACGTTCGGGACGTCGGTGAGGATGAGCAGGAAGTCGGCCTTCAGCTCCTCGGCCAGCAGGGCGGCTGTGAGGTCCTTGTCGATGACGGCTTCGGCTCCTGTGAGCTCGCCGGTGTCGTGGTCGGCCGTGACCGGAACTCCTCCGCCGCCGGCGCAGACGACCAGCGCGCCGTTGCCGAGCAGCGCGTGGACGGTGTCGGTCTCCACGATGGCCTCGGGTGTCGGGGACGGCACCACGCGGCGCCACCCGGTGGTGTCCTTGGCGATGTGCCATCCGCGCTTGCGAGCGAGCCTGTGTGCCACGTCCCGCGGGTACACCTGGCCGACGAACTTGGTGGGTCGCTCGAAGGCGGGGTCGTTCGCGCGGACCACGGTGTGGGTGATCAGTGCGGCTACCTGTCGTCCGGGAAGGGCCGCGCGCAGGGCCCGGGCGAGCAGCGACCCGATCATGCCCTGGGTCTGCGCCCCCAGGACGTCCAGCGGGTACGGGGAGGTCAAGGCCGGATCGGCGGCGCTCTCCACGGCGAGCAGGCCGATCTGGGGACCGTTGCCGTGGGTGATGACGAGCTCGTTGTCGTGAGCGAGCGCGGCGAGCGCGGTGACGGCCCGGTCGATGTTGACCTGTTGCACGGCGGCGTCGGGGTGTTCGCCCCGGTGCAGCAGGGCGTTGCCGCCGAGGGCGACGACGATACGCATGGCTTCAGTCCTCCAAAGTGGCGACGAGTACGGCCTTGATGGTGTGCAGGCGGTTCTCCGCCTGGTCGAAGACGAGGGAGGCGGGTGAGGTGAAGACCTCGTCGGTGACTTCGAGTCCGTCCAGGTCGTAGGTCTCGAAGAGCTGCTGCCCCAGACGGGTGCTCGGTCGTGCAGGGACGGCATGCCGGCTACCCCCAGCGACGCCTACTGGCCTGGCCCGGCAGCAACCGGAGCCGTCCTTACCTACAGTCGGTGGACGCTTCGATACCTGCAGTCGGTGGGCGCTTCGATGCCGTCGTCACCACCCCGCGCCCAGGGGGAAACCCGTACGGCCGCTGCCTTCCTGGTCCGTTCTCCTCGGTGCAAGCACGTCAGCTGTGCGCGACGACGGCGACGGGCGCCGTGGAATGGTGCAGGACGGCGTGCGTGACAGGGCCGATGTGCGCGCCGATCGGACTGCGGCGGACGCGACGACCCACGACGATCAGGGAGGCATGGTCCGAGGCGTCCACCAAGTGGTTGGCAGGGCTTCCGAAACGGGACTCTCCGACGACCTCGACCGTCGGGTATCCCTGCTGCCAGGGGCGCAGAATTTCTGCGAGAGCGGCGCTCTGCTGCTGAACGATCTTGTCACGCAGCTCCAGGTCGGCGGAGGCCCCGTACACGTAGTACGGCGGCAGATTCCATCCGTGCACAACTCGCAGGGCCGTCGCTCGGCGGCCAGCCTCTCTGAAGGCGAAGGCGAGGACGGCGTCGTCCGTGTCCCCGACATCGATGCCGAGGACGACAGGCCGGTACCGTGTCGCGGCCGGCGGGATGCCGATCTCGCCCGGTTCGTGTTTGTCGACGGCCTGCTTCCCGGCGCGGACAAGGACCACAGGCCGCTGAACGTGAGCCACGACGGACAGACCGACCGAGCCCATGACGAACCCGCCGAGCCCGCTCAGCCCTCGGGACCCCAGGGCCAGCAGCTCGGCGTCCTCGGCCACCTTGGTCAGAGCTTCGGCGGGCCGTCCACTCAGTTGTTGCACCGTCACGTCCAGCCCGGGTTGGCGGAGCCGCACTCCCTCGACCACCTGACGCGCAGTTCTCCGCCAGCCTTCCGCCGGGAGTGCCCCCGTCTCGCCCTGGTCGCTCCGGTCCTGGGATGTCTCGGTGCCCCGCGACGGCACCTGGGCCGTCGGCTCCGGAACGGGTTCCCACACGTGGACGAGCTTCAGCGGCAGGCCGCGCAGCTTCGCCTCGCGGGCTGCCCACTCGGCCGCGGCCAGGCTCTCGGACGATCCGTCGATACCTGCGACAACGGTGCGGACCATGGTTCTGCCTCCTCGTCGGTGTTCGGGTTCCAGCCTCCCGAAGCGGGCTGCGCGGAGGCAGGTGCCGCAGGTCCTGATCCGGGGCCGACCGGCCCAACGGCCCCGCCCCGGCGGTGGCGTGACCCCCGCGCAGCTCGACGACCTGCGCGCCTGCCTCTACGGGCTGTACACCGTCCTACGTCTGCACTTCACACAGGAAGAGGAGGGCTACTTCTCGCTGGCGCCATGAACGGAGCAGTTGGCGGCGAGTTCGGCGACTGCGCGAACTCCCTTCGGCAGTGCGGCGAACTCCCCGCCGTTGCCGTCGTGCAGCTCGCCGCGGTTCTCAGTCCGGAAGGAGGTTCTCAGTCCGGAAGGACCAGACGGGCCGTCTCCCCGGGTTGCAGGCAGACCGCCCGGCCAGGCAGCCGTACGTCGATCGGCAGGGCGTCGGAGGACGGTACGGCGATCTCCAGCTCCCCGCGCCGCAACCGCAGCCGTACTCCCCAGTGGCCCTGATAGCGCAGCGCGAAGCCGTAGGACGACAGTTCCGGCAGGGGTACGGGGTCGAGCCACAGGGCCCCGTTGCGGGTCTCCAGGCCGGTCAGTCCCCGCTGGACCAGGTCGAGCGTGCCGGCCATGGCACCGAGGTGGATCCCTTCCCCGGTGGTGCCGCCCTGGATGTCGGCGATATCGCCCTGCAGGGCCTCCTGGCAGAACTTCCAGGCCTCGGCGCGCCTGGCCCGCGCCAGTACCCAGCCGTGGACCAGGCCGCTGAGGGTGGAGCCGTGGCTGGTGCGGTGCATGTAGTGGTCGACGGTGCGGGTCCAGGTCTCGTCGTCGAGCCGGACCCCCAACCGGCCGAAAATGCTGCGTAGTTCGGCGGGGGCGAACAGGTAACCGAGCATCAGCACGTCGGCCTGCTTCGATGCCTGGTAGCGGTTGACGGTGTCGCCCTCGGCCTCCAGGATGCGATCCAGGCGGCGGATGTCGCCGTACCGTTTCCGGTAGCCGTCCCAGTCGAGTTCGGCGAGGTCGCCGTAGCCCTCGAACTGACTGATGACCCCGTCGTGGAAGGGCACGTACAGGGTGCGGGAGACGTCCTCCCACAGTTCGAGTTCGCCGCCGTCCAGTCCCGTGCGTTCGACGAGTTCGCGCCGGCGTGGCTCGGGCAGGGCGTCCAGCAGTTCCAGCGTGCGGGTGAGTACCCAGGCCGCTGTGACGTTCGTGTACGCGTTGTCGTCGAGCCCGGGGGCGGTCGCGCCGGGATACGCCTCGTGGTATTCGTCGGGGCCGACCACGCCCTTGATGCGGTGCCTGCCGAGGCTCTCGTCGTAGACGGCCGAGTCCGCCCAGAAGCGGGCGATCTGCAGCAGCATCTCGGCCCCCTTGGTGTGCAGGAACTCGGTGTCCCCGCTGGCCTCGCAGTACTGCCACACGTTGTAGGCGATCGCCGAACCCACGTGGTGCTGGAGATGGGAGTGGTCGGGCAGCCAGCGGCCCGAGCGCGGGTTGAGGTGCAGCTGCTGGGTCTCCTCGCGTCCGTCGCTGCCGCTCTGCCAGGGATACAGGGCACCTTTGCGGCCCACGGCCCGGGCGGCGGTGCACGCCTGCTCCAGGCGCCGGTGGCGGTAGCGCAGCAGGGCCCGGGAGACCTCGGGGAAGTGCAGGTTGAGGTAGGGCAGGACGAACAGTTCGTCCCAGAAGACGTGTCCGCGGTACGCCTCGCCGTGCAGTCCTCGGGCGGGCACGCCGACGTCGAGGTCGGCGGTGTGCGGAGAGAGGGTCTGCAGGACGTGGAACAGGTGCAGCCGCAGAATCCGGCCCGACTCCCCCGGCACGTCGAGTTCGGCCCGGCGCCAGAGCTGGTCCCAGGCCGTGAGGTGGGTCTCCAGCAGTTCGTCGAAGCCGGGTGCCCGGCCGACCCGGTCGATCGCGGCGTACACGGGATCGCTGATCGCCGGGTCGCGCGAGGTGTGCAGGGCCACGGTCTTGTCGACGGTGACGCCCCGGCCCGGGACGAGGTCCAGGACCACGGACTGGACGGCACGCGGAGGTTCGTGCCGGATCGTGGCCGCCGCGTCGGCGGTCAGCCGGGAGGCCATTCCGATCCGGATGTCGGAGGTGCGGGTGCAACAGCGCAGCCACACGGTCCGGGGATCGGCGGTACCGGTGTGCACGTGGGCGAGGTGCCGGCCGTCCAGATCCCGGTAGCGCGGGACACCGGAGTTGGTGACGCCCCCGTCGAGCGCCGCCTCGATCTCGATCGTGCCGGTGAAACCCTCGGCGGTGAACTCGGTCCGCAGCGCGGCCAGATGGGGGTCGGCCATGTGCACCAGCCTCTGCTGACGGATCGTCAGAGACCGTTCCGCACCGAGGTCGTAGCGCGTCCGGCGCTCCAGCAGTCCCGAGGACAGGTGCAGGTCCAGCCGGTGGTCGAGCACTGTCGCGGTGTCGGGGGTCAGCCACGGCCCGTCATCGACGCGGTAGCGCAGTGGCAGCCAGTTGGGGACGTTCGCCATGTCCTCGTTGTCGACCTGACGGCCCGCCACCTCCGAGGTGAGCCGGTTGTAGCAGCCCGCGACGTACGTGCCGGGGTAGTGCACCTCGTCCGCGGCACACTCCGGAAGCGCCCCCCGGGTGGCGAAGTAGCCGTTTCCCAGCGTGCACAGCGACTCCCTCAGCCGCTCCTCCGCCGGATCGTATCCTTCGTACTCCCAGCTCCAGCCCGTCACTTCTGTGCTCCTCGCCGCTCGCCGAGCAGTTCTCCGAGATCACGCACAACGATGTCGGCGCCGTGCCGCAGCAGTCTCTCCCTCGTGTCGTCACCGCCTGTGCGGTCCACGCCGACGACGAGGGCGAAGCCGCCGGCGCGGCCGGCCTCGACACCCGCCAGCGCGTCCTCCACGACGGCGGCGCGGCCGGCGGGGACGCCGAGCCGGCGGGCGGCCTCCAGGAAGAGGTCGGGCCGCGGCTTGCCCGGCAGACGCAGCCGGGCCGCCTCGCCACCGTCCACGAGTACGTCGAACAGGTCGAGCACTCCCGCGTGGGCGAGGAGTTCCCCCGCGTGACGGGACGCGGAAGCCGCCGCCCGGGCCACTCCGGCCCGGCGCAGGGCACGTACCAGCGCCACCGTTCCCGGATACGCGTCGATGCCGTGCTCGCTGAGCCGCCGGGTGAACAGGAGTTCCTTGTCCTCGGCGACGGCTCGCACCGATTCCTGGGACGCCTCGACACCTCGCGAGGCCAAGAAGGCCGCGGCGCCGTCGAGCCGGGACTTGCCGTCCACGTGCCGCAGGTAGTCGTCCTGAGGGTCGAAGGGCCGCCGCATGGCGGGATCGGCAGGCGGGTGCTCGCGCAGGAACGCGTCGAACGCCTGCTGCCAGGCCGCAGCGTGCACACGCGCCGAGTCGGTGATCACTCCGTCGGTGTCGAAGACGACGGCGCGCACGTCGCGCAGCGCCGGGGCGAGCGCGTCCGGGGAGGCCACGGACCGGTGGACGCTCATGCCCGCTGCGGTACGACGGTCACCGGGCAGTCCGCGTGATGCAGCAAGGTGTGCGCCACGCGGCCGAGCTGGAGGCCCAGGTGGCCGTGGCGGCGCTGTGCTCCGATGATCACGAGGTCAGCGGCGGCCGACCGTTGCAGGAGCACCTTTCGGGCCGCTCCCTCCACGGTGTTACGGCGTACCCGGACGCCGGGATGCTCTGCGATCGCCTCGCGGAGCAGCTCGTCGAGTTGGCCGGACGCCTGCCGCTCGTGCTGGTGCGCGGGGTCCTCGGCCAGAAGGTGGTGATCGGCCGGTTCGTGCGCCGGGCAGCGCCAGGCGCGTACGACATCAAGGGTGCACGAGCGCGCCTCGGCCTCGCGGAAGGCGAACCGCACCGCCTCGCCAGAGGTCTTGGCGAGGCCCGCGCCCAGCAGGATGCGCTCGTGCGTGCCGTCCAGGCTGGTCCTGTCGCCACGGACCACTGTCACCGGGCAGTGGGCGCGGGCCGCCACGGCAAGACCGACCGAACCGAGGAGCAGGCCTGTCAGCTCTCCCCGGCCGCGCGACCCCGTCACCAGGGCGGAGGCGTTGCGCCCCTCACGCACCAGTACGGCCTCCGGCTCCTCGGGGACCACCTCTGTAAAGATCTTCACCTCGGGCTTGCGCAGTCGGGCCCGCGCGGCGGCGGAATCGACGATGTCGTCCTCCGGCCTCCGTCCCCGCTCACGATCACCGGTCGCGGACGGGAGATCACCTTCGTAGCGGTCCCACAGGGAGGCGTACACCAGCCTCAGCGGCAGACCGTGCCTGGCTGCCTCGTCCACCGCCCAGTCGACTGCCAGAAGGCTCGCTTCTGATCCGTCGACACCCACGACCAGGGGCAGCTCCATCGTCCCCACCGCCTTTCGTCGAGTTGTGGAGTCGTGCCGTACGGGAGCACACCCTCACCGTGACATGTGCTGCTGATCGGCCCCAGGGGCGATCCGGCCCCGGGGGAGGGACGTTCGGCCCTGGCCTGTGCCCATCGCGCTGTTGGCCTCTCAGCGACATGTGGCCGCCGTTCCACCTGACCGAGCGCGGGACGAACCTCGGAGGGCGGTCACACTGGTGAGCCGGCCGGCGGCACTGCACCAGGCGGGTCACGCAAGAGGGCGTCCGTCCTGAGCCGGGTGCCACCCGGTCCGCGCATCACCTGCCCTCAGAGGAGCACTGTGAGCGCAGGAGCAGCACCCTTGGGAGGCAGCCATGACCCAACCGACCGACGACAACGGCATCGTGGTGGGCGTCGACGGCTCCGAGGCGGCCGTGTCCGCCCTGCGCTGGGCCGCGGAGCAGGCACGCTGTCTGCACACACAGGTCGTCGCCGTACACGCGTGGGAGCCGACCGCGGATCTCTTCGCTCCCTACGCCCCGGCCTCCGCCCGTCCCACCATCGCGGAGCAGCGCGAGCAGGCCGCCGGTGTTCTCGCCTCGGCGGTACGAGAGGTCTTCGGTCCACGGACCGGAGATTCCGTACGCGCCTTACTGCTCGAAGGGCGGCCTGAGCGAGTACTGCTCCAGCAGGCGCGGGGCGCCCGGTTGCTTGCTCTCGGGCGCAGGGCACACGGGCAGGAGTACGAGCCGCCGACGCTCGGCTCGGTGGACCGCACCTGCCTGCGGCACGCGCCGGTCCCGGTGGTGACAGTGCCCGTACCCGATCGCCTCGCTCCACCGCTCCGGGCCGTCGTGACGCCCACCACGGGGCTGCAGGGCCCTGCCGATGGTCCGAACGGCACTTCCTCCGAGTCCCTGTGCGACGCGGCGCCCTCGCTCACAAAACGAGTCGCTCACGTGACGATCGGCACCAGCAGGACAGGGCAGTGCGAGCCGTGCAGCAACGTGTGCGCGACCTGGCCCAGATGAGGACCGAACCCTGTGGTACGCCGATGCGCGCCGAGCACGACCACCGAGGCGTCCCGCGTGGCCTCCAACAGAGCCTGCGTCGGGGCGGTGTGTACCGTGCGCGCGTTCACCGCGACTTCGGGGTGCTGCTCCTCCAACCGGGCGAGGGCGAAGCGGGATACGGCTTCCTCAGCCCGTTCGTCGCGGATCTGACGTTTCTGTCCTGGACTCGTGGCCGGAACCAGCGACGGCAGCTCGGGAGTGGTGTGCCGATGGGTCGAGGCGTGCAGAACGTCCAGCCGTACACCACGTCGCTCCGCTTCCTGGAACGCGTAACCGGCCGCGTCGGTGTCGGCGTCGCTCTCGACTCCGAGCAACACCGGGCGAGTGTCGCCGAGTTCTCGGCTGTGCCCGGGTGCCGGGCCACCGCGGTCGCACGGGTGGTCGTCGCGTACGACCAGCAGCGGACCGCGCGCGTGCACGGCCAGCCGCAGACTCACCGACCCGAACATCAGGCCTGCGATGCTGTTGAGGCCCCGGGTCCCCACCACGGTCAGAGCCGCGTCCTGGCTCTCACGGGTGAGCGCCTGTACGACGCCGCCCCGGACGGCCTTGGTCACGACCCGCAGACCCGGGTGCCGTGCGCGCACCCGTGCGGCGGCCGACTCCAGGACCGGTCCGGCCTCGTCGGGATCGGACACGGCGTACACGACGCGCAGTACCGTGTCGCGCCGCACCGCGTCTTCGGCGGCCCGGTCGAGGGCCCTTACGGCGATGACCGAACCGTCCACTCCTACGACCACATCATGGAGACCCATGGTCTGATTCCCTCCTGTGCTCTGTCTGTCCTCTGTGCCGTGCTCGTCCACTCCGGTGAGAAGGGGCCACCGGCGACCAGGTGCGTGCCCGGTCCTGCGGCTCACGGTGCGTACGGCGGCGGCTCCACGGACGATGCTCGTCCCGAGCCGACGTGCGGGGCAGGGGCCGCCGGTAACCGTCTGTCCGCCGAACGTCCCTTTCCAGGGGGGACGTTCGGGCCCGCGCCGACCGCGATACGGATCCGGGCGGACCCGGAACCGGTACCCACCGGGGCTGAACAGCCCTGTGTCGGTGGCGGCTTGGCCCATTCGGCCCCCAGTCACCCCTGACCGGCCCCGTGCCTCGGTGAGAGCCCCGCTGCCACTGTCGTGGGAGTGGGCGGTGACCGCCGCACTGGGGCGCGGACGTGCATGTCGGCTTCCGCTGGGTGCCGGAACTATTCGTCCAGGTGGAGGGTGTACTGATTGCGTCGCCCGATCCGTTCCTGATGCAGGTGGGCGGTTTGTTCAAAGTCGGTCACGATGGCCAGGGCGATGCGTTCGGTGATCCGGCATGCCGCGGCGACGTCCCGCAGCCGACGCGACGGTAGCCGCTTGGTGTCCACACAGGACGAAGTTGCCCGGAACGCCTACGTTCCGGGCAGCATGCGTGGGCGGCAACCGCTAAGCTCATGGGAGCCCAGGGCATAGCCGTTTCAGGCCGGGGCCGTCGGGTCCGCCGATTGGGCGGTGCGGTGGTGTTCGGCGTTGATGCGCTGGGCTTCTTCGAGCTGGTCTTCGAGGACGATGATGCGGCAGGCGGCCTCGACGGGGGTCCCGTGGTCGACGAGTTCCCGCGCGCGGGCCGCGATGCGCAGCTGGTAGCGGGAGTAGCGGCGGTGTCCGCCCTCGGAGCGGAGCGGGGTGATCAGGCGTGCTTCGCCGATGGCGCGGAGGAAGCCCTGGGTGGTGCCGAGGAGTTCGGCGGCCCGGCCCATCGTGTAGGCGGGGTAGTCCTCGTCGTCGATACGGCCGAACGAGTCGTCTGCTGTCATCTGCACCTCTCTGTGGAACGCGTGGAGGGGCCTTGGTGCCAATGGCACCAAGGCCCCGAAGGAACTGCTACACCATCTGCCGGCCCTGTTACTGCGCCGGCCTTCTGTTTCCGCAGCCCCGACCGTGATGCTGTCGGGGGTGCTGGGATCGCGGTTGCTTGACCGGAGACCACCTCACTATCGATGTCCTGCGGTACCCGGGTTCAAGATGTCGGCCCGGGCGATCCTGATGGCGCTCGGCTCCTCCGTTCTTCCCTCTGGGATCAACTGCTTACAAGTGGGAACTGCGTACTGCTGGTGATGCGAACTGCTCAGCGGCCTGTGACGGCACCGCTCTTCGGCAGCCAGCCCCGTCGCCCGTCCTGCGTCTGCTCTGGCTTGGAACCCCACTGCCGAACCTCCCGGTGCGCGCGTCCGCAGCCGACGCCTTCACCGAGGTGCTGCTCACTGACTCCACTGCTGGGTACCGCGAACTGCACTTACGGGTACTGCCACGGCGGCCCCTGATCACTGCGGGCCACCCGGTCCGGTCGCCAGTCCCGTCGCCGTCCTGCAACCGCTCTGGCTTCGGAACTCCGCCACCGCACCGTCCTGCGAACTGCACCTGCGGATACTGCTCTGCCCGGCAGTTCGTGTCTGCCAGGCCCTGCTGTCTCTCTGGGCTACGAGAAAACTATAACCACGCCCCAGAGGCAATGTCTACTCCGGCAAACACAGATTTCCGCGCGTTCGACGGTGAGGTAGTCGGCCTCGAACAGTGATGAGGACGCGTACGACCGTGCCGTCGGGGTCGGTCCGGTAGAGCGAGCCCGCGCCGTGGGTGCCGTCGTAGGCCATGCTGCCCGCCCAGAAGCGGCCGGCGGGGTCGGCGACGGCGTCGTTCATCCGGCTGGCTGGGGACCGGGGTACGGTCCTCGGGCCGGTCCAGCCATTCGAGTGTGCCGTCGGCGGTGAGCAGCGCGATGCCGGTGCCCGCGGCGGCGATCCATGTGCCCGGCCGGTCGCCGACCGGTGCGACGGCACCCAACGGCATGTCGTCCGCGCCAGTTGACGCGGAGCCGACGGGTCGGTGTCGTCGTGAGTTCGTACGCGCCGTCGACGACGACCGCCGCCGGTACTGACGTGGATGCCATGATCAGTCCTCCTGGTCAGCGAATGGTCGTGCCCTCGGGCTGGTCGAACAGGCCGAGTTCGTCCTGCGTAGGAAGGCCCTCCCAGTCGCCCCGGGTGGCGACGGCGAACGCCGCGGTGGTGACGGCCCGGTGCAGCCGGGCGGGGATGTCCGCGCCGTGGAGGTGTCCGGACAGGTATCCGGCCACGAACGCGTCGCCCGCGCCGACCAGATCGACCGCGTCGACCTGTCGTGCCGCGCAGTCGGTCGCGCCCTCGGCGGTGAACGTGGTCGCTCCGCGGGCACCCCGCTTGATGACCACCTCGGTGACGCCGGCGGCCAGAACGCTGTGCACACCCTCGGATTCGCCAGCCCCGGGCCGTTCCAGCACCAGCGGCAGCTCGTCCTCCGAGGCGATGAGCAGGTCGGTGCGGGCCAGCAGTGGCCGCAGCGCTGTGCGGGCGCGGTCCGAAGTCCACAGCCGGGAGCGGTAGTTGACGTCGAGGCACACGGTGATGCCGGCGTCGCGGGCGGCCGTGACGGCGGCCAGGGCGGTCTCGGCCGCCGAGGCGCTGAGCGCCGGTGTGATGCCGGTCAGATGCAGGATGCGGGGTCCCGGATCCAGCGCGGGCAGTACGTCGGCCGGTGAGAGGGCCGAACCGGCTGAATCGGCACGGTAGTAACTGACGCGCGTGAGTGTGCCCAGGCGGGGCTCCGTCAGCAGCAGTCCCGTGGGACGGCCGGTGTCGTCGGTGACCGCGTGGGCGGTGTCGATGCCCTCGGCCCGCAGGGTGCGCAGTACCAGCGCGCCGAGTTCGTCCGCGCCGACCCGGCCGGCCCAGCGCACCCGGTGCCCGAGCCGGGCGAGACCGATCGCGACGTTGGACTCGGCTCCCGCCACGGACAGGCCGAGGCTGCCGCCGAGCCGCAGGGCGGCATGGGCGCGCAGCGCCGCCATCGTCTCGCCGAAGGTCACCACTTCGGGCGGGGCCTGGTGATCGGGTGTCGTCACGGCGTCTCCCCTGCGGCCACCCTGCGGAACGCGGCCGCGCGGGCGCGGAGCCGGTCCAGGTCGCCGCCGTCGGCCGCGTCCCCCACGAGGGGGGAGCCGACGCCGACGGCGATGGCACCCCGGTCCAGGTAGTCGCGGGCGGCCTGTGCGTCCACACCGCCGACGGGCACGAAGGGCACCTCGGGGAAGGGGTCGCGCAGGGCCCGCAGATAGCCGGGGCCGCCGAGCGAGCCGGGGAAGAGTTTGATCGCGTCGGCGCCCCGCGCGAGGGCGGCTTCGATCTCGGTCGGTGTCAGGGCGCCCATGAGTACGGGGATGCCGAAGGCCTCCAGTCCGTCGACCAGTGCCGGGGTGACGAGGTAGGACGCGCCGGCGTCCACGGCGCGGGCCGCGTCCACGGCCGAGCGCACGGTGCCGGCGCCGAGGAGTGCGTCGGGGCCCAGTTCGGCGCGCGCCTGCCTGATCACGGTCAGGGCGTCGGCGCTGGTCAGCGAGACCTCGACGGCCGCGATGCCCTCCTCGGCAAGGGTGCGTACGGTACGCAGGGCCGCGGCGGGATCCTTGCCGCGGACGATCGCCAACAGGCGGTGGGCTCGAAGCGATTCCACCAGGTTCACCAGGTTCATGGGAGCAAGCTTTCCTTGTGCGCGGGGTTCGGGGTCGGCCTAACGGTGGTCACCACTCGGTGAACGCACCGTCGGCGCCCCGCCATATGGGGTTGCGCCAGCAGTGTCCGGTCTCGGCGGCGTGTCGTACCGCCGGTAGCCGAAGTACTCGTTGAACCCGATCACGTCCGCGAGGTCGAAAGCGAGGTCGGCCGCCGACGGCTCGTCGAGCTGTTCGAGGCAGCGGCCCGCCACGACTGCGAGGTCATCGTGTCCTCGTGGGAGTACCAGCAGTCCCCCAGCTTCGCCGACACCGACACCTGGCACCGCGCCGAGACCGTGGCCGAAGCCCTCGCCGCGCTGCTCGGCGCCTCACGTCCGGCTTCCACGGCGTCGTCCTGACCTCCAACGCGGCCCCGCACCACCCCATGTGGCACACCGACCGGGACTGGATGCGGAGAGTCAACGCCCGTGTCACCGCGGGCTGACGGAGAGGGGCCTGAGAGAAGTCGGTGGCGACCACACGTGCCTGTGTGCGGGACCGGAGAAGCCAGGTCCCGCGCGCCGACGGGCGCGACTCTCACCCTCCCGCCCTCCCCTGCCTGTCAGGCTGCTTCACGGGGTGAGCTCATAAGGGCCGCGCACCGGATAGTAGGCCTCCAGGAAGCCGCTGAGAGCGGCCTGTTGCGAAGCCGCCTCCTCCTCACCGGAGACCGTGTCGTTGAGGCAGAACACATGTCGGTCGCGCCGGGCCAGCAGGCTGTCCAGGCGGGCCGTGAGCGCGGGATGGGAGAGGTCGAGGTAGGCGTAGCGCAGCCGGCCGGGGACGGCGCGCGCGGTGAGGAAGGCGTAGTAGTGGTGCAGGGCCGAGACGATCGACAGGTCCTCGGGGCTGCGCAGCCGGTGGCCGGCGGTGGCTCGGTGTTCCAGCGGGAAGCGCGCCTCGATCTCGTACAGCACGCTGCGTCGCAGCGCGTGCGGGGTGTGCTTCATCTTGTGGCTGATCACCGTGCCGAAAGCAGCTTCCAGGAGGGCGCGGTTGTTCTTGCCCGCAGCCGCGACCGGCACGTCGCCCGCGCACGGCGGACCCGGCGGGATGAGCACCGTCGAGGGGAAGAACTTGGTCAGGCCGTTGGCGAGGAAGAAGTCCTGCGCCGTGGTGAGACGCCCGAGCAACACGTCGTCGTTGAAGTACAGGAAGTGCTCCGACAGTCCGTCGATGTGGTGGAGCTGGCTCTCGATCGCCTGGGAGTTGAACGTCGGAAGCAGGCTCGGATCGCTGAAGATCTCCTTGTGGCCGATCACGCGCAGCCCGGGCACGCTCGTGTCCAGCCAGGAGGGCACCTGTTCGTCGGTGACCAGGTAGATGGTCCGCACCCAGGGGGCGTACTGGCGCAGGGAGCGCAGTGAGTAACGCAGTTCGTCGCGGTCGAGGAACCGGGCGGAGTTCGCGGCCTCCTCGTGGTACCCCGGCCCGGCGCAGGCCGCTCGGCTCCGTAGCCACTCGGGATCGCTGCCGTCGACCCAGGTGTACACGACATCCACCGGAAACCTGATGTCATCGGGAGCGGGGTGGGCGAACTCGTCGCGGGTGCGCACGGTGGGCAGAGGGGCGGCTGCGGGTGCGAGCCAGGTGAAGAAGGAGTCGGACGCGCGCACCTCCGTGCCGTGACGCGGCACTTCCTCGGCCTTTCGGTTCCGGCGCGGGGCAACCAGCAGGTCCGCCTCGGACGTCCAGAACTCCACGTCGCAGCCGTACGTCGGGCCCAGTGTCAACAGCCCTCGCCGGTCGCTGTAGTACCAGGTCACCCGGATGACGTCGGCCGACGCGAGCCGGCGCCAGGTCGCGTGCCGGAAACCCGGCCGGGTACGCCACTGACGGTCCGTCGCGCAGACGTATCCGGGCCGGGTACGGCATGCCTCCTCCAGCGCGTTCAGGGCCGCCTGCCTGTCGTCGGCGGCGACGGCCACCACCGCGGCGCTGTGGCTGCGTCCGCGGACGCAGAAGTAGTCGATGCCCGCGCTCCGCAAAGCCGCCCGCACGGCAGCCGAGTTGGCGTTGCGAACCCACAGCGGCGACACGTCGTCCCGTACGGTCACGATCTTCGGTACGTCACGCACCAGGCGGACGGCCTGGTCCTGCCCCGCGCCGGCACGGGCCGTCCGGCGAGCCGCACGGGCCGCGCGCACGATGCCCAGGACGTGCCGTGGGCCGGGTACGGCGGTGAGGCACCGCTTCACCCGGCTCCGCGCCCCGGCGGACGTACCGGTCACCACGACCCGCCGGACCCGGGCCGGCAGGACACGGCGGTACAGACGCACCAGCGGCGACCTGTCGGGCCCCCGTCGCAGGACATGGGCAGGGACCTGGCGCGAAGGGGGCACCACCGGGTGGAGCTCGTGTCGCGACGACGCGGTCCCGAACATGGCGCGGCCTCCTCGTGCTCCAGCCGGCTGGTGATCCACCCGGCTCGCCACCCACTGTGCCGTCGGGGACTGCTCCGCGCCGCGGGCTCCCAGGTCCCTCGATCCCTGCCGAACAGGCCTCATTGCGGGGGCCGTTCGGCCAAGGATCACGCGCCTGGTGTCCCGTGGTGGATCCCGGAGGCCTCGTGGTCGAGGCCGGGGAGACCGCCCCCGGGTCACTGGGCCGCCAGACCGTGGCTTCGGAACTGGTCGCGGACGCGGTCGACCAGTGCCGCGTCGGGAACCGGGGTGTCCTGCAGTGGGAAGGGGATGTTCAGGGCGTCGTACTTGGCGGCACCGAGCTTGTGGAACGGCAGGACGTCGATCCGTTCCACGCCCGCGAGACCCGACAGGAAGCGGGCGAGCCCGTCGACGGCCTCGGGATCGTCGGTCCAGCCCGGCACCAGGACGTAGCGGATCCACATGCGTGAGCCGAGCCGGTCCAGGCGTGTGGCGAAATTGAGGGTGGGGACGAGTTCGCCGCCGGTCAGCTTGCGATACGTGGCGATGTCGAAGGACTTGATGTCCAGCAGCACCAGGTCGGTGTCGGCGAGGAGTTCGTCGGTGGCACGGGCGCCGAGGAAGCCGGAGGTGTCGAGTGCGGTGTGCAGACCGGCCTCCTTGCAGCGGCGCAGCACAGCGGCGGTGAAGGCGGGTTGGAGCAGGGGCTCGCCGCCGGTGAGGGTGACTCCGCCGCCGGCCGTCGTGATGAACGCCCGGTACTTGTCGATCTCCTCCATCACCTCGTCGACCGTGGCCGGCCGCCCGTCGCGCATGTGCCAGGTGTCGGGGTTGGCGCAGTACAGGCAGCGCAGCGGGCAGCCGCTGACGAAGAGGACGAACCGGGTCCCGGGGCCGTCCACGCCGGTGGACAGGTCCCAGGAGTGGATCCGGCCGGTCACGCGGTCGGTGGCGGTGTTCACAGCGATCCGTGGAAGGTACGGCTGATCACGTCGAGCTGCTGCTCGCGCGTCAGGCGGACGAAGTTGACGGCGTACCCGGAGACCCGGATCGTCAGTTCGGGGTACTTCTCCGGGTGTTCCATGGCGTCTTCCAGCGTGGCCCGGTCCAGCACGTTGACGTTCATGTGGAAGCCGCCCGCCGACGTGTAGGCGTCGAGGATGCCGACCAGATGGCCCGCGCGCTCCTCGGGGACGTGGCCGAGCCCTTCCGGGGTGATGGTCGTGGTCAGGGAGATGCCGTCGCGGGCCTGCTCGTAGGGCAGCTTGGCCACCGACAGCGCGGAGGCGGCCACCCCGTGGCGGTCGCGGCCGTTCATGGGGTTGGCGCCGGGCGCGAAGGGCTCTCCGGCGCGGCGGCCGTCGGGGGTGTTGCCGGTGTGCTTGCCGTAGACGACGTTCGAGGTGATGGTCAGCACCGACTGCGTGTGCTCGGCGTTCCGGTAGGTCGCGTGCTCGCGCACCTTGGCCATGAACGACTCCACCAGACCGACGGCGAGTGCGTCCGCGCGGTCGTCGTTGTTGCCGTACGCCGGGAACTCGCCTTCCACCTCGTAGTCGACGGCCAGCCCGGTCGCGTCCCGGATCACCTTGACGCGGGCATGCTTGACGGCCGAGAGGCTGTCGGCGGCGACGGACAGGCCGGCGATGCCGCAGGCCATGAAGCGGTGCACGGGGTGGTCGTGCAGGGCCATCTCGATGCGTTCGTAGGCGTACTTGTCGTGCATGAAGTGGATGACGTTGAGCGTGTTGACGTACGTGCCCGCCAGCCAGTCCAGCATGCGGTCGTACGCCGCCGACAGCTGCTCGTACTCCAGGTACTCGCCGGTCAGTGCGGGCGTCGCGGGTGCGATCTGCTCGCCGTTCATCTCGTCCCGGCCGCCGTTGATCGCGTACAGCAGCGCCTTGGCGAGGTTGACGCGGGCGCCGAAGAACTGCATCTGCTTGCCGACCGCCATCGCGGAGACACAGCAGGCGATCGCCGTGTCGTCGCCGGTGCACGGTCGCATCAGGTCGTCCGACTCGTACTGGACGGCGCTGGTGTCGATGGACACCTGGGCGCAGAACATGCGGAAGCCGAAGGGCAGTCGGGGCGACCACAGCACGGTCAGGTTGGGCTCGGGGGCGGGGCCGAGGTTGTACAGGGTCTGCAGGAAGCGGAAGGACGTACGGGTG
This sequence comes from Streptomyces sp. NPDC048484, assembly GCF_040651415.1. Taxonomy (NCBI): domain Bacteria; kingdom Bacillati; phylum Actinomycetota; class Actinomycetes; order Kitasatosporales; family Streptomycetaceae; genus Streptomyces; species Streptomyces sp. NPDC048484. The sequence continues at coordinate 90,401 of NZ_JBEZJY010000035.1, forward strand.
ACCAGAGGGCGTCCGTCGTCTCCGACGCCGCCGATGGACTCCGTCACCCAGGTCGGGTCGCCGGAGAACAGCGCGTCGTACTCGGGGGTCCGCAGGAACCGTACGATCCGCAGTTTGATCACGAAGTCGTCGATCAGCTCCTGGGCACGGGACTCGTCGAGGGTTCCCTCTTCCAGGTCCCGCTGGAGGTAGACGTCCAGGAAGGTCGACGTGCGGCCGAGTGACATGGCCGCCCCGTTCTGCTCCTTCACCGCGGCCAGGTAGCCCAGGTAGAGCCACTGCACGGCCTCACGCGCGGTGGCCGCGGGCCGGGAGACGTCACAGCCGTACGTCGCCGCCATCAGGGCCAGTTCGCTCAACGCCCTGAGTTGTTCGGCGAGTTCCTCACGGTCGCGGATGACGTCCGAGGAGGACGGTTGGGCGTCCAGCAGGGCTCGTTCGGCCCGCTTTGCCTCGATCAGCCGTGTGGTGCCGTACAGGGCGACGCGCCGGTAGTCACCGATAATCCGTCCGCGGCCGTAGGCGTCGGGCAGCCCGGTGATGATCCCGGCCTTGCGGGCGGCCCTCATCACGGGGGTGTAGGCGTCGAAGACGCCGTCGTTGTGGGTCTTGCGGTAGGTCCCGAAGACCTTCGTCACGAAGGGGTCGGCCTCGTAGCCGTACGCCTTCAGGCTGTTCTCCACCATGCGCAGACCGCCGTTCGGCATGATCGCGCGCTTGAGCGGGGCGTCGGTCTGCAGGCCGACGATCAGCTCGCGTTCACGGTCGATGTACCCGGGTGCGTGCGAGGTGATCGTGGAGGGGGTGGCGGTGTCGACATCGAGGACGCCCTTGCGGCGTTCTTCGGGGAAGAGCGCGCTGACCTTGTGCCAGACCGCGCGTGTGCGGTCGGTGGGACCCGACAGGAACGACGCGTCGTCCTCGCAGGGCGTGTAGTTGGCCTGGATGAAGTCGCGCACGTCGATGCGCTCACGCCATCCGCTTCCGGCGTACCGCCGCCAGGCATTGGCGGTACGGGGGCCGACAGTCACCGTCGCGGTCATCACAGGTCCTCTCGATGGGCCTTCGTCTCACAGTCGATGCTCGTCGGCCGGGGTGATCGCGGGGAGTGCCGGACAGTGCATGCGCGGGTCCCGTCCAGCCCCCGTCCGCCGGGACCTTCGGTCCCGCTGCGTTCCGTGCCAGGTGTTCTCCCGCTAAGCACGAAGGCGGGGCCGCGGCGGACGCTCAGCCGAAGGAGAGTCCGCCGCGCCAGGGCGGCAGTCACAGCCTGCCTTCCCGGGTGCCCGCGGTCGGCGTCCCCGGGTGATCGACCTGCGCGGGCGCGGCTGCGCCGCTCAGTCGTGCGGCACCACGACGACGGGACAGCCGACGTGATGCAGCACGGCGTGCGTGACCGGACCCGTGTGGGCGCCGGGTCGGTTCCCGCTCGTGCGGCGGCCCACCACGAGGAGTCCGGCGTCCTTCGTGGCGTGCACCAGTGCGGGCGCGGCCCGGCCTTCGGTCACCGCCTCGGTCACGGACACGGTCGGGTACTTGTCCCGCCAGGGGCGCAGCGCCGCGGCCACCGCTCGTTCCTCGGCCGCCTGTGTCTCCGGTCCGGGCGCCGGAGGTGGCGAGGCGACGGGTCCCGCGGTCTCTGACGGATCGGACACGGGTCGGGACGGCATCGTGAAGGTGTGGACCACTCGCAGGCCGGTTTCGCGCCGCCGGGCGGCGTCGAACGCGAACGCGATCAGTTCGTCGCATGGATGCCCCACGTCCAGTCCGAGCACGACGGCGCGGTAGGGCGTCCGGGGAATCTCCTCAGGTGCGACGCCGTCCACAGCCGGCAGGTGTTCGTCGGCCGCGCTCCGCCGTGCCCGCACCAGGACCACGGGCCGCTCGGACCGGGCCACCACCCGCTGGGACACGGACCCCGTCACGAAGCCCCCCAGGGCGCCCAGGCCGAGGGAGCCGAGAACCAGGACGTCCGCCTTCAGAGCGGGCGCGACCAGGGCGGCGACCGTCGCCTCACAGACGAGGTGCTCGTCGATCCGGAGACCGGGATGGGCCGCGCGGACACTGCCGACGGCCTCCAACAGGGTCTGTTCGGCCCATTCGCGCTCGGTGCGGCCGAGGGGGATGTTCGGCCCGGGGCGGGGATGACCGCGCCAGGCGTGCACGATGCTGAGCCCGGTTTCCCGGCGCTCCGCCTCCTCGGCTGCCCAGTGCGCGGCTGCGAGACTCGCGGGCGTTCCGTCGACGCCCACTGCGATGTTGCGAAGCATGACGCATCCTCCCGAACCTGCGGATCTGCGGACCTGCTGTCGGCTTCAGGCTCCTCCGGTGGTGACGGACGGCCAAGGGTCGTACGGCCCTCGTTCGGGCCCCTTGGGCCCAGAGGTTGGGCGCGGTGGAGTGGCGGAGCATCCGCGCGGGGGCCTACCGGCCCAGGAACCGGGACTGCCGGCACCTCGCCGCGGGCAGCCCGCGGCCCGACGCTGGGATCACCACGCCCCAAGCTGAGGAGCGCACTGTCATGGCTCGTTACGTGTACGACTTCACGGAGGGCGGCCGTGACATGGCCGACCTGCTCGGCGGCAAGGGCTCGAACCTGGCCGAGATGACCCGGCTCGGTCTGCCGGTGCCCCCCGGGTTCACCATCACCACGGAGGCCTGCCGGGCCTACCTGGTCTCCGGCGGCGAGCCCGCCGGCATGTCGGCTGAGATCTCCGAGCACCTGTCGGCGGTCGAGACCGCGGCGGGCCGGCTGCTGGGCGGCCCGGACGACCCGCTGCTGCTGTCCGTCCGCTCCGGCGCGAGGTTCTCCATGCCCGGCATGATGGAGACGATCCTCGACATCGGCCTGAACGACGAGTCCGTAGTGGGCCTGGCCAAGGTCTCCGGCAGTGAGCGCTTCGCCTGGGACTCCTACCGCCGCCTCCTGCAGATGTTCGGCAGCACGGTCATGGGTGTCGACTCCTCCCGCTTCGAGCAGGCCATCGCCCAGCTCAAGGAGGAGCGCGGCGTTCCCGACGACGTGCACCTGGAGGCCGACGACCTCGCCCGCCTCGTGGAGACGTACAAGAACCTGATCCGTCTGGAGACCGGCGAGTACTTCCCGCAGTCCCCCGCCGAGCAGTTGAGCCGGGCGGTCCTGGCCGTCTTCGAGTCCTGGAACGGTGAACGCGCCCGTCTGTACCGGCGGCGCGAACACATCCCCGACGACCTGGGCACCGCCGTCAACGTGCAGTGCATGGTGTTCGGCAACCTCGGGCCGGACTCCGGCAGCGGTGTCGCCTTCACCCGCGATCCGGCCACCGGGCACCTCGGACTGTACGGCGACTACCTGCCCAACGCACAGGGCGAGGACGTCGTCGCCGGCATCCGCAACACCGTGCCCCTGTCCGAGCTGGAGCGGTTGGACGCCACATCGTACGCACAACTGCGCACGCACATGCGGACCCTGGAGCGGCACTACCGCGACCTGTGCGACATCGAGTTCACCATCGAACGCGGCACCTTGTGGATGCTCCAGACCCGGGTCGGCAAGCGCACCGCCGAGGCGGCTTTCGCCATCGCCACGGCGCTCGCCGACGAGGAGCTCATCACACCGGACGAGGGCCTCGCCCGGGTGAGCGGGGAAGGTCTGGCGCGGTTGATGTTCCCGCGGTTCGACGCCTCCGCGACCGGCACCGCGCTCGCCCACGGTATCCCGGCCTCGCCCGGTGCCGCCGTCGGCGTGGCGGTCTTCGACTCCGCCGAGGCCGTGCGGCGTGCCGCGGCCGGCGAGCGGGTCGTCCTCGTCCGCCAGGAGACCACCCCCGACGACCTGCCCGGCATGATCGCCGCCCAGGCGGTGCTCACCAGCCGTGGTGGCAAGACGAGTCACGCGGCCGTCGTCGCCCGCGGCATGGGCAAGGTGTGCGTGTGCGGCGCCGAGGAACTCACCGTGGACACCGCGGCCCGCCGCTTCACAGCCCCTGACGGCACCGTCGTCGAGGAGGGCACGGTCCTCTCCGTCGACGGCTCGGCCGGCGCGGTGTTCCTTGGATCGGTGCCGCTCGTGGACTCGGCAGTCATCCGGTTCCTGGAGGACGGCCACCGGGACGCGGACGAGGACGATGTGGTCGACGCGGTGGCTCGCGCCCTGGCCCGGGCCGACGCGGTCCGGCGCCTGGAGGTGCGGGCCAACGCCGACACCCCCGAGGACGCCGCTCGGGCACGTCGCTTCGGGGCGCAGGGCATCGGACTGTGCCGCACGGAGCACATGTTCCTCGGCGCGCGTCGCAAGCTGGTGGAGGAGATGATCCTCGCCCGCACGGACGCCGAGCGCGATCGGACGCTCGATGCTCTCCTGCCGCTCCAGCGGGAGGACTTCATCGGCATTCTCGAAGCCATGGACGGCCTGCCGGTCACCATCCGCCTCCTGGACCCCCCGCTGCACGAGTTCCTCCCCGACCGTACGGAGCTGGCGGTGCGGATAGCCACCGCCGAGGCGCACGGGGACCTGCCGTCGGCGCACGAGGTCGAGTTGTTGACCGCGGTGACCCGCATGCACGAGGAGAACCCGATGCTCGGCCTGCGCGGCGTACGCCTCGGACTGGTGATTCCGGGCCTGGTCGCCATGCAGGTCCGGGCGATCGGTGAAGCCGTCGCCGAACGCCTGCGGGCAGGGGGCACTCCGCGGGCGGAGATCATGGTTCCGCTCGTGGGGGACGTCCGCGAACTGCGGATCGTCCGAGAGGAGGTTCAGCGGGTACTGGCCGACGTCTCCGAGAAGGCCGGCGTCCCCGTCAGCTGCCCCGTCGGGACGATGATCGAACTTCCCAGGGCCGCGCTGACGGCGGGGCGGATCGCCGAGGAGGCCGAGTTCTTCTCCTTCGGCACCAACGACCTGACCCAGACCACCTGGGGTTTCTCACGCGACGACGTCGAGGCGGAGTTCTTCTCCGCCTACCTCGACCAGGGCGTGTTCCCCGTCTCCCCGTTCGAGACGCTCGACCTGGCCGGTGTCGGCCGGCTGGTCGAGATCGCCGTGGCCGAGGGCCGTGCCGCCCGGCCGGAGCTGAAGATCGGCGTGTGCGGGGAGCACGGGGGCGATCCCGACTCCGTGCACTTCTTCCACACCGCCGGCCTGGACTACGTCTCCTGCTCGCCGTTCCGGGTGCCGGTGGCCCGCCTGGAGGCCGGGCGGGCGGCGCTCGACGGGGCCGACGTGAGTGACAGCAGATAACCGGGGTCCCTTGCCGTTGCCCACAGGGCCGGACGGCCCTGTGGGCAACGCCGAGGCAGGCAGCAGTCTTGAGGCGCTGCCGGAACAATCGCAAGGAGTGGAACACATGACTGCCAACGAAATCGACGGCCGCGACACCACCGCCACCGTCCGGGTGCGGGCCGAGGGCGACGTGGACGAGGAGTCCCTCGCCTACCTCAGGGAGAAGGTCGTGGCCGTTGTGGGCCGTCCCGGTCTCCCGCCCGCCAGGGGCGAGGTGCGCGTCGTCAGGGACGCGGCCCACCACGTCGGGCTGCCCTGGTCCGCGGGCGCCGAGATCCGGATCGGGAGCGACTTGGTCGTCGTCCACGCCCGGGAGGCGAGCGCCCGGGAACTCGCCGACCGGTTGCACGACCGGCTGCGCGAGAACACCGAACGCGTCGCCCACCGCGGCGCCGTGAGCCGCAGGACGGCCCCGCCACCCCCGTGGCGTGGCGGTCCGGAGCAGTAGGGGCGTGCCGCGACCGGTCCGGCAGGGAGAGCGGACCGGTCCGGCCACACACCCCTTACGCCGTGTCCGTGAAGGAGAGAGCACCATGACATCCCACACCGTCGCCGAAGTGATGACCGAGGACGTCGTGCAGGTCCGCCGGACGACGCCCTTCAAGGAGGTCGTCCGGCTGCTCGACGTGCACCGGATCAGCGGACTGCCGGTGGTCGACGGGGACGACAAGGTGCTCGGCGTGGTCTCCGGCACGGATCTGATACGCACCCAGGCATCTCGGGCCGACCACTGCTCGGCCCGCGCCGTCACGGCGGCGGACCTGATGACGAGTCCGGCGATCACCGTGCACCCGGAACAGACCGTCCCGGACGCGGCCCGGCTGATGGAACGCCGTGGCGTCGAGCGGCTGCCCGTGGTCGACGAGGAGGACCGTCTCATCGGTATCGCCACCCGCCGTGATCTCCTGCGGGTCTTCCTGCGTACCGACGCCGACATCCGCCGCCAGGTGACCGAGGAGATCGTCGTCGGCTCCCTGGGGCTGCGGGACGAAGCCGTCCTCGTCTCCGTCCGCGCCGGTGTCGTCACCCTCGACGGCCGCGTGAACCTGCGCAGTCAGGTCCCGGAGGCCGTCCACGCGGCGTGGCGGCTGGAGGGTGTCGTCGGCGTGGTGAACGGTCTGACGTTCCGCTTCGACGACTGCTCGCCGAGCGCCGCTACCGGGGAGCCCGGGGCCCTGTGACTCCTCTGAAGGACACCCGCATCCCCTGGTGGCGCGGGCGCATCCCGTGGTGGCGCGGGCTGACAGGCCCTACCGGTCCGGGCCGGACGGCCTTGGAAGAGGACCTTCGGCGCCTACGGCAGGAGCGTGGCCCCCAGGACAGTTGGAGGCAAGGAGCGGTGCCGCCCCAGGCGCCGCTCCCGTCCCTACGCCGCCGTACACGCACGGCTGCCCACCGCCGCGTTCCCACGGCGAACCCGACTCCGGAGGCACCCCTCATGACCCGACACGACTCCGGCACCGAAGCCACGGTCGGCGCCGAGGCCCCCTCCGACACCACGGTCGCTGTGGACCGGCTGGTCACGGCCGGCCTCAAGGCACTCGCCGACTACGAGTCCCTCACCCAGGAGCAGGTCGACCACATCGTGAAGAAGGCCTCGGTCGCCGCCCTGGACCAGCACACCGCGCTGGCCCTTCTGGCCGTCGAGGAGACCGGGCGGGGCGTCTTCGAGGACAAGGCGGCCAAGAACATGTTCGCGTGCGAGCACGTCACGCACAGCATGGGCCCCATGAAGACCGTCGGTGTCATAGCCCGCGACGACATCGAGGACATGGTCGAGATCGCGGAGCCGGTGGGCGTCGTCTGCGCCGTCACACCCGTCACCAACCCGACCTCCACCACGATCTTCAAAGCGCTGATGGCGCTGAAGACCCGTAATCCGGTCGTGTTCGCCTTCCACCCCTCCGCGCAGCGGTGCAGCGCCGAGGCGGCCCGGATCGTACGCGACGCGGCCGTCGCAGCCGGCGCGCCGGAGCACTGCGTCCAGTGGATCGAGGCGCCGTCGGTCGAGGCGACCAGCACGCTGATGCGGCACCCGGGCGTCTCGCTGATCCTCGCCACCGGCGGCAACTCCATGGTGAAGGCCGCCTACTCGGCGGGCAAGCCCGCCCTGGGCGTCGGCGCGGGCAACGTCCCCGCCTACGTGCACAGGAGCGCGAAGCTGCGCCGGGCCGTCAACGACCTGGTGCTGTCGAAGGCGTTCGACAACGGCATGATCTGCGCCTCCGAGCAGGCCGTCATCCTCGACACCGAGATCCACGACGCGGCACTCGCCGAGTTCCGTACCCTGCACGCCCACCTGGCCACCCCGCAGGAGAAGGCGAAGCTGGAGACGTTCCTGTTCCCCTCCGCCGGCGGCTCGAACGCCGGCTGCGAACCCAAGGTCAACGCCGCGGCTGTCGGCCAGAGCCCGGTGTGGATCGCCGAGCACGCCGGGTTCTCCGTACCGGAGGACACCTCGGTCATCCTGGTGCGTGTCGAACGGGTCGGCCCGGACGAGCCGTTGACCCGGGAGAAGCTGTGCCCCGTCCTGGCCGTGCTGCGGGCGAAGGACGAGCGCCACGGCTTCGACCTGGCAGCCGACATGGTCGCCTTCCACGGCCAGGGCCACAGCGCCGTCATCCACACCGAGGATCCCGCCTTGGCGGAGGCGTACGGCATGCGCATGAAGACCGTACGGATCATCGTCAACGCCCCCTCGTCGCAAGGCGCCATCGGCGGCATCTACAACGGCCTGCTGCCGTCGCTGACCCTCGGCTGCGGCTCCTGGGGCAGCACGTCCGTGTCGAACAACGTCTCCGCCGCGCAGCTGCTCAACGTCAAACGGGTCTCCACCCGCCGCAACAACCTGCAGTGGTTCAAGGTTCCGCCGAAGATCTACTTCGAGCCGCAGGCCATTCGCTATCTGACCTCGATGCCGGACGTGCACCGCGTCACCATCGTCACCGACGCGACCATGACCCGGCTCGGCTTCGTCGACCGGATCACCCGTGTCCTGCAGCAGCGCCGTGACTCAGTCACCCTGCAGATCATCGACAACGTCGAACCCGAGCCCAGCATCGACTCGGTGCAGCGCGGCGCCCGCCTCATGCGGGACTTCCGCCCCGACACGATCATCGCGCTCGGCGGCGGCTCCCCCATGGACGCGGCGAAGGTCATGTGGCTGTTGTACGAGCAGCACGCGCTGGGCAACGAGATCGACTTCGCGGACATGCGGCAGAAGTTCTCCGACATCCGCAAGCGGGCTTTCCGGTTCCCGACCCTGGGGAAACTCGCCCGCCTGGTGTGTGTGCCCACCACCTCCGGCACCGGCGCCGAGGTCACCCCCTTCGCCGTCATCTCGGACCCGGCCACCGGCAAGAAGTACCCGCTGGCCGACTACGCGCTCACCCCCAGCGTGGCCATCATCGATCCTCTCCTGACCACCGCTCTGCCTCCGGCCCTGGCCGCCGACAGCGGCTTCGACGCACTGACCCACGCCATCGAGTCGTATGTGTCCGTCTACGCCAACGACTTCACCGACGGCCTCGCCCTGCACGCCATCCGGCTGGTCTTCGATCATCTCGAGGCGGCCGTCAACGACCGCGCCGGGTCGCCCGAGGCGCGGGAGAAGATGCACAACGCCGGCACCATCGCCGGCATGGCGTTCGGCAACGCCTTCCTCGGCATCGTCCACGCCATGTCGCACACCCTCGGCGCCACCTTCCACGTCGCTCACGGCCGCACCAACGCCGTCCTGCTGCCGCACGTCATCCGCTACAACGGCGCCGTCCCGACCAAGCTCACCGGCTGGCCCAAGTACGAGAGCTACCGAGCCCCGGAACGCTTCCAGGACATCGCCCGCACCCTCGGCCTGTCCGCCGCCAGTCCGGACGAGGGCGTGGAATCCCTCGCCGTCGCCGTGGAGCGCCTGCGGGACGCGATCGGCATCGAGCCGTCGTTCCAGTCACTGGGCATCGACGAGAAGACCTTCCTGGAGGCCCTCCCCCAGCAGGCGCTCAACGCCTACGAGGACCAGTGCGCCCCTGCCAACCCTCGCATGCCCATGCTGGACGACATGCGGGAGATCATGCGCACCGCGTACTACGGCTGAACTCGCGGCCTGCGCCGGTGGCCGGGGTCCTCGGCCGGGACAGCGATGCGTCGGCCGACCGACGTGGGCCGTACAGCGACCCGCGTTGGGCCGAAGAGCCCCAGATGGGGTCGAGCGGCCTGTCGCCTCCGCACTCCGGCGGGCCCAGTCTGGAATCAGCGGACGGCGCTCGACCCAAGCCGTCGGCAGAACCGTGCACACGGCCACCGGAGTCCCGGCCCCGCATCGGCGCAGGCCGGCGACGACGGTGCCGCTCCACCACGCGTCGGCCGACCGTGGCCGCATGTATGAAAGGAACCGGAACCATGACCAACCTCACCCTGGCCGCGGGCCTCCCGGTCGAACACCGCGAGCGGCTGATGCGAACAGCCCGCGAAGTATCCTTCGAGGTGGGTGCTCGCCTGTTCGAGGAGGGTCGGCGTGCCGACCGGTTCTGGATCGTCCGGACCGGGTCCGTCGCTCTCGACCTGCACGTTCCCGGACGGCGCGCCGCCGTCATCGAGTCGCTGGGCCACGGCGAACTGGTCGGCTGGTCCTGGCATTTCGCTCCCTTTACGTGGCAACTCGGCGCCGAGACCACCACTCCGGTGCGCGCCTACGAGTTCGACGCGAGCGCCGTACGGGCGATGTGCGCCGACGATCCGGAGTTCGGTCGCGCGGTCGCGGCATGGGTCGGCCGCGTGGTCGCCCACCGGCTGCACGCCGCCCGGATCCGGCTGCTCGACCTCTACGCCCCGTACGGCAGCGGGAGCAGAAACATCTGAGAGAGCCGGCCGGTCACCCGGACCGACCACCCGACCTGACCGTCGGCGGCATCCGAGATCCCAGGAGAAAGGCAGGAGACACCATGCCTGTCAGCCCGCACATCGTCAGTGATGTCATGACGCACACCGTCGTGGCCGTGGGCCGCGACGCCCCCTTCAAGGACATCGTCCAACTCATGCAGCAGTGGAAGGTCAGCGCCCTTCCCGTACTGGAGGGCGAGGGGCGCGTCATCGGCGTCGTCTCCGAGGCCGACCTGCTGCCCAAGGAGGAGTTCCGGGACAGCGACCCGGACCGGTACACCCAGCTGCGTCGCCTCTCCGACCTGGCCAAGGCGGGAGGTCTGACCGCCGAGGAGCTGATGAGCACGCCGGCCGTCACCGTCCACGCCGACGCCACTCTGGCGCAGGCCGCCCGCATCATGGCACAGCGCAAGGTCAAGCGGCTGCCCGTCGTCAACGACGAGGGCATGCTCGACGGCGTGGTCAGCCGAGCAGATCTGCTGAAGGTCTTTCTGCGCACGGACGAGGACATCGCCGCGGAAGTCCGTGCGGAGGCCGTGTGGAGCCTCTTTCCCGCGCCGATCGAACCCATAGACATCGAGGTTCTGGACGGCGTGGTGACTCTGACCGGACGGATCCGCGACACCTCGCTGGTACCCGTCGCGGCCCGTCTGGTGCGCGCGGTCGAGGGTGTCGTCGACGTCGAGTGCAATCTTTCGAGCGGCTTACGGAGAGATGTGGCGCAGTGAAAGCGGCGAACACGTAGCGCGAGGGCACTCCAGGTAGGGACGGCCGGTGGGTCACCGGCCGTCCCTACCTGGAGCGTGCGAGCAGGTCGCGCGCCCCTCCCGGACCGATCGGGCAAGTCGGCGGAGCCCTGGGACTCCGTTGTGACTGTGACGCGCTCTCCGGCTCCTGTAAATACCGGGTGGGTCGTTCCTGGCCGAGCTCGCCGCCGGTACGGGCACGAGTACGTCACGTCGGGCCGGAGCGTCGAGGTGAAAGCTGATCTCCTGCGGTGGTGCTGCTTGGCTCCCCGGCGGATTGCGACCTGCTGTCGTCGGGGCGCAGGTCGTAGACGGTGATCCGCAGTTGAGCGATGGCCCGGTCGAGTTCGGCGACTCCGTTGAGCAGGCGACGGCGGGCCGCCTCGTCGGTCACACACGAGGCGGCGCCGTGCAGGTCCAGGCCTGCGGCGAAAAGCTGACGGATCACGGTGTCGGTGAGTCGCGCGGCGATCCGGTCCCGGTCGGTCATCTGGTGGAGCTGGTTCTGCAGGGCGGTGGTGTGTTCGTGGGCACGGCGGATCCGTTCGCGCAGGCCGTGGGCGGCGAGCAGAATCACGGCGCCGAGCGCGGTCCAGAGCACCACGCGGCGTGCCAGAGTCGTAGGCGGCGCCGACTGCACCACTGAGATGATCACTTCCGCCAGCACGATCGTCACCAGGACGCACACCGATTCCCATCGGTGGTGAAACAGCACCGACCACACCAGCGGGAGCAGCAGCACGGTGCCCACGCCGGAGGCCGTTCCCGAGGAGAGGACCAGCTCCAGCATGGAGGCCGCGTAGAGCAGCGGTATTGCCACAGCCACCCAGACCGGCAGTCGGGCCCACGGCACCGCGAACGCGGCGAGGACCACGACCGTGAGCAGCACCGCGGCGACGCCCATGTGGTGCCACGACGCCAGCCCGCCACTCGGCAGCAGCACACTCACCATCGCCACCACGGACACCACAACGAACGGCAGCAGCCGTGCTCGTAGACCCGCGCGAGTGAACGGCGCGACCTCGATCCCGTCGGCGACCGGATCCATGATCGAGCCGCCTGCGGCCCGGCTCGGCCCCTCCGGAGCCGGCGCTCCGGGCAGAGCGGCATTGGTCACGTCGACGAACACGGAGTCCGCCTCGTTCATCGACCGGTCCGGTCTGGGTCAGGAGACGGCGGCTGAGGTGCCCGGTACATGCTGGTCGTTGTCACTGTCACGGGCACGAGCGACGCCTCCAAGCCTCGGCCGGACGCGGGACCGACAGGACAGCAATCCGGAGCAAGCACCGAGCACCGCTATGCACCCTGCGGCCTGCGGCCTGCGGCCTGCGGTCAGATTACGCCCGCGATCGGTAGCGCGTACCGTGGACCGAGCGGATGAAGTGCTCGATGGCGCCGAACAGTTGCGCGAGCCGCTGTCGGCCACCGCGCCGATGCGGCCATGTGCGCCCCTGGAATTGTTCCTATGCTCCTTTCCCCCACCCTCCGAGCACGACCTTGAGCGCGCCTGTCTCAGCGGCGTTGCCGAAGACGTCGTACGCCTCCTGCATTCCATCGAGGGGGAAGGTGTGGGTGATCAGCTGTGAGGTGGGCAGCCGGCCCGCTGCCGCCATCCGCAGCAGGGTGGGGGTGGAGTGGGTGTCCACCAGGCCCGTGGTGATGGTCACGTTCTTGATCCAGAGGTCTTCCAGGTGCAGGGTCGCGGGTTTCCCGTGCACGCCCACGTTGGCGACGTGACCGCCGGGCCGCACCATACGAGTGCAGAGTTCGAAGGTCTCAGGCACGCCGACCGCCTCTATGACGACGTCCGCGCCCAGCCCATCGGTCAGGTCGGCGATCATCTGTTCGGGTGCCTCCCGGGCGTTGACCACGGCGTCGGCGCCGAGCTTCCGGGCGGCCTCCAGCCGAGTGCCGGCCACGTCCACGGCGACGATCCGTTCGGGCGCGAACAGCTGAGCGGTGGCTATGGCCGCCAGTCCGATGGGGCCCGCCCCGACGACGGCGACGGTGTCTCCGGGACGGACCCGGCCGTTCAGCACGCCCACCTCGTAGGAGGTCGGGAAGATGTCGGCCAGCAGCACGGCGTCCTTGCTGGTGACCGTGCCGGGCAACGGGTGCACGGAGAGGTCGGCGTACGGGACGCGGACGTATTCGGCCTGGGTGCCGTCGATCAGGTGGCCCAGGATCCAGCCCCCGCCGCCGCGGCACTGGCCATACATGCTCTCCCGGCAGAAACGACACCGCCCGCAGGCGCTGATGCAGGAGACCAGGACCCGGTCCCCCGGCCGCACGGTGCGCACGTCACCGCCGACCTCGACGATCTCGCCGACCGCCTCGTGCCCCAGGATCGTGCCGGGGCGGACCTCGGGCACGTCGCCCTTGAGGATGTGCAGGTCGGTGCCGCAGATGGTGACGGCGTCGACGCGCACGATCGCATCGGTGGCTTCCTTGATGACCGGATCCGGCACCTGCTCCCAGGCGGCCTGTCCGGGTCCGTGGAAAACATAGCCCTTCATGTGCTGCTCACCTTCTCGCTTCGCAGCGGGGGCCTGTCCCGTGGACCGCCCCGATGGGCGGAGCCGGGGCCGGCATGACGCCGGGACCGCGCCCCACAGGTCCAGCTTGTTCGAGAGCGCGGGAATCCGCTTGGGCCGGTCGGCCCACCGAAAACGGCCGACCGTGACGTTCCGGAGAACGGCGTCTCCTGGGACGCGGGGGCCGATGGGCCCCTCTCCCACGGCCAAGGCGGGCCCGGTCGGCCCTCGGACTCCGTCTCATAGGCCCCTGCCGTTCGCTGCTCCGCGCTGCAACCGTCGAAGGGGCACGCGGACGGACGAGGAGGTGTCGACGATGCGCGAAAGTACGGGTACGGGTACGGGTATGGGGGCGAGCACGCGGCTGTGGCGGTGGCGGAGCAATCCGCTGCGACGCCACGACGATGTAGTCGAGGGCTGGGTCATGCTTGTGGTGTGGACGGTCGTTCTTGTCGGGGGAACGCTCGCCGGCCTGGTGACGGCGAGCGCTGCCGACCAGGCGTTCGCACAGGAGCGCACCGAACGGCACGCCGTCACGGCTGTCGTGCTCTTCGACGTTCCGCGGAGCACGACCTCGGAATCGGACTCATACCGGGCGTCGGCCAAGGTCCGCTGGACGATCCCCGACAGCACCGTCCGGACCGGGCGGGCGCTCGTGAGCGCAGGCGTGCGGGCCGGGTCGACGACCACGCTCTGGCAGGACGACCGCGGCGCACTCACCCCCGAGCCGGCGAGCGCCTCCGAAGGCGCCGTCGAGGCTGGTTTCCTGGGTGTCCTCGCCGTGCTTGCCCTGGCCGGCATCGCCTTCGGCGCCGGCGCCCTCGCACGGGGGCACCTGGACCAGCGGCGCTTCGACCAGTGGGATCGGGAGTGGGAGCTGGTCAGCCCGCAGTGGAACCAGCGAGCCGGCTGACCGGCTGACCCGGATACCTGTCCTGTCCTCCTCCTGTCCTCCTACTGTCCTCTCCTGTTCCCTTCCAGGGGCACACTCTGTCCCTTCCAGAGGCGCACCGGGCCCCGGTAAAGGGCCGTTCGGCCCTGGGGGCCGGCACCCGGCCGGGCGCACGGTGAGGGCATGAGGACACGCCCGCGGATAGCCGTCATCGGTGTCGGCAACGACTTCCGGGGGGACGACGGCGTGGGCTGGGCGGTCCTGGCCCGGGTGCGTGAGCGGGCCGAGAACGTCCCGCTGCCTCCCGGCACCGTGCTGGCCACCTGCGACGGCGACCCGGCACGGCTGATCGGGCTGTGGGAGGGTGCCGATCTCGCCGTGGTCGTGGACGCGGCCCACGCTCACCCCGGCACCCCGGGCCGGGTCCACCGCATCGCGCTCGACGCCCAGCGCCTGGACCGGTCGCGAACGACCAGCTCCCACGGCCCGGGCTGGGAGAGGCCTGCGAACTCGCCCGCGTCCTGGGGCGGTTGCCCGGACGGCTCGTCGTCTACGCGGTGGAAGGTGCCGACGACTCCATGGGCGCCGGTCGCTCCCCCGCCGTCGCGGCCGCCGTGGGGCCACTGGCCGACTCGGTCGAGGCGGAACTCGTCCGGTACTCGCAGACGCCGTCCGGGGGCGAGCGATGAGCGTGCGGCGCTTCGAGGTGCACGGGACCGTGCAGGGCGTCGGCTTCCGTCCCTTCGTGTACCGCACCGCCGAGGCCCTCGGCCTGGACGGCTGGGTCGCCAACATCGACGGGCATGTGGAGGGCGAGGTGGTGGGAGAACCGGGTGTCATCGGGGAGTTCGCCACCCGTCTCAGTACGCACGCCCCCGCCCTGGCCCGCGTCCGGCGGGTCGATCTGCTGGCCGGGCAGGGCAGTCCTGGCAAGGGTTTCCAGGTGCGCGGCAGTTCGCCCGGTCACGCCGGAACAGCGTCGTGCGAGATACCTCCGGACGCGGGCATCTGCGACGCCTGTCTCGCGGAGCTGTACGACTGCGCCGACCGCCGGTACCGCTACCCGTTCATCAACTGCACCGACTGCGGTCCCCGCGCCACCATCATCGAGGACCTGCCCTACGACCGCGTCCGCACCACCATGCGGCGCTTCCCGCTCTGCGCGGCGTGCGCGGCCGAGTACGGCGACCCGGGCAACCGCCGCTTCCACGCCGAACCCGTCGCCTGCCCCGCCTGCGGGCCGCAGCTCGCCTGGGACGATCTGCACGGCGAGGACGCACTACGGGCGGCGGTCAGGACGATCGCCGACGGCGGCATCGTCGCGCTGAAAGGGCTCGGCGGCTATCAACTGGTGTGCGACGCCCGCGACTCCGCGGCCGTCGCCGAACTGCGGCGCCGCAAGGACCGCCCGGCGAAGCCGTTCGCGGTCATGGTGCGGGACGTCGGGGCCGCGACACGGCTGGCCGGTGTCAGCGGTACCGAGCGCGCCGCGCTGATCTCGCCGGCCCGTCCGATCGTGCTCCTGTCGCCGCGCCGACAGCACGGCATCGCACCGGCGGTCTGTGCCGGCGTGCCACGTCTCGGGCTCTTCCTGCCCGCCACCGGCCTGCACCGCCTTCTTCTCGACGAGCCGGCCCCGCCCCTGGTGGTCACCAGCGGCAACCTCGGCGACGAGCCCCTCATCGTCGACGACGCCGAGGCCCGCACCGCGCTCGCCGCCGTGGCCGACGGCTTCCTCGCGCACGACCGGCCGGTCCGGGCACGCTACGACGACTCGGTGGTGCAGATCACCGGCCGGACACGGATCACGATCCGCCGGGCGCGTGGGCTCGCCCCCGCTCCCCTGCCCGTGACCGTGGCACCACCGATCGTGGGCGCCGGCGCCCAGCTCAAGCACACCTTCACGCTCGCCGCCGACGGCCGGGCCCATCTCGCGGCGCATACGGGCGTCCTGGCGGATGTGGCGACGTACGACGCGTTCCGCCAGTCGTACGACGACCTCGGACGGCTCCTCGGCATCGAACCGGTGGCCGTCGCACACGACTTGCACCCCGGTTATCTGTCCACGCGGTGGGCCCAGGCGCAGCCGCTGCGCCGCATCGCCGTGCAGCACCACCACGCCCACGTGGCGGCCGTCGCCGCCGAGCACGGAGTCCGTGGCAGGTTCCTCGGGATCGCCTACGACGGGCTGGGCCTCGGTGACGACGGCACTCTGTGGGGCGGCGAGTTCCTCGTCGCCGACCTGAGCGGCTACCGGCGCGTGGGCAGGTTCGCCACCGCTCCCCTGCCCGGCGGTGACTCGGCCGTACGCCATCCTTCACGGACCGCTCTCGGTCACCTGCTGGGCGGCGAACCACTGGGATCTCCGCGGCCCTACCCGTGGCTCACGCGGCCCTTCACCGACCGGCTAGATCCGGCCGAGGTGGCTGCCGTACGCACCATGGTCGCCCGGGGCGTGAACTGTCCGCGCGCGTCCAGCGCGGGACGCCTGTTCGACACGGTCGCCTCGTTGCTCGGGCTGGTGGACACCGTGCGGTACGAGGGTGAGGCGGCCGTGCGCCTGGAGGCCGCGGCGGGCACCGTGCAGGCCGTGCCGCTCGCGCACCGTGTGGTGCGGTCGAACGGCCTGTGGGTGTACGACTCCGCGCCGACCCTCGCCGACCTGCTGGCCCGGCAGGCGAACGGCGAGTGCGTCGCCACTCTGGCGGCGGCCTTCCACCTCACGCTCGCCCTCGTCACCGCAGAGATGGCAGGGCGGGCCGTCAAGGAGGGGGCGCCGCGCATCGTGTGCCTGGGCGGCGGCTGCTTCGTCAACCGCCGGCTGCTGACCCAGGTGCGGCGGCGCCTGCGCGCACAGGGGCTGAAGGTACTGGTCGGCGGCGAGGTCCCGGTCGGCGACGGCGGCATCAGCTACGGCCAGGCCGCGATTGCCGCCGCCCGGCTCTCGAGGGAGAGGTGAGGGGCATGTGCCTCGGTATTCCGGGCCGCGTTCTGGAGGCCCACGACGACGCGGGGCTGCAGATGGCCACCGTCGACTCCGGCGGCGTACGACGCGAGGTCTGTCTCGACTACACGCCCGGCGCGGCTGTCGGAACGTACGTCATCGTGCACGTCGGCTTCGCGATCACGGAGGTCGACGAGGCGGAGGCGCGGCGCACGCTCGATGTGCTGCGGGCGATGGCGGACGCCGTGGAGACGGAGCTGGGCGAGCCGCTGCCGTGACAGCCCGGGTCCCGGGACCCGGGACCGTCCGGCCCTCCTTCGTGCCCGACCGACCCATCGGCCCACGGTCCGTCGAGGTGGACTCTGAGAATGTCCGACCGACCGACGAGAGGCACGCGATGACCACCGTCCCCGCATCCGGCGACCGCATGCACGCCCTGCTCACCGACGGTACGACCGTGTGCGTACGGGCCGCCGGGTCCGACGACCACGACGCCGTGCTGCGCCTGTACTCCGACATGTCTGACGAGAACCTGCGGCTTCGGTTCTTCTCCGTCAGCCGTCGCTCCGCCGAGCAGGCCGCCGCGCGGGTCGGCAACTCGACGGACGCCGGCTACCGCGCCTTCGTCGCCGAGTACGACGGTCAGGTCATCGGGATCGCCGAGTACCAGGTCGAGGGAGAGGAACGTGCCGGCAGCGCCGACATGGCGCTCGCCGTGGGCGACGCCTGGCACCATCGCGGGGTCGGCACGCTGCTGCTGGAACACCTGGTGTCCGCCGCGCGCGCCCAGGGAGTCACGTCGTTCTCCGCCGACGCGCTCGCCGAGAACCGCGAGATGCTCAAGGTGTTCACCGACCTGGGGCTGCGAACCGTGCGGCAGTTCTCAGGACCGGAGATCCGCTGCCTGATCCCCCTCGCCGACACGGAGCACTACCGGGTGCGCGTCGAGGGACGCGGACAGACCGCGGACGTGGCCAGCCTGACGCCGCTGCTGCGCCCGAAGTCGGTGGTGGTCGTCGGAGCGGGCCGCAAACCGGGTTCGGTGGGCCGGGCCGTGTTGCACAACCTGAGCACCGGAGGTTTCACGGGCCGGCTCCTCGCGGTCAATCCGACGGCCTCCGTGGTCCTGGGCGTGCACGCGTATCCGTCCGTCGGCGCGTTGCCGCTGGTGCCGGACCTCGCAGTGATCGCCGTGCCGGCCCCGGACGTGCCCGCTGCCGCCGAGGAGTGCGGAAAGTTCGGTGTGCGGGCACTACTGGTGGTTTCCGCCGGGCTCGACGCCGACCAGGCCGAGGCGCTCCTCGCCGCCGGCCGGCACCACGGCATGCGGCTCGTCGGCCCCAACTGCCTCGGTCTCGCCAGTACGGAGGAGACGGTGCGCCTCGACGCCACCTTCGCCGCCACGCACCCGCAGCCGGGCACCGCCGGAGTCGCGGTGCAGTCCGGCGGAGTCGGCATCGCTCTGCTGAGCGGGCTGGAACGGCTCGGCATCGGGGTGTCCGACTTCGTCTCGCTCGGCGACAAGTACGACGTCAGCGGCAACGACCTGTTGCAGTGGTGGGAGTCGGACGGGCGCACCGATCTGGCGCTGCTGCATTTGGAGTCCTTCGGTAATCCGCGTGCCTTCTCCCGTACCGCGCGCCGCGTCACCAGGCGCCTGCCGATCCTGACCGTCGACGCGGGCCGGACCGAGGCCGGACGGCGCGCCGCCGCCTCCCACACCGCGGGTGCCGCCACCACGACGATGACCCGGCGCGCACTGTTCACGCAGGCCGGGATCACCGCCACCCGTACTGTCCCCGAACTGCTGGAAACGGCGGCCCTCCTGCACTCGCAGCCGCTGCCCACGGGCAGCCGGGTCGTGGTGGTCACGAACGCGGGCGGCGCCGGAGTGCTCGCCGCCGACGCGTGCGCGGAGGCCGGCCTGAGCCTGCCGCCGCTGTCCCCGGCTCTGATCGACGACCTGCTCGGCATCCTGCCGCGGGGCGCCACCGCCGGCAATCCCGTCGACGCCGGCGCCGCCGTCACGGAGGAGCAGCTGCGTTCCTGTGTGGACCGGCTCGCCGATCATGACGGCGTCGACGCGGTCCTGGTGGCACTGGTGCCGACCGCGGTCGCCACGGCGACCGGCGACGACCTCGTGCGGTCCCTGACCCACGCCCCGGACCGCCGCTCCCGAACGGTCGCCGCGGTCCTCCTCGACCAGGAGACGACCGTACGGCTGCTGCCCTCCGACACCGGCCACGTGCCCGCGTACGCCGACCCGCAGGCCGCCGCACGCGCCCTCGCCCATGCCGCGGAGCGCGCCCGCTGGCTGGCCCGGCCGCCCGGCACCGTTCCCGCACTCGACGGCATCGACACACAACGCGCCCATCAGGTCGTCGCCGCCTTCCTCGCGGACAACCCGGACGGCGGCTGGCTGGACCCGCGCGCCTGCGCCGAACTCCTCGGCTGCTACGGCATACCCCAGTCGCCGTGGGCCTGGGCGGAGTCCGAGGACGAGGCCGTACTGGCCGCCGACCGGCTCAAGGGACCGGACGGGCTCGTCGTCCTCAAGGCGCACTGGCCGGGGCTCGTGCACAAGACCGTCCAGCACGCCGTCCATCTCGACCTGCGCGGCGATGCGCAAGTGCGCGCCGCCTACCAGGACTTCCACGTCCGATTCAGTCCCATGCTGGCCGGTGCGGTGGTGCAGCCGCTCGCGCCGCGCGGCATCGAGCTGTTCGCCGGAGTGGTCCAGGACGAGGTGTTCGGGCCGCTGGTGCTGTTCGGCCTCGGTGGCACCGCGACCGACGTACTGGACGACCACGCGGCACGGCTGGCCCCGCTCACCGACCTCGACGTGCACGACCTCGTCACCGCACCGCGCTGCGCGCCCCTGCTGTTCGGGCGCGACGGCACCGGCCCGGTCGACCTGGAAAAGGTGGAACAGCTGCTGCTGCGCCTGTCCCGGATGGCCGGCGACCTGCCCCAGCTGGCGGAGGCCGACCTCAACCCGGTCCTCGCGCGGCCCGACCTGGTGACCGCGCTCGACGCCCGGATCCGGCTGTTGCCGCGCCGGGCCCACGATCCCTACCTGCGCAGGCTCCGCTGAGCCGGCGCGCGACCGCGCACTCCTGAGAAAGGCGGCAGACCATGAAGCACAGCAAGGTCGGCTCGGTGATGACGAGCGAGGTCGTACGCGCCACGTACGGCACGCCGTTCAAGGAAGTGGCCCGGCTCCTCGCGGAACACCGGATCAGCGGTCTGCCGGTGGTCGGCGACGACGGAAAGGTGATCGGGGTGATCTCCGAGACGGACCTCATGGCCCGGCAGGCACAGACGCCCGACCCGCTGAAGCCCGAACGCCGCTTCGACTGGCGGAAGTTGACGCCTGGCGTGCGTGCACGCCGGACCAAAGCACGGGCCCGGACCGCCGGACAGCTGATGTCCGAACCCGCCGTCACGATCCGCAGCGACGGAACCGTCGTCGAGGCGGCCCGTGTCATGGCGCACCGGCGCGTGGAACGGCTGCCCGTCGTGGACGAGGAGGAGCGGCTGGTCGGCATCGTCACCCGGCGCGACGTGCTCCAGGTGTTCCTGCGCCCCGACACGGAGATCCGTGCGGCCGTCGTCGACGAGGCGCTGGTGAAGGCGCTGTGGCTGTCGCCCGACGCGATCGGTGTGGACGTCCACCAGGGCGTGGTGACCCTCACAGGGCAGCTGGACCGCCGCAGCGCGGTCGCCATGGTCGTACACATGTGCCGTGCCACGGACGGTGTGGTCGCCGTCGTCGACCAGCTGACCTACCGCTTCGACGACTCCCGGCTCCGGCAGGACGAAAACTCCATGCACGGCGTGGCCGACGACTGGCTGCGCGGAAGGTGAGGAGGTGCATCGATCATGACAGGAACAGTTCTCGTCGCCTACGGGTCGAAGAACGGCTCGACGGCGCAGATCGCCGAGCACATCGGCGAGGTGCTCACCAAGGAAGGGCTGACGGTCCGGGTGCGCCCGGCGGCCGAGGTGGATGAACTCGGCTCCTACGACGCGGTCGTGCTCGGCGGCGGACTGTACGCGGGCCGCTGGCAGCGCGACGCACGCCGCTTCGCACGCCGTCATCGCAAGGCCCTCACGCGGCTGCCCGTGTGGCTGTTCAGCAGCGGACCGCTGGACGCCTCCGCCTCCGAGCGCGAGATCCCGCCGCCGCCCGGCGTCCGGCGCGTCTCGCACCGGATCGCGGCACGCGGACACATCACGTTCGGCGGGCGCCTGGAGGGAGATGTCAGGGGACGCATGGCCCGGATGATCGTGGAATCCGGGAAAGGCGGCGACTTCCGCGACTTCGAGCAGATCACCGTATGGGCGACGACCGTGGCCCATACGCTGGCGGCCGAACCGCACCGGCCCTGACCGGTCGGCCCGCCCGTGTACGTCATCGAGCCGGGAGGCGGCATGACCGACAAGAAGACGGCGACGCTGCCACGCAAACCGTACGAGAGGGAACTGCTGCGGCTGCAGACCGAGTTGGTGAAGCTGCAGGAGTGGGTGCGTGCGGAGGGTGCCCGACTGGTCGTGGTCTTCGAGGGGCGGGACGCCGCGGGCAAGGGCGGCACCATCAAGCGGGTCGCGGAGCACCTCAACCCTCGTGTGGCCCGCATCGCCGCGCTGCCCAGGCCGACCGAGCGCGAGCGCACCCAGTGGTACTTCCAGCGGTACGTCGAGCACCTGCCGGCCGCCGGTGAGATCGTGCTCTTCGACCGTTCCTGGTACAACCGGGCGGGGGTCGAGCACGTGATGGGCTTCTGCACGAAGGAGGAGCACCAGCTCTTCCTCCGTCAGTGCCCGATCTTCGAGCGGATGCTGGTCGAGGACGGCGTCCTGCTGCGCAAGTACTGGTTCTCGGTGAGCGACACCGAGCAGCAGGAGCGTTTCCGGCGCCGGCTGGAGGATCCTCTGCGGCGCTGGAAACTCTCACCGATGGACCTGGAGTCGATCAGCCGCTGGGAGGCCTACTCCCGGGCCAAGGACGAGATGCTGGTGCACACCGACGTCTCCGAGGCGCCGTGGTACATCGTGGAGAGCGACGACAAGCGCCGGGCCCGGCTGAACATGATCGCCCACCTGCTCGGCTCCGTCCCCTACCACGAGGTGCCACCACCGGTACTGCGTCTGCCGGTGCGGCCGTCGTCGGCGGGTTACGTACGCCCGCCGCGCGATCTGCAGATCTACGTTCCCGATCACGCGGCGGGTCTGTGACTCACATCAGGTGTTCTCCCCGTGAGGGTGGGTCAGCCGTGCGCGACGACGGCGACGGGAGCGGTGGAATGGTGCAGGACGGCGTGTGTGACGGGACCGATGTGCGAGCCGATCGGGCTGCGGCGGATCCGGCGGCCCACCACGATCAGGGACGCCTTCCGTGCCGCGTCCACGAGGTGGCGGGCGGGGCTGCCGAGGCAGGACTCCTCGACGGTCTCGACAGCCGGGTACTTCGTGCGCCAGGGCCGCAGTGCCTCGGTCAGGGCAGCGGTGTCCTGCCGCTGCAGTTGGGGACCGAGCTCGGGATCCGTGGACAGCGCGTACGCGTAGTAGCCGGGCAGGCTCCAGCCGTGCACGACATGCAGGGTGGTGGCTCGCCGGGCGGCCTCCTCGAAGGCGAAGGTGATCACCGCGTCGTCGGGGCCGTAGGTGTCCAGGCCCAGGACGACGGGTCGGTACGGGGTCGCGGCGGACGGGATGCCTACCGGGTCCGTCTCGTGCTCCTCGGCGGCCTGCTCCCCGGCCCGGACCATGATCACAGGCACCTCGGTGCGCGCGGTCACGGCCTGGCCCACGGATCCGAGGAGGAACCCTCCGAGTCCGCCGAGCCCGCGGGACCCGAGGACCAGCAGTTCGGCATCCTTCCCCGCGGCCGTCAGCACCTCGGTGGGTGTGCCGCTCACCTGTTCCAGGGTCACGTCCACTCCGGGGTGGCGCAGCCGGAGTCCCGCGACCTCCTCCTGCGAGATCCCGCCCCAGTCCGCGGCCAGGGGCGCTCCCGTCTCGTCCGGCTCGCGCCAACGCGCCTGGGTCTCGGCTCCGAGGAGCGGGGCCTGAGCCATCGGCACCGGGAGGGGCTCCCAGACCTGCAGCAGCTTGACCGGCAAGCCGCGCAGCTTCCCTTCACGGGCCGCCCATTCGGCGGCGGCACGGCTCTCCGGGGAGCCGTCGAGGCCCACGGTGACGTTGCGGGACATTGGTCCACCTCCTGAATCCGGATCCGTCCGGATCCGGTTCCAGCATGGGGACGGCAGTGGCGTCCGGTGCAGGGGCCGCAGGTCCCGAAGGCGGACCGACCGGCCCCATGGGCAGGAGTGACGTACAGGCCGGCCCACGGTGGTGGGAGAGCTGCCGCGATCACCTTTACCGGGCCGGACGGTGCCGGCCGGGGAGCGACACCTGGAAGGTGGTCCGCCCGGGCCCGCCGGCGACGGTGACAGTTCCGTGGTGGGCGGTGATCACGGCCTGCACGATGGCAAGACCGAGGCCGGTGCTGCCCGTGGCCCGGGAACGGGCGTGATCGGCGCGGACGAAGCGGCCGAAGACCTCCGGCCGGAGCTCTTCGGGGACTCCCTCTCCGCCCCCGCGCACCCTCGCCATCTGCGTATCACGGTGAAGGCGGCCGGCGGACACAGTGCCGCGCTCGCCCGTCTGGCGCCCGGTACCCGGGTGTGGGCCGAGGGTCCCTACGGCAGCTTCACGGCGGCGCGCCGCGAACGCCCTCGGCTTCGTCCTCCCCCCACACTCCCCCGGGCACCTCGCCGGGTTCGGCCACGGCTACGGGCACCTTCACCGGAGATCCCGTCGACACACGGTACGGAACCGTGCAGGTCGCCACCACGCTCTCCAGGGGCAGGATCACCGCGGTGACCGTTCTTCAGGCACCGGACCAGAACGGACGCGACCGGCAGATCTCCTCCTACGCGCCGCCTCGCCTCACCCGGGAGGCGATCGGCGCCCAGAGCCCGCACATCGACGCGGTCTCCGGCGCGAGCTATACCAGCCAGGGTTACGTCCAGTCCCTCCAGAGCGCTCTGGACCAGGCCCGTGCCTGACCTCGTGTGCGGGTCGCGACAGGTCGAGTCGAAGCCCTCGACGTGCTGCCCGGTGGCCAGAAGTGGTGGACACCGAGGTGCGGTCAGGACGGACCACGGGATGGGACGGGGCACACACGCCGCTGTCCGGCAACCGTTGTCAGCGCCGGCCGGCACGGACGACCGCGACGGGGCAGTGCGCATGCCGCAGTGCCGTCCGGCTGACCGAGCCCGGCAGCAGGTTCACCAGGCCTGTCTGGCCGCGGATGGAGACCACGACGAGCTGGGCCCGGGCACTCGCCGCGACGATGGCTCGGCGAAGGCAAGTTCAGTGGCTCGCCGTGCCCCCGCCGAACTGTTGAGGGCGACCAGTACGGGACCGGTCGGGTCCTGCCTGCCACGCACCACCAGGACCGGGCAGGGCCCGTGCCGGACCAGTCGTCCGGAGACTGATTCGTGCGGCAGCGCGCCAACCCTTTTCCCGCCGTTCGGCCGGCCGTCGTCGACGACGGTGAGAGACGCGTACGCGGACGACAACTCCAGGACAGCCGCAGGAGCCCCGAACAGGACCTCGTTCGTGACCTCCACCCGAGGTGCGATGCCGCTCGCACGGTGTCGCGCCTCGGCCAGAGTGCCGTTCAGCGCCTCTTGGTACCCCCCACCCGGGTCCCACGGCGGCACACCCGCGGGTACGCCCGACGGCCACCCGAGAGCGTATGTCAGCCGCACTCCCACCCCTCGCCGGTCGGCTTCCCGGACTGCGACCTCCACAGCGGTCAGACTCGACGGCGAACCGTCCACTCCCACGACAACCGGGCCACTCATGGCAGTTCTCCCCTTTTCGACTCCGCACGGTCCCCCTCGCGGGGAACCGTGCTTTCAGCGGCACGAGCCGGCGGCGGACAGCTTCACGCCGTCCGGGCAGCTAGTAGATTGTCGTTGCTTATTTTTGCTGTGTGGTTGGGTAGAGGTGGCGCAGTTTCACGCGGGCGTCGTCGGTGGTGAAGTGCCAGTCGACTTGGCGCTGGTCGCTGTTGGTCTGCTGCTGCCAGGCGGCGAGTTCGGCGTTGAGCACGGCGAGGTCGTCGATGCGGCGGTCCAGGCACTGGCGGGTGAGCGCGGAGAGTTCGATCTCGGCGATGTTGAGCCAGGAGCCGTGTTTGGGGGTGTGGTGGATCTCCAGGCGCTGTGCCAGCGCGAAGGCTC
>NZ_JBEZJY010000036.1:0-105139 GCF_040651415.1 Streptomyces sp. NPDC048484
CACCAATCACCCCCTGTTTGTCCGCCCCCGTTGCGCGCCTCGCCCGGGGGGCCAGGGGGGGTTTGTCGGGGGGCCCGCCCACCCCGGGGCGCCCCACGCTGGTGCGGCTCGAACACGACCGGCTCGTCGAGACACGCCCCCGCTCGGGCACCTTCGTGACCCGGCCGAGCCGTCAGGACGTGCACGAGGTCTGCCAGTTGCGCAAGGGACTCGAATGGCTCGCCACCGGTGTCGCCGCCGGCACCATGCCGCTGGAGCAGATCGCCGACCTCCGCGAGGAGGCCGTCGTGGCCATCGCGGCCGCCGAACGCGGCGACTACGAACCGTTCTTCGCCAGCGACACCCGCATCCACGGCGAGATCATCGCCAGTACCGGCAACAGCAGGCTCATCTCCGCCCGCGATTCGGTCGAACCCTTCGTGTACTGGCTGCGCGTCCTCGGTGCGACCGGCCCGCACCGGCTCGCCGGCTCCACCAAGCGGCACCTGGAGATCCTGGACGCCATGGCCGCACGCGACGTGGCGGCAGCCCAGGAGGCCGCAGCCGTCCATCTCGCCGAGGTCGAGGAGTGGACCCTGGCAGACATGGCCTCCCACAGCATCGTCACCTGACCCCCTGGGGCGACTCTGTCCGGACCGGCACAGGGGCACAGTGGGCGCGGCGGTAGGCCAGTGGGGACAGGCCGAGGTGGGTGTGGAAGTGTTTGCGCAGCGCGACGGGGTCTTTGAAGCCGCAGGTCGTCACGGAACAGAGCCGTGCCCCGGTCGACTGGAAGACCCGCGCGGGCCACGGTACGGCCGGGCTGCAGACGCTGCCGCTCTGACGTCCATAGCTGGCCCGGTCGACTCCGGCGCGGTCCTGGTCGAGATCGAGGTCGAACGCACCTTCGCCCTGGATGCGCGCCCTGCACCCCGGTCTCGCCACCATCGGTGACTGGTTGACCACCACCGGATGGGACGGCACCCCCGGGGGGGGATGACAACAGGGCGGCACCGCATCGCACCGGGCGGGAGCCGGTGAACAAAGCCGGTTTCCCCAGCTGATCACCGGGCACCCGCCTGGTGATCGGCCGTACAGCGGCAAGCCAGGTCCGGCGCACCGCGCCGGCGAAGGACGGAGGTCCACCGTGTTCCAGGCAATCGCAGATGTTCTCCGGTCCATCGGCGGCGCCCTCGCCACCGTCGTCACCCTGCCGTTCCGGGCCGTGGCACGACTGTTCGGCGGCGCCTCAAGCTCCGCTCACGGACACCACTGACAAGCCAGTCTGTGCATCGACGTGCAGACACCGCCAAGCCCGGTCGGCCCTCCGTCCAGCCGGGCCTGTCCGTCTGGACGGCGTCTGCCGGGCTCGTTCGGTGCCGGGCGGAGCGGGGTGGCTCCCGGGCAGTACACGGCGGCGTGACAGTATCCCCTTATGTCTACCAACGTTTTCTTCGACATCAACATTGACGGGGCCTCCGCGGGCCGGATCGTCTTCAAGCTGTACGACGACGTCGTCCCCAAGACGGCGCAGAACTTCCGTGAGCTGACCACCGGCCAGCACGGCTTCGGCTACGAGGGCTCGGGCTTCCACCGTGTCATCCCGGACTTCATGCTCCAGGGCGGCGACTTCACCCGTGGCGACGGCACCGGCGGCAAGAGCATCTACGGCGGGAAGTTCGACGACGAGAACTTCAAGCTCAAGCACGACAAGCCGTTCCTGCTCTCCATGGCGAACTCCGGCCGCAACACCAACGGCTCGCAGTTCTTCATCACCACGGTGCTCACGCCGTGGCTGGACGGCAAGCACGTGGTCTTCGGCGAGGTCGTCGAGGGCCAGGACCTGGTGAGGAAGATCGAGTCCCTGGGCTCGCAGTCGGGTGCCACCAGCGCGAAGATCGAGATCGCTTCCTCGGGCGTCGTGGAGAAGTAACGCCTCCACCCCGGGCGGCGGAGCCGGCTCACCACAGGCAGTTCCGGCCGCGCATCCGCCCGCTCGGACCGGGGCCTCCACGGCCCGACGCACCCGCCCCCGGGGCAGCACCCCGGGGGCTACGCGGGCGCAGGGCACGCCGGGCGACGCAGCGATGGAGCGATGGAGCACGATCGACACCGCGGGCCCGGTCGGCGGCGATCCGTCCGGCCTGGCCGCGTGGCAGACGGTGCATCGTGACCGCCGGGACAGCGGCGAGCGGGCAGCAGCGTGACCCGCACCTTCTCCGCCGCGGCCCGGTGGGCAGCCGCCACGTGCTGCCGCGGAACGGCCTCAGCCGGACGCGGTCACCTCGTACTCGCCCGAGGGTACGACCAGCCGGCGCCACCCTGCCTCCGGCTGCTCCGGGTGGCCACCTTCGAAGCGGGCGTCGGCGCGCACCGGCGCGGCGAGGCGGGGCGCGTTCACGGCCCGCACGCGCTTCCGAGCACGTCGGTACCGTCGCCCTCGCTCTGCGGAAGCCTGATGGTGAAGGTGGCGCCGCGTCCGGGCGCGCCGGCAGCCGACAGCACGCCGCCGTGCGCTTCGGTGAGTTTCCGGGCGATGGACAGACCCAGGCCACTGCCGCCGGTCTTGCGGCTGCGGGACTTCTCCGCGCGCCAGAACCGCTCGAAGACGAAAGGCAGGTCCTCCTCCGCGATACCGGTGCCCGTGTCGGTCACCTCGACAACGACCGTGGCATCGTCCCTGCGCGCGTGGAGGGTGACCCGGCCGCCGGGCGGCGTGTGGCGGACGGCGTTAGAGACGAGGTTGCCGACGATCTGCCGCAGCCGCAGCGGATCGGCCCACAGCTCCAGCCGGCCCGCGCCGTGGACCAGCAGCGTGACCCCCGCCTTCTCCGCCGCGGCCCGGTGGGCGGCCGCCACGTGCCGTAGAACGGACTCGGCCAGGATCTGTTCCGCGTACAGCGGGAGGGCCCCCGCGTCGGCGGCGGCGAGGTCCTGCAGGTCGTCGATGACGTGCTGAAGCAGCAGGACCTCTTCCAGGAGGGACTCCGTCAGGTGCTGGTCCGCCGCGATGACGCCGTCCTGGGTCGCTTCGAGGGCGCTGCGGATGGTGCTCAGCGGAGTACGCAGCTCGTGGGCGATGTCGCTGACCATGACCTTGCGTTGCCGTTCGGTGCGCGCCCGGTGCTCGGAGAGTTCGTTGAACGCAGCCGTGAGCCGGCCGATCTCGTCGTTACGGGCGACCGGCACCGGGGGCAGGTGCTCGTCGCGGTCCTGGGCCGCCCTGGTCAGGGCTCGCAGCGGGCGGACCAGATGGACCCCGGTGACGACGGTGACCAGCCCGGCGAGCAGCAGGACCACCGCGGTGACGACGAGTGTCCGCGGCGCGTTGGCCGGCGAGAGGTCGAAGGGCGCGGTCGTCGAGCCGGAGGGGTCGCTGACGTAGAGCAGCGCCGAAGGGGCGACGTAGGGCGCGAGCTGTTCGCGGCGGCCGGTGTCGACGCAGTTCTGCGCGGCGTGCGGGATGGTGCTCTGCGCCGCGGTGACCGACATGAAGTCGAGGCCCAGGCTCACCTTGGGCAGTTTCTGGCGACGCAGGCACGCGTTGACGACATCGTTGAGAGCGGTGAGTGCGTGGTCCTCGCCGGCGGTCGGGGCGTCCAGTTCGAGCAGTCCGCAGTCGTCGGCGCGCTTGGCGCCGTACTGCTGCTGACTCGCGCCCTGCATCTGTTCCTGGAGCGAGACGCCGTGCAACAGCGTGATGACCGGACGGCCTGACGGGGACACCGACCGCTCGAAGGGCACGCTCACGCCGGTGAGGCACTTCGCGACGGCGTTCGCCGCGCGGTCGAGACGCTGCCGGTCGGAGGTCCGAAGTGTGTAGGGGCCCAGCGCGGCAGGGTCGATGCTGCTGCCGTCTGCCTGCGGTGACAGGAACGGGTCGGTACGCAGCGGGTCGATGGTGGCGAACGCCTTGGCGGGCGTACGGGACGGGCGGGCCGGCCCGCTCACCACCGATCGCCGGGTGTCCTGCGGAGTCACAGTGATGTGCCTGCCGGTTCGGCGGGCGAGGTCGCGCACCACCGGGTCGGCACCTCGCCAGTCGCGATGTGAAGCGGCGTACGACATCAGCGTGCGGTAGATCATCGTGTCGTCGGCCAGCACCTGCCCCTGCTGGTCCCGTACAGCGTCGGTGGTGGTCCGCACCGCCAGCCAGGCGGTGGCCGCGATCGCGCAGACCACGATGAGCAGTGAGGAAGCGAGCATCCTGAACAGCAGACTGCGGTGGACCGGCAGCCTGTTCCCGGCCGCGCCGACGGCGTTCACCAACTGTCCGAGGGCAGGGATGTGCCTGTCGTGGTGCGGTCGTTGAGCTTGTAGCCCACCTTGTAGACCGTCAGCAGGTGGACCGGGGAACCCGGATCGGCCTCGATCTTCTTGCGCAGGTTCAGGACGTGTACGTCGACGGTGCGCTCGGTGATGTAGGCGTTGGTGCCGCGGCTGATGGCGAGCAGTTGACGCCGGGTGAAGACCCGTCCCGGCTCGGCGGCCATGGCGGCGAGGAGGTCGAACTCGCCGGCCGTGCACAACACCGGCCGGCCGTCGACGGTGATCGTGTGGCGCCTGCGGTCGACCGTGATCGCTCCTGCCGTGAGCACACCGGAGGCCTCCCCCGCCGCGCCCGTCCGCGCTCGCGACGACTGTTCCGCCTCCGCCAGTCGCTCCACTCGTCTGAGCAGGTTGCGGATGCGGGCCATCAGCTCGCGGGGGCTGTAGGGCTTGGTGACGTATTCGTCCGCGCCCAGGTCGAAGGCGAGCAGCAGGTCCTCCTCTGTCGTGCGCGCGGTGAGCATGAGCACCGGGAGGCCCGCGTGGGCGGGTTCGGCGCGCAGCACACGGCATATGTCCAGGCCGTCGACGCCGGGCATCATGACGTCCAGCACCAGCAGATCGGGGGGCCGGCGGCGGATCTCCTCCAGGGCCGTGCGGCCGTCGTGAACGAGCCGGGCCACATGCCCCTCCCGCACGAGGTAGTGGCCGATGATCTCGGCTTGTTTGATGTCGTCTTCCGCAACCAGGACGTTCGCACCCATAGCCGGGACTGTAAGTGCTGCGGACAGGACACTCATACGGTCCTGACCAGACCTTCATATCCGGTCGACAGGCTGTCAGCCATGTCGCGCCACACGTCAAAAGTCAGGTCGCCCCTGTACGGCTCGCGCCGGCCGAGCGACCCCGGTCAGGAGTTCGGCGCCGTCAACCCGGACGCCGCCCGGCAGCGCTCGGCCCGTCGGACGGCGCTCATCGCGGGGGGAGTTGTCATCGCGGTGGCCGCGGGCGGTGTCGTCCTCGTCCCGCACTGGACCCAGACCGCGAGGTCGCCCTCGAAGGCCGCGACCGCGTCGGTGAGCTCGGCGATGGTGCGGCGCACCGATCTGTCGGACTCGGTGTCCATGGACGGGACGCTCGACCACGGCAGTCCTCGTGCCATCAACAGCTCCTCGACCGGGACGGTGACCTGGCTGCCGGCGGTCGGGGCGACCATCCGCCGCGGCCACCCGCTCTACCGGGTCGACAACCGGCCGGCCGTGGTCTTCCACGGCTCCACCCCGCTGTACCGGCGGCTGGACACGGTGGGCATGGTCGGCCCGGACGTACGGGTGGTGGCTGACAATCTCCGGGCACTGGGGTACGACATCGGCGTCCAGCCCCCGGCGGGCGCCCTTGTTGCCCCGTCGCGGCCCGACGCCGCTCAGGAGTCGGCGGGTTCTGAGGAGTCGGAGGGGGCCAGGAAGTCGGGCGGCGCCGAGGAGTCGGAAGAGCTTGGAGAGGCGAAGGGCGCCGAGGCCACTTCCGGCAGTTCTTCCCCTGCCGCCTCCGGCAGCCCTTCTCCGGCTGCGTCGTCCGTCCCCCAGCGGGTCCAGCCGGGCGACTCTGTGCTGACCCAGGGGCTGATGGCGGCGATCAAACGTTGGCAGCGGGACACCCGAGTGCCGGAAACCTCGGTGCTGGAGCCCGGCGATGTGGTCGTGACCACGGGCACGGTCCGCGTCGCCCAGCTCAAGGTGAAGAACGGCGACGCCGCTTCGGGCGAACTGCTGTCCGTCACCGGCACCGGCAAGCGCGTCACCGTACAGGCCTCCGAAGGCGACTCGTCGGCCTTCAGGAAGGGCAACACCGTCGAAGTCACCCTGCCCGACGGTTCGGCGCTGCCCGGCAGGATCAGCGTGGTCGGCACCATGATCAGATCCGGCTCCGAGGAGGGCGGGGACGCCGGCTCGAACCCCACCCGCACCATCACCGTCGTCCTGGACGAAGGCAGGAAAGGCACAGCAGCTGTCCGCAGCGTCGACTCAGCACCCGTACAGGTGCGATTCACCGGCCGGACCAGAAAGGACGTTCTGGTCGTGCCGGTCGGTGCGTTGCTGGCACTGAGTGAGGGCGGCTACGCGGTGCAGCTCCGGGACGGGAAGCTGATCAAGGTCACCACCGGGCTGTTCGCCAAGGGCCTGGTCGAGATCAGCGGATCGGTCACGGCCGGAACAAAGGTGGTGACCACTTCATGACGCCTCCGGCCTCACCCTCATCCCCGCCCCCGCCACCGCCCCGGGTTCTGGCGGTACACCGGGTCAGCCGTGTCTATGGTGGCGTGCCGGCGCTCGACGACGTGTCACTGACGATCCGTGAAGGCGAGTTCGTGGCCGTACTCGGCCCGTCGGGTTCGGGAAAATCCACGTTGCTGAACATCATGGGCACCCTCGACCGTGCCACCAGCGGCACCGTCGAACTGGCCGGTCAGGACCTGGCGACCCTCACCGACCGTCAGATCTCCACTCTTCGCAGCCGCCACCTCGGCTTCGTCTTCCAGCATTTCCACCTCACCGACGGACTGAGCGCGACCGAGAACGTCACTACGGGCCTGCTCTACAGCGGGGTGCCGCGCCGCCTTCGTCGGCCGATGGCACGGGAGGCGCTCGCCCAGGTCGGGTTGACCCACCGGGAACACCACCTGTCGCAGCAGTTGTCCGGCGGCGAGCGCCAACGGGTCGCCGTCGCCCGTGCGCTGGTCAACCGGCCCGCGCTCGTCCTGGCCGACGAGCCCACCGGTGCCCTCGACACCGTCAACGGACAAGCGGTGCTGAAGCTGCTGTCGGATCTCAACAGCCAAGGCACGACCATCGCGGTGATCACCCACGACCGGACCATCGCCGGCCTGCTGCCCCGACGGCTGGAACTCCTCGACGGACGCTTAGTGGCCGACTCCGGCCCCGACACCGGCCCCGACACCGGACCCGGACCCGGACCCGGACCTGGCGACACCGACGTCAGACCTGCCGGCATGAACCGCGAATCTGTCGGCGAAGACCTCGGACCTGCCGGCTTGGACCTCGAACCCCTGGACGCCCAGTCGTGAGCCGACGTACCCCAACCGCCGCTGCCCCGCCCACCGCCGGGCTCGCTCCCGCGTCCGCGCCGCCGGGTGGTGGTGCGGACCTGCGGATCCGACCGGTGCGTCTTCCCCCTCGGGATGTCCTCGCTCTGGGGATGCTGGGCATCCGTACCCGCAAGGTACGGGCCGCCCTGTCCGCCCTCGGCATCTCGCTGGGCATCGCGACGATGATCGTCGTGACCGCCATCCCCGCGTCCAGCCAGAAGGCACTGCTGGAACGGCTGTCCGCGCTCGGTACCAACATGCTCACGGCACAGGCCCAACCCGACCTGAAGCCGCCGGTGCTGCTGTCCGAGGAGTCGGTGGCGATGGTCGCCCGCATCGGTCCCGTCACCGCGGTCAGCGCAGTTGCCAACACACATGCCGTGGTCAACCGCTCGGACAAGGTGGACCCGGACACCTACGCGGGACTGACCGTCCTGGCGGCGAAGGACAACCTGATGTCCCTGATCAACGCACGTGTGCAGTCGGGGCGTTTCCTCAACCGGACGTCCGACGCGTTCCCCACCGCGGTGCTCGGCTCGGTGGCGGCCGCACGGCTCGGCCTGCCAAGCGTTCCGCCCGGCGGGCCCGCGCCGCAGATCTACATCGACGACCGGTGGTTCACCGTCATCGGCGTCCTGGAGCAGACCCCGCTGTCCCCCGACATCGACCGGTCCGTCCTCGTCCCGTGGCAGCCCGCCCGCACCGAACTGGGCTTCGACGGCCGTCCCACAGTGATCTACGTGAAGGCCGAGGAGCCCCGGATCGAAGCGGTGCGGGACGTCCTTCCCGACACGGTCAATCCCGCCCTGCCAGGCGTGATCATGATCAGCCGCCCCTCGGACGCCCTCGCCGCGAAACGCGACGCCCAGACCACCTTCTCGGCACTCTTCCTGGGACTGGCTGGGGTGGCGCTGGTGGTCGGCGGAGTCGGCGTGGCCAACACCATGGTCGTCTCGGTGCTCGAACGACGACGCGAGATCGGCCTGCGCCGGGCCCTCGGCGCCACTCGCGGCCACATCCGGCTGCAGTTCCTCACCGAATCCGTCGCCCTGTCCACCCTCGGCGGCCTGGCCGGCACCCTGCTCGGCGTCCTGGCCACCCTCGCCTACACCGCGTACCAGGGCTGGCCCCCGGTCATCCCCCCGATCGCGGTGGCAGGCGGCGTCGCCGGGACCGTCCTGGTGGGAGCGATCGCCGGCCTGTACCCCTCCCTGCGCGCCGCAC
Source organism: Streptomyces sp. NPDC048484 (assembly GCF_040651415.1). NCBI lineage: Bacteria > Bacillati > Actinomycetota > Actinomycetes > Kitasatosporales > Streptomycetaceae > Streptomyces > Streptomyces sp. NPDC048484. The sequence continues at coordinate 8,579 of NZ_JBEZJY010000036.1, forward strand.
GCCTGTCCCCGACCGAGGCCCTCGCCTCGGCATGAGGCCCGTGGTCCGGGTCCCCCACAGAGAAAACCCCCGCAGAGAAAAGCAGGAGACATGAACCTTCACCAGTTCCAGCCCGAAGCCCAGCGCCGGTCCCGGACGTGGCGGGGGGTGCCGGCCCTGCTCGTACGGGCCATGGCGGTCCTCGCGCTCGCCGGCCTCACCGCGTGCGGCGGGGACACCACCTCCGACACGGACGTGGCCTCCGTCACCGACACGAGCACCGCTCCTTCCCAAAAAGGGTCCGGGAAGAAGACCCCGGACCCCGACGCGGGACGCCCGCAGCTGCGCCTGGACACGAGCGACGAGGAGGAGACCCGCTTGTTCAACGTCTGGTCGGCCTGCGTCCATGACCACGGGGTGCCGAATCAAGAGATCGTCAAGGACGGAAAGAACGTCCCCGACAATTCCCACCGCGCCTACTCCGCGGCCGCCAAGGCCTGCATATCCAAGCAGCCCCTGGATCCGCCCGAGCTGGACCGTGCGAAGAACCCGCACTACATGGACGACTTCCGGGCCGAGATCGCCTGCCTGCACAGGGCCGGCGTCAAGGTGGAGCCGATGGCCGACGGCGAGGGGTACTCCTGGCCCTCGGGCGAGGTCAACGTGCCCAACCTGCCAGAACTCCAAAAGCGCTGCCGCATCGAGGCGTTCAGCGACAAAGACGAGTGACGAGCCACTGCCTGCCGGTCTTGCTGGTGCAGAGGGTGCCCCGCCCGGGTCGGCTCACCGGCCACCCAGCCCTCTCGCCGGGCGGGGCACCCTCTGCACCAGCGTGAGAAAAAGAAACCGCTATGCTGGTTTTATGAGCTCAGGGTGCAGCCCGCTACTCAAGGAGCACCAGTGACCCAGCAGGACCGCGCTGTTCGCACGCGCCGCTCACTCATCCGCTCTGCGGCTGAGGAGTTCGAGCGGCACGGGTACGTTCAGGCGAAGCTGGCCGACATCAGCGCCAACGCGGGCGTCAGCCCAGGTGCCCTGCACTTCCACTTCGAGAGCAAGGCCTCGGTGGCCGCCACCGTCGAGGAGTGGGCCGGTGAGAGCCTGCGCAGGGAAGCCTGGTGCGCTCAACGCCTCGGCGGGAACGCGCTGCAGCGACTGACGAACATCTCGCACGCCCTGGCGGCCCGATTGCGCCGGGATGTCGTGACACGCGCCGGCTTCCGGCTGAACTGCGAGTCACCCCGCCCCTCCGGGCGGAACCTCCGTCAGGAGTGGCAGGTGTGCGTGCGGCAACTGTTGGCCGAGGCCGCCACCGAGGGCCTCCTCGTCGAGCACGCCGAGACGGCCGAGGCGGCCGGCGCCGTCGTCGCGGCGACCATCGGCTTCGAACTGCTCGGCCGGGAGGACCCGGCATGGTTCTCCACTGCGGCACTCACCTCCTTCTGGCGGCTCCTGTTGGCGTGCCTGGCCCGCCCGGAGTCGCTCCGGACTCTCGAACCGGGCGGTTCGGCCGCCCTCCCGAAAGGCCCCGAAGCCCGCATCGGATAGCGCCTCGACCGGCGGCTTCGGCGCTCCCGGCCGGTGTTCCCGGCCGACGGTGCCGCCCGCCGTGTCACCGATCCTGACCGGAATGCCGCCCCGGACACGTCACTCACTCCCACCGCGCCCCGGAGCGGAGGGCCCGTGCACTTCAGCGCGGGTGCCCGAGGCCACCAGATCGTCGAGGACCGTGTCCACCGCGAGCCTCGGGAGCAGCAGTACCCAGAACTGGGTGACGGTGGCGAGCGGGTCCGCGTGCGGGGTCTTCCGCCCGTGCAGCAGCCCGAACCCGAGCGTGGCGGCAACCACCGTGGCCGCCACAGTGTCCGCGGGTACTCCCCGGGCCATGGCGCCTTCCCGGCCGGCCCGGACGAGCGAGCCCCGCACCCAGGCCTTCCACATGCGGCGCGGATCCGCCGAGGCGCCGGACAGCCTGAGGCTCCGGCGCGGGTCGAAACCGGCCCGCAGGACCGCGTCGTGGCCGAGCTCCCGGACGAGCGTGTGCGTCGCGTCGATGAGGAGTTGCAGGGCGCCGCCCCGGGTGTGGCCCGCGCTCTTGCCCGTGATCCGGTCCAGCCGTTGCGCCGCCGCCGCCCCGACCGCCTCCGCCAGGGCTGCCTTGCTGGCGAAGTGGAAGTGAAGGGTTCCGTTGCTCACTTCGGCACGGGAACTGATCGCGGAGAGGGACGACAGAGTGAAGCCGTGCTGGTCGAACATCTCGGCGGCGGACTCGATCAGCGCGCCTCGCGTGCGCAGCGCGCGCTCCTGCTGGGCCATTTGGGCACTTCCGTCGCTGCTGGGATGCGGAGGTGCGGGAGGTCGGAGCCGGAGCTCCGCATCGCTCGCCTCACACCCCACACCTCACACATTAACAAACCGCTCTCCTGGTTTTCAACGATCCAACGCCCCCGATCCTCCCTATGGCGGTCAGACAAGCGGTCGGGCGGTGGGGATGCGCCCGGGTACTGAGCTGACTCCCACCACGAAGAAACCGGTTATCCGGTATATTTTGAGCCGCTCAGCGAGATGAGGAGTCCCGGATGGTGCGCCCGATACGTACGGATGTGGTCGTGGTCGGAGGAGGTCCGGTCGGTATGCTGCTCGCCGCCGAACTGGGCGGTTACGGCGTGGACACATGGGTCCTCGAGCAGGAGGCCGCCACCTCCGAGAGGCCCAAGGCCACCACGCTCCACGCCCGCACGACGCAGTCGCTGGCCCGGCGAGGGTACGTTCCCGCGCCGGATGCCTCATCCGCGGCAGGCACCGTCAGCAGCCCGTTCCACTTCGCCGGCCTTCCGGGGCTGCACATCAGCGCGCCGGCGGCCGAACCCGAGCCCGTATTGAAACGAGTGCAGGCCGATCTCGAACGGCTCTTCGAGGGCCGGGCCCGCTCGCGAGGGGTGCGGGTACTCCGGGAACACCGCATGACCGAGCTGCGCCAGGAACCGGACGGAGTACGGGTGGTGGCCGAGGGCCCGCACGGAACGTCCGTGTACGAGGCCGCCTACGTGGTGGGCGCCGACGGTGCGCGCAGCTCCGTGCGCGAGCAGGCGGGCATGCTCTGCGACACCTTTCCGGCCACCGTTTCCGCGATGATGGGCCTGGTCCGCCTGGACGACAGCGGGGCGCTGCAGGCGGGGTGGCACCGTACGCCGCGCGGCTGGGTCGTCGCCAAGGACGCTTCCGGGGAAGGCATGCACATCCGCACGCTCAACTTCGCGCAGACCCATACGGACCGCGGCCTGCCGCTGGCGCTGGACGAACTGCGGCGGGAGACGTCGCAGATCATGGGGCGGGAGATCGGCATGAGCGCGCCGCGCTGGTTGAGCCGGTTCAGCGACTACGCACGGCTGGCACGGAGGTACCGGGACGGGCGCCTCCTGCTGGTCGGAGACGCCGCCCATGTGCATTTCCCGATCGGCGGTCAAGGCCTGAGCACCGGGCTGCTGGACGCCCTCAACCTGGCCTGGAAACTGGCGTCGACCGTGCGGGGCACCGCGAGCGGGAGTCTTCTGGACTCGTACGACGCCGAACGCCGGCCCGCCGCCGAACGCGTCATCGACAACGTCCGCGCCCAGGTGTCGCTGATGCATCCGGAAGCCCGACTCGACTCACTGCGCTCCCTGTTCCAGGGGCTGCTGGCCGAGGACCGGGGCGGCGCCCACCTCGGTGCCATGATCAGTGCGCAGGACACGGTGCTCCCGGCCCGCTCCGCGAGCTCTTCGTCATGGGAGGGAAGGTTCCTGCACAACATCGCGCTCACCACGCGGTCGGGGCCGACGGACGTGATCACGCTGCTGCGGGAGGGCCGGATGCTCCTCCTGCTGTTCGGCGCCGACTGCTGCGAACAGCACGAGAAGGCAGCGCAGGAGTGGGCACACCTGCTGCGGGTGGTGCGGGCCGAACCGGTGGCCTCGGTGCCCTGCTCCGCTCTGCTCGTACGGCCCGACGGCTATATCGCGTGGGCCTCGGACGGCGGAAGCCTGGACGAGACGCTGTCCGCGTACCTGGCCGGGCCGGCGCAGGGCGACGTGCGCCCCGTGAGATGACCGGTCCGGTGGAGCCGACCGGCGGGACGGGCCTGCCGCCGGTTCCGGGCGGCCACCAGGCTGCGCTTCACCGCTCCCCGTCCCGCTCGGCGAACACCAGGGCGCCGCGGGTACTGGAGAGGTCCACGGTGGCGAGTACCGAGGAGAGCGCCACGTTGGGCAGGATGTGGCGCATCAGCTGGGAGGCCCGATGCCCCAGATCCTGGTAGCCGCTGACGATCTGCGACATGGCCTGGACGCCGGCGAAGGAACCCACCAGGACGTCAGCCGTATCGGACGTGTTCACCTGGGGCAACAGCTCGCCCTGCGCCTGCGCCTGATCCAGGAAGTGGAGCATGATCTCGCTCCAGCGCAGGAAGGGCCCGCTGCGGTCGAGGCCGGTGGCCTGCTGGTCGAGCGACAGACGCACTCCCGCCCGGACCATCGGATCGGTCTGCAGGCGGTAGGCGTGCAGGGCGACGGTGTCGACGATTTCCTGGACCTTGCAGATCCGGGACGGAACGGTCAGACGCTGGTCCTGTTCCGCCAGGACACCTTGCGCCAAGTGCTCCTTGGACTCGAAGTGAAAGTACAGGGCCCCCTTCGTCACACCGGCGGAGGCGAGGATCTCGGTGATGGTGGCCGCTTGGTATCCGCGCTCCTCGAACACCTTCGCGGCAGCCGCCAGGATGGTCCGGCGCGTACGAATGGCCCGATCTTGCTTTACCACTGTTCCCCTCGTCCACAGAGTCACTGAGTCCGAATCACTGAGTCTTGAGGTCTCGGAGTCTCGGAGGCCCCTTCAGCAAACCGTCAAGTACGTATCTTAAAACGGGTGCGGCCACGCCAGGCCGCCAGGAGACCTCATTCCCGGGGAGAAAACATGACCGAGTCGTCGGATTCACCGTCGGCCCGCAGGCAGGAGCAGGAGGGCCGATGATCCTCATCACAGGAGCGTCAGGCACGGTGGGGGGCCTGGTGCTCGACCGGTTGCCCACCGGTGGCGCCGTGCGGGTCCTGGCCAGGAACCCGGCCCGCGTCACCGTCTCGCGCCCTGGCGTGGAGGTGGTCCAGGGCGACTACGGCGACCAGGACAGCCTGCGGCGGGCGCTGCGGGGCGTGCGCAGAGCCCTGCTGGTGACGAACCGGGTGGCGGGCGACGACGATGCCCTGTTCATCCGGTCCGCCTGCCGGGCGGGAGTGGAGCAGGTGGTGAAGATTTCTGCGGCCGCTGTCGTCGACGAGCGGGCGGACGACCTCATCACCCGTTGGCAGCGCGCCGGCGAGGACCTGCTGCTCTCCTCCGGGCTCGCGTGGACACTGCTGCGGCCGCGGTCCTTCATGTCCAACGCCCTGTCGTGGGCGTCCCTCGTGCGGTCCGAGAGTTTGGTGCGGGCGCTGTACGGGCGCTCCCCCAACGCCTGCGTGGATCCGCGTGACATCGCCGACGTCGCGGTGCGCGCGCTCACCGAAAGCGGCCATGCCGGGCGCGCCTACACGCTGACAGGACCGCAGCCCCTCACGGCTCACGAGCAGGCGGAACAGCTCGGGCAAGTCCTGGGGCGGCCGTTGCGGTTCGAGGAACTGGACCCGGCCCAGGCCCGTATCTCACTGCTCCGGAGTCATTCCGAGCCGGTGGCCGAGGCATTGCTGCGCAGCGCACTGCGCCAGCAGGCGGGGGCCAAGGCGCAGGTACTGGACACGGTCCGCGAGGTGACGGGCCGCGCGCCCCGATCGTTTCGCACCTGGGCCCAGGACCACGCGAGCGCCTTCGCGCCGGACACCCGGTGAAAAGCCGGATGTCCGGTGAATGCCGGACCCCGGTGAAGGCACTGGCCGGCATTGCCTCACAGGTCCACGCTGGAGCATGCGACGGTGGTGCGGAAGAGAGGTTCGCCGTTCTGGGAGCCGGTCACCAGCACCAGGCCCTCGTCCGGGCCGGCCGGGACGGGCTGCGCCTCGACGACGCACGGGCTGTCGAGTTCGGCGTACCGCTGGAACTCACTGACGATACGGGTCGGCAGGAACGGGTTCTTACTCATGGACGACTGGTTGAGGACAGCCGTGGCGGCCTGCCGGGCGGCCTCGATCAGCACCATGCCCGGCACGTGGTCCACGGGGTGGTCGAACAGCACCGGGTGCCGCGCGTCCACTCTCAACTGCCAGCGGTCGGCTGCTTCCTCAAGGGGGGACAGGACGACGTCCATGGGCGACATACGTCCCACGCTCTGCGGTGAGACCGGCGCGGTGAGCTGGAGCTGGCCGCATTCGCCGGACCTGCCGCGGACCCTCTGGTAGATCTCGGGGGTGACACACGTGTAGGTGGCGCTGCCTACGGCGACGACGTGTCCGGCACGGCGGATGACCGTCTCGTAGTGGGCCCCGGCGTGGCCGTGGCGGCGCTGTTTCACGTCGGTGTAAGTGATCTCGATGTCCAGGGACGCCGGTATGCCCTCGACCCGCAGGTGCTGAGGGTGTACGGCCACCTCGAGATCCCGCATCAGGAACTGATGGCCGAGGGGGACATCGAATTCGGCATGGGCAATCAGAGAACCGACTTGACGGATTGTTTCAGCCACCATTAACGGATCGTAGTGAGTCCCGTTGACCGGAGTGAAGAAGCTGTGACTCCGCGGCCACTGGGCCGCAACCGCGAAGAGAGTGTCGTCCAGTCGTTCCCAGCCGGTGAGGAGGACCTCCGCGACGGCGGCGCGGTGGACCAACTCCTTGGGCACGGTGGTGGTGAGTGAGGCATAACGGGACAGGTTGGGTGCAACGTTCGTGATTCCGTGGGGCAGGCGGCCGGTCGGTGCTGCGTACCGGAACGCGTCCGTTGACATGAGTCCCCCAGAGTCGCGGCGTGGATGGTGAGAGATCGTCGCGCCTCTCACCGAACCGAAGATACATACCAGCCGGTTTAATTTCTAGCCATTCCCGTCCAGAGAGAAGAAGAGGAATCGCCCGACTCTGTCACCCCTCGTTGAGTGACCGTCAGCAGCACCGGGCCCGGCGGCCACCGCGATCCGGGCGCCGCTCCCGTACAGAACGCGAACCGTTACCGCCAGGTGTTCTTTCCACCACCCCGGATCCGGGGTCCAGCACTCCTGTCTCCAAGCCGCCCGGCGGCGAGGGTGGTCGCTGACGGGTTGTTCTGACCAGGGAGTGCGAACATGACCGGAACAGTTTCTCGACGGTCCGTGCTGGCCGCGGCGGCAGCCGGCACGGCGGCGGGCATCACCCGGTGGGAACCGGCGAGCGCGACGCCGGGGTCCGGGGGCGCGGGGCTCATCGCTGTCACCGGGGTGAGCGTGATCGACGCGGTCGGCGGCGCGCGCCGCGACCAGAACGTGCTCGTGCGCGGCGGCCGCGTCCTGGCCGCCGGCCATCTCCGCCGCACGCCCGTCCCGGACGGGGCGCGGGTGGTCGACGGACGCGGTGGGTTCCTCATCCCGGGGCTGGCCGACATGCACACCCACGCCACCGAGATCGACCCCACCGACCCCGAGATGTACGTGGTGAACGGCGTCACCACCACCCGCCAGATGTCCTCCAGCGAGACCGTCCGCGGCTGGCGCAAGGAGATCGAGGCGGGCACCCGGCTGGGCCCGCGATGGACCGTCGGCAGCGCCATCGTGGACGGCTCGCCGTCGCTGTGGGAGGGACTCGGCGCCCCGTACGTCGCGGTGGCCGACGCCCCGCAGGCCCGCGCCGCCGTGCGCCGGCAGCGGCAGGCCGGCGCCGAGTTCATCAAGACGTACACCCGGTTGAGCCGCGCGGCATTCCACGCGATCGCGACCGAGTCGCGCCGGCTGGGGATACCGTTCCTCGGGCATGTGCCCGACCTGGTCCCGGTCACCGAGGCCAGCGACGCCGGGCTGGGCAGCATCGAGCACCTCTTCGAGTTCTGGTACGACACCTCCCACGACGAGCGGCGACTGCGCCGGGAGATCGCCCGCACACACATCGACGGCGGCGACTACGCCGGCTGGTTCACCACGCTGCACCCGCTGGAGTACGCCGCCGCGCGCAGCTACGACCAGCACAAAGCGGGCCGGGTTTTCGAACGGCTGGCCCGCAACGGCACCCCGGTGACGCCGACCCTGGTCATGCACCGCACCGCCGACGTGCCGCAGGACATCGCGCACGACGATCCGCGGTTCAAGTACGTCAGCGCGGACACCCTGGCCTACTGGCAGTGGGCGACGCAGAACATCTACCTCAAGGGGCGTACCCCCCGGGAGAGCAAGGAGCGGCGCGAGCTCATCGGACTGCGGACGCGGCTGGCCGGCGCGCTGGCCGAGGCCGGCGTCCCGCTGATGACCGGCACCGACCTGGGCACCGCGTACCTGATGCCCGGGTTCAGCCTGCACGACGAGCTGGAGCAGCTGGTGCTTGCCGGGCTGAGCCCGGCGCAGGCACTGGGCGCCGCCACCCTGGAGCCGGCCCGCCATCTCGGCCACCGCGACGCGGGTGCGGTCGCCCGCGGCAACGTCGCCGACCTGGTGTTGCTGGACGCCGACCCGCTGCTGGACATCCGCAACACGACCCGCATCAACAGCGTGTTCGTACGCGGGCAGTTGATCGATCCGCCCGCACGAGCGCGGATGCTCGCCGAGATCGAGGCAGCGGCCGGCAACCGGCCGGCGACCGGTGTGCTCCCCATGGGCGCGGGCTGCGCGTGTCACGGCGGCACGCGCCGCGCCTGAGGTCGGACAGCCCGAGGGGTCCGCGGTCAGTCGCTTCCTCGCCGGTCCCGGACCCGGCCAGGACCTCTGCGGACGAGTGGGACTTGCAGGACCGTGCGGGTGGCGCTGCCGCCATGAGGCGTGGCGGGATCCTGTTGCCGGTAGGAAAAGTGCACGGCACATCCCGTGTCCCGGTCCCTGAACGGACCGCCCCCTCCTGCACGAAGGGTTCCCCATGCACGTGTCGTCGATCACGAAGGCTGCGTCCCTGCTCGGTGCTGTTGCCCTCACCGGCGGAGGCCTGCTGTTCTCCGGTACCGCATGGGCCTCCGACACCACACGGGCCGACGACGGGCGGACGTTCGACTGCCAGATGATCCGCCTTTTTGCCGACGATTCCCTGGAGGGCTATGTCTGCGGGGCGCCCACCACGTACGACGGGCCCGGAAGGGTCCGGTATCTCCACGGCACCGGCGGCTGGACCTGCAAGAACATCAGCGCGAGGCCGAGTCCCGCGGGGGGCGCCAACGGGACGACGGTCCTCGGCGCAACGGGCTGCACGCCGGTTTGAACGCCGGCGGAGCGCGGCGATCGTTATGATGGCCTGAATCGCTCAAACGAACATTACGGGGTGGGGGAACAAGGTGCGGGAGCCGGTCGATCGCAGGCGCCAGCGGATTCTGGCGGCGGTCCAAGCCCGTGGGACCGCGAGGGTTCGGGATCTCGCCGACGAGTTGCAGGTCTCGGTGGTGACGGTGCGCCGGGACGTGGAGGAGCTGACGCGCGAAGGCAGGCTGCGTCGCGGGCACGGCGTGGTCCGTTCGACGCTGCCGGCCCAGGAGATCCCGCCGGGCGACCTCTCCGGCGGGGAGCGGGTGGCCGTCGTGGTGCCGGAACGGCACTCGTACCTGACCGAAACGCTGCACGGCGCCCGCACGGCACTGGAGGAGGCCGGGATGCGCATGGCGCTGCACATCGCCCCCCAGGTGGCCGGCGCCGAACGCCCGCTGGTGGAGCGGGCCCTGGCCGACGGCGCCCGTGGTCTGCTGCTCGCGCCCCGATGGCACACCCTGGCGGCGGAGGAGGCCGACTACGGCTGGCTCGCCGCGCTGGAGCTGCCCACCGTGCTCATGGAGCGCCGGCCGCGGCAGGGCAGCGCGGCACACGCCCTGGACTCGGTGCGCTCCGACCACTGGTACGGCGCGCACCTGGCCGTGGAGCATCTGACGGGACTCGGTCATCGGCGGATCCTGTTCGCGACCCGGGAGGACAGTCCGACCGCACGCACGCTGCGGGCCGCCTTCACGGGCATCGCCGGGGCGCATCCGCTGCTGGAGGCGTGGGCATGGGCGCTGACCTCACCGCAGGCGGGGCGTGAAGGGCCGTACACCGCGGACGAGACGGCGGACCTGCCGCGGCTGATGCGCAGGGTGCGGGCGACCGCGATGGTGCTGCACAGCGACGTGGACGCGCTGATGGTCGTTCAGCGGCTGGCGGACGACGGGGTGCGGGTGCCCGAGGACTGCTCGGTCGTGGCGTACGACGACGTGGTGGCCGCGCTCGCCACGTCTCCCCTGACAGCCGTGTCCCCGCCCAAGGCGGAGGTCGGCCGAACAGCCGCCCAGCTGCTTGTGCAACGTCTCCGGGAGGGCCGCGAGCGACCCGCACGCCGCGTCGAGTTGCTCCCGCGACTCATGGTGCGTGGCTCCACGCGGCGTGCGGCCGGCACCGTCGCACGGGACGACGACGGCATGGCCGATGCCGCCGCCCGGAAACTCGCTCCCCACGAATGACCGTTTGAGCGTTTGTTTTTCCTCTGATCGATCTATTGACCGTTTCAGGCAAAGCGTTGAGGATTCCCCGTGTCCCGAACAGTCGTGTCCGCAAACTCGCGGACATGCAGGAGCCGCGGGAGGCGCCATGCCCGGACGACCCCAGCGTCGGTCCGTACTGGCCGCGATGGCCGCCGTGCCGCTGACAGGAGCCGCGAGCGCCTGCAGCGGGGAGAACGGTGCCTCGTCGGCCGGCACGGGCCGCACGACACGCATCACCTTCTGGTCCGCCCTGCGCGGCAGCCAGGAGGTGGTCGATGCCTTCAACCGCACGCACAACAACGTGCAGGTCGACTTCCAGCAGATCCCCTCCGGCGCGAAGGGCGGCTACGCCAAGCTCAGCAACGCCGCCCGGGCGGGCAACGCACCCGACGTTGCGACCATCGAGTATCCGCAGGTGCCGGGGTTCGCCATCGACGGAGTCGCCCGTGACATCACCGACCTGGTCAGTGACGCCCTGCGCCGCAAACTGCTGCCTCAGGCACTCAAGCTGACCACGTTCGAAGAGCGGGTGTTCAGCATTCCGCTGGACGTCGAGCCCATGGTGATGCACTACCGCGCCGATCTGTTCGACGAGTACGGACTCCAGGTCGCGGGCACCTGGGACGAGTTCGCCGAGCAGGCCGCCGTCGTCCACCGCAAGTCCTCGGACCGGCGGCTCGTGCTGTTCCCCACCGACGGGATGACGCAGTTCGCCGCCTACGCCTGGCAGGCCGGCGCCCAGTGGTTCGACACCTCCCGGGGTGCCTGGAACGTCTCCCTCGCCGACGCTCCCTCCCGGCGCGTCGCGGATTACTGGCAGCGGCTCATCGACCGGGACGACGTGTTCGTGAACGCGGTCGAGAGCAGGCAGTCCGACGCGCAGATCGGCAACGGGCTGGTTCTCGCCCGGCTCAGCGGGGCGTGGGACGGTGGCGCCCAGATGAACGCGCGCCCCGAGCAGAAGGGAAAGTGGCGGATCGCCCCACTCCCTCAGTGGGACACCGGCAGCCCTTCCGTGGGCACACACGGCGGCTCCACCTTCGCCGTCACCAAGGACTGCCCCCGTCCCGAGGCCGCGATGGAATTCATCGAGTGGCAGGTCTCCCACCCCGACGCCCTGCGTGCCCGCCTCTCCAGCGGCACCAGCAGCCAGTATCCGGCCGCCCCCGATCTGGTCGCCGTGGGCCGCAAGGCCTTCGACCGGTCGTACTACGGCGGGCAGGACATCTACGGCCTGTTCGACGAGGAGGCGGAGAAGATCGGTGACGGCTGGCTGTGGGGACCACGGATGAGCGCCACCCAGAGGGTCATGCAGGACTCCTTCGCCCGTGTCGGCGGCGGCCAGGGATCGCTGACCGAGTCCCTGCGTACGGCGCAGGCGGGCACCATGCCCGACCTGAAGGCCCTGGGTCTGTCCACCACCCAGCGCACCACGTGAGCCGACGAGAAGGCAGGTGACACCGTATGACCACCACCGCCCAACCCCGGGTACCGACCGACTCGTCCCCCACCGGCGGTCCGGCCCTCTCCGACGCCGGCCTGCGTGCCCGCCGGGCCGCCAAACGCCGCCAACTCGGCGCCTGCGCCGTCCTCATGGCCCCGTTCTTCGCCCTGCTGACCACCATCTTCCTCATTCCCGTCGGCACAGCCGTCTACCTCAGCTTCTACAGCGACGACCAGCCCGGTCTCGGTTTCGGTCCTGAGAACACCGTCTTCGTCGGACTGCGCAGTTACGCGGCCGTCCTGACCGACCCCACATTCCTCGGCGGGCTCGGTACGGTCGCGCTCTACTGTCTGATCTACATCCCGCTCATGGTCGTCGGCTCGCTCGCCCTGGCTCTGCTGCTGGACTCCGGGGTGGTCCGGCTGCGCGCCTTCGCCCAGCTCGCTCTCTTCCTGCCGCACGCCGTGCCCGGCATCATCGCCGCCCTGATCTGGCTGTACCTGTACACCCCCGGCATCAGTCCGGTGATCGACCTGTTCGCCCGCGCGGACATCACGATCGACTTCCTCGGCATACACACCGTCATCCCGTCCATCGTGAACATCGCCCTGTGGAGCAACCTCGGCTACAACATGGTGGTCTTCTACGCCGCTCTGCAGGCCGTACCCCGCGAGGTGATCGAGGCGTCGGTGGTCGACGGCGCGGGGCCCGTGCGCACGGCGCTCCACATCAAGACCCCGCTGGTGCGCGGCTCGATCGTCATGGTGGCGATCTTCACCCTGATCTGGGCGCTCCAGCTCTTCACCGAACCGATGCTGCTCAGCCAGTCCTCCCCCATGATCAGCTCCCGCTTCTCGCCGAGCATGTACATCTACGACGCCGCCTTCACTCGCAACAACTACGGCCTGGCAGCCGCCGCCTCGGTGGTCCTGCTGGCATGCTCCATCGCCCTGTCCTACGGCGTCACCCGCTTCACCAGCCGCGCCGACGCCGAGGAGGCCCGATGAGCACCACCGACAGTTCCCTGCTCCGCCCCCGTCTGATCGGGCGGGCGACGGCCAACGTGGTTGTGGCGGTCTCCGTCCTCTACACCCTGCTGCCCGTGCTGTGGCTGGTGCTGGCCTCCGCCAAGGACCGGGACGCGCTGTTCAGCAGCGACCTGCTGTCCCTGAGCGACTTCTCGTTCGTACGCAACCTCAAGGACCTGTTCGCCATGGACGGCGGGCTGTACGGCCGCTGGTACCTCAACAGCCTGCTGTACGCGGTGCTCGGCGCCGCGATCGGCGCGCTGCTGAGCATCGCCTGCGGCTACGCCTTCGACAAGTACCGCTTCCGCCACAAGGAGAAGCTGTTCGGCCTGGTGCTGGCGGCCGTCATGGTGCCGCAGACGGTCCTCGCGCTGCCCCTGTACCTGATGGCCTCCGAGGCCGGTCTGGTCAACACCTTCTGGGCGGTGTTCATCCCGGTGCTGTTCAATCCCTTCGGTGTCTATCTCGGCCGCATCTTCAGCCGCGGTTACGTGCCTGACGAAGTGCTGGAGGCGGCGCGGGTGGACGGAGCGGGCGAGTTGACCACGTACGTCCGGGTCAGCTTGCGGATGCTCGGCCCCGGCCTGATCACCGTCTTCCTGTTCCAGCTGACGGCGATCTGGAACAACTTCTTCCTGCCCATGGTGATGCTGTCCGACCAGGACCTGTATCCCGTCAGCCTCGGTCTGTACCAGTGGAACAGTTCGGCGTCCGTATCTCCCGAGTACTACCCCGTGGTGATCATGGGGTCGTTGCTCGCCGTGCTGCCCCTCATCCTCGCCTTCGTACTGCTCCAGCGATTCTGGCGCAGCGGACTGACCGCCGGAGCCGTCAAGTGACGCCGCGAACCCCCGGCCCCGGCTTCCGCCCCCGTGCCGCCGTGGCCATGTCCCAGGACGCCGCCGCGGCCGTCCTCGACCCCTCGTCGCTCGACGCGTTCCGCCAGATCTGCGACCTCGCCCCTCCCCCGGTACTGGACGACCTGTCGACACCGCGGGCGAGGTCGCTGCTGGCCGACGTCGACCTGCTGGTCACCGGCTGGGGCTGCCCGGTACTGGACGAGGAGGTGCTGCGTGCGGCGCCACGGCTGCGGGCCGTCGTGCACACCGCGGGCAGCGTACGCGGGCATGTCACGGAAGCGTGCTGGGAGCGCGGGATCGAGGTCTCCTCGGCCGCCGCGGCCAACGCCCTGCCGGTCGCCGAGTACACCATCGCCATGATCCTGCTCGCCGGCAAGCGGGTCCTGGAGCGCGCCCGCGGCTTCCGGGTGTCGCGGACGCGGGACAACTGGCTGCGCACTGCGCGCAGCACCGGCAACTACCGCAGCACCGTCGGCATCCTGTCGGCGTCGCTGATCGGCCGCCGGGTCATCGAGCTGCTGCGCCCGCACGACATCGAGATCCTGCTCCACGACCCCTACGTCAGTGCCGCGGACGCCGCCGAACTCGGTGTCGAGCACGTCGGACTGCCGGAGCTGTTCGCGCGCTGCGACACCGTCAGCGTGCACACCCCGCTGCTGCCCACCACCCGGGGCCTGGTCGGCCGCTCCCTGATCGACGCGATGCCGGCCGGCGCCATGCTCATCAACACCTCCCGCGGAGCCGTCGTCGACCAGGCGGCGCTCACGGACGCCGTCCTGGCAGGACGGATCCGGGCCGTGCTGGACGTCACCGATCCCGAGGCGCTCCCGGCGGACCACCCGCTGTGGGACTGCGAGAACGCGCTGATCACCCCTCATCTGGCAGGTTCCGAGGGCAACGAATGGCGTCGCCTGGCCGACCTCGCCCTCGCCGAGACCGCCCGCTGGGCGTCCGGTAGCGGCTTCGTCCACCCCGTACGACGCGAAAGGCTGGCGTTCCTGGCATGAGCATCCCGTTCGAACTCCCCCCTGAGGACCGTGCGTCGAGCCCGTACACCGGTTACACCCGGGGTCACTGGGAGGCCGTCGCGGACGGGCTCCTGGCAGCCGCGTGGCGCTGGAGCACGCCAGGCTGTGCCCTGCTCGACCTGCCGGGACGGCCTTCCCGCTCGGGAGTGCGCTCCGACGGTCTTGAGGGCTTCGCCCGGACGTTCCTCGCGGCGGGCTTCCGGGTCGCGGGCGCCGGTGGCGACGATCCGCACGGCTGGCTGGAGCGCTACGCGCAGGGCCTGGCCTCGGGCACCCGTTCCCCCGGCCGTGACGACGCCGAGTCCTGGCCGCTGATCCTCGACCACGACGTCCAGGGCCAGCCCATGGTCGAGTCGGCATCGGTCGCGCTCGGCCTGCGCCTGACCGCGCCCTGGCTCTGGAAGCATCTCGACGCCGGCGTCCAGGACCGGGTGGAGGAATGGCTGCGCGGGGCACTGCGCCACGTGCCCGCACCGAACAACTGGTACCTCTTCCCGTACACGGTCGCCGGCTTCCTGGAGTCGGTGGGACGCGGCGACGCCGAGACGGCCGCCGCGCGGCAGCGGGCCCTTGACCTGATGGAAGGCTGGTACCGGGGCGAGGGCTGGTACGCCGACGGGGACGGGCGCGCCTTCGACCACTACAACGGCTGGGCGCTGCACCTGTACCCGGTGCTCGACGCTCATCTCTCCGGAGACACGGTGCTCGCCGCCCGGTACGGCGACCGGCTGCGCGAGCACCTCGACGGCTTCGGGCTGCTGTTCGGCGCGGACGGGGCGCCCCTGCACTTCGGCCGGTCGCTCGCGTACCGCTTCGCCGCCTCCGCGGCCGTGGGGCTGGGCGCGCTGACCGGGCACACGCCGCTGACGCCGGGCGCCTCGCGCCGGCTGGCCAGCGGAAGCCTGCGCCACTTCCTCGATCGCGGGGCGCTGACCGACGACGGTCTGCTGAGCCTGGGCTGGTACGGCCGGCACGAGGCCACCCTGCAGTCGTACTCCGGCCCTGCCTCGCCCTACTGGGCGTCGAAGGCGTTCGTCGCGCTTCTCGCGCCCGCCGACCACCCACTGTGGACCGCGACGGAGGAGCCCGCGCCGGTGGAGGAGGCCGACCGTGTGCTGGCGCTGGCGGCACCCGGGCTGCTCGTACAGGCGACACGCGACGACGGGATCGTACGGCTGCACAACCACGGCAGCGACCATGTGCGGCCGCACGAAGCGGAGTCGGCGGCCGGGGACGACCCGCACTACGGTCGGCAGGCCTACTCGACCCGGACCGGCCCGACCGCGTCCGGGAACATCGCGGACAACCATCTGTCGGTGGAGGTCAACGGCCGGCACAGTGTGCGGCGCCGCATCCACCCGCTCGGCGCGGGACACGGCGACGGGTGGGGATGGGCGGCGTCGTGGCACCTGCCCGTCTTCGCCGACGGCCCGCCGATGGTTCCGGGGCTGCGGGTGGAAAGCGTGACGGTGGCGCGGGGACCGTACGAACTGCGGGTGCACCGCGTGGTGGGGGCGCCTCCTGGGGCGCACCTCTCCCACACCGGGTGGGCCACCGGCCCTCAGGAGCCCTTGATCTCGGCGTTGCACGGTCTGCACGGCTGGAGTTCCGAGCCGGAGACGGTCCGTGCTCCGCAGGGCACCGCCTTCGTGCCGTGGGCCGAGATGCCCCGTCTCGCCGGCAGGGCTGACGGCACCTCCCTGTATGTGTGCCTGGCCGCCCTCACCGGCGAACCGGGCCCCGGTCCGCTGTCTCCACCGGCTCCACCGGCTCCGCTCCCGGAGGCCGTCACGCGCGTGCTGGCCCACGACACCGGCGTCGAGGTGGTCTGGGCTGAGGACGGCGCGTGCACGCGGATCTCGTTCGACCCGGTTGGGGTGACGCACGAAACGAGCGTAGAACCCTCATAGCTCACGCGCCGTCCGACGCTTCCGTGCGCCGGGGTGCGTGGCTGGATTGCCCCCGTCCTTCGCGGCATGGGGCCGCACGCTGGGTATTCCTCCAGTAAGGACGCGAACAGCGGCGTTGGGGGGCTGGCACTGTGGCACGCGTGTCGTGGACGTCCAGCCCTTCCGGGCCGTCCGGGGCGTCCCGGTCCTCCCGGACCGCCTGGTCGAGCAGACGGCAGGCCGTACGCCGCCTGCGAGCCCAGGGCCGCTACGGGCCCAGGTTCCGTGACGTGCTGCCCGGCCTCGCCGGTGCGGTGGTGATCGTGTGCGCGACCGTCGCCGGCCTGGCCGCGGGGTATCGCGCCGCCGGAATCGTCGCCCCGGTCGCCGGCGTCGTCCTCCTGGCCCTTGTCGTCGCGGTGGAGATCCGGCGCCGACGCCCGGGAGCGCGTCGTCGGCGCGGCTACTACACCACGGATGAACTGCACGAACTCGATGTACAGGGGCTCGCGTTGGCCGTTGCGCGGATGTTGCGGAGGGACGGATGGCGGGTACGGCTGCTGCCGGCGCCGGACCGGCCACGGCTCTGGGCGCGGGACGCGGACGGCCGGCAACTCAATGTGGTCTTCCGGCCGGTGGCAGAGCCCCTGCCCGACGAGGATCTCCCGCATCCCCTCGCGCACCGGGGCGCCGCGCAATCGAGCTTTCAACTGGTCGTGCACCGGGGCACGTTCCGGGCGCGCGACGTCCGATGGGCGCGGCGCCAGGGAAGGACCTGGCTGCTCGACGGCTCCGCGCTCGAACACTGGGCGGAGGGCGTGCGCCTGCACGAGCTGCCCGCGCCCGGGCCGCCGTAGATCCCGCCGGGTTTCTCGACTCCGCTCCACGGACTCAACGCCCGGTCAGCAGATCACTCCGTTGGGGATGTCGCGGATGTGAATGCGCCATTCGTCCCTGGTCAAGCCTGCTCCGGCTCGGTCACAGGCCCGGGCTGCCGCGTCGGCGGTGGCGATGTCGTTGTCTGTAGCGGCACCTGCTTGCCTGCTTGCCTGCTTGCCTGCTTGCCTGCTGCGTAGAGGGTTTCGCCGTCGGCGCCGCTGTCTCACACGGTTATCTGGAATCGACCGGGGACCGAGAACAGCCGACCGGCACCGGAAGCCCGCGCCCGCGAGAACGGGTGCTAGCGTGTCGGTCATGATGGCGTACCCGATCCTGCGCGAGACCCGGCCGACGAGCCGTGGCGCGCGCGGCGTGTGCGCACCCCGCGGCTTGAGCTTCCTGCTCCGTCGCGGCCGGGTCGGGTCTCCCCCGCTCTCCGCCTGTTCCTGTCGCTGACCCGACGCCCCGCCGGATCCGACGCCCCGCACATCAGCCCGGCGTCGGCCCTCCCCGCTCGCGGTCCGCCCCACACCCGGCAACGGTGTCCCATTCCCTGTGATCCGCGGGGCCGGCGCCTCGCCGGGTTCTGAGTTCCCTTCCGTTCGACGGCCGTGTCCGCACGATCACCAGGAGATGTTCTCGTTGCCCGCTACCCCGACCGCCCTCCCCACTCTCCCTGCTCTCTCTGTCCTGCGTGATCACCGCATACCCGCCGACGGCCTCTACGAGGGCACCCGCATCCTCGACCGGCTGCCGGCCGGAGTCGCCGACCGCCCGTACACCCGATTGAAGCTGGTTCCCCAGGCGCGAACCATCGGCGCGGAGGTGCAGGGCGTGGACCTGTCCCGGCCGCTGACGGACGCGCTGCGCGAGGAGCTGAACCGTGCCCTGCTGGAGTGGAAGGTGCTCTTCTTCCGCAGCCAGCACCTCACCGCCGGTGCCCAGCGCGACTTCGCCCGCAACTGGGGCGAGCTGGAAACCAACCCACTGCTCGCGACCGGTGACGCCGCCGATGTGGTGCGCTTCGACAAGGCCGCGGGGACGGCGCCGACGTTCGAGAACGTCTGGCACACCGATGTCACCTTCCGGCAGCGGCCCGCGATGGGCGCGGTGCTCCAACTGCGCGAGGTGCCGCCCTTCGGCGGCGACACCATGTGGGCGGACATGGCCGCGGCCTACGACAACCTGCCGGAGGAGGTCAGGGCCCGCATCGACGACGCACACGCGGTCCACGACTTCCTGCCGGGCTTCGCGCGCTTCTATCCGCCCGAGCGTCTCGCCCCCTACCAGGAACAATTTCCCCCGGTCGAACACCCCGTGGTACGTCGGCACCCGGAGACCGGGCGGCGCATGCTCTTCGTCAACACCTCGTTCACCACACGGATCATCGGTCTGGAACAGGAGGAGAGCGACCGGCTGCTGCGCCTGCTGTTCCAGCAGGCCCACGTGCCTGAGTTCCAGGTACGTTTCCGCTGGCAGCGAGGAGACGTCGCGTTCTGGGACAACCGCGCGACTCAGCACTACGCGGTGAACGACTACGGGCCGCACCGGCGGGTGGCTGAGCGGGTGGCGATCGCCGGGGACCGGCCCTTCTGAGAAGGCCGACCCGGGCCGCACGTTTCCTGGAAGGCAGTCAGACCTTTCACGTTGCACAGCTCCGGAGGCGTGTCCGAAACGGTCGGACGGCCCCCCGCCTCATCGTGGTTGCTCACCGTGCCACCTCATCACCCGGAGGGAAGCACGGGCAAAGCATGTGGTCGGAGGCGAACTGTGCGACTCCGTCCTCTGTCAGGCCGGCCGGCGGAGCAGGTCGGTCGAGACTGCCCACAAGTGCTCGGCGGTGGCGGGGTCGAGCGCCCATTCCTTGACACCGTGCGGATGCTGGGCGAGGTCGGCGTCGTTCGGCACGGTGTAGGCCTCTTGTGCATCGTCCAGGTAATGGCCTCCGGAGTGAGCGAACTCCGGGGCGACGGCCGCGACGATGCTGGTGGCGGCCCCCTGCTCGACCGTTTTGTACGTGAAGACTCCGGCGGTTTCGGCCGCGTCGAGCGACTCCCTCTGTTGCGTTGTGAAGTTCCGCTGCAGTCCCGTGGCGACGCCGCCGGGGTTCACCGCGTTGGCGATGATGCCGTCGGACGCCCAGAGGCGGGTCGCCTCGACTGCGAAGAGAGAATTCGCCGTCTTCGACTGAGCGTAGGCAATCTGCGGGTCGTAGCTGCGTCGCTCGAAGTGGAGGTCGTCGAAGTCGATGCCGGAACGCATGTGCGCCGTCGAACTGACCGAGACGATCCGTGCTCCGTCGCGGTCGAGCGCCCCGAGGGCCAGGGCTCGGTGCAAGCCGGTGGCGAGGGCGAAGTGGCCGAGGTGGTTTGTCGCGAACTGCAGGTCCCAGCCCTCACGTGTTCGTTCGAGGCCGCCCGTGACCACGCCCGCGTTGTTGATCAGCAGGTGAAGCGGGCCGCCCCAGGCGTCGACGAACCCTGTGACGGTGGCCCTGTCAGCGAGGTCGAGCCGGACGACTCGCGGCCGGATCCTTCCGGTCGACTTCTCGATCGCGCAGGCGACGGCGTCACCCGCGGTCGTGTTCCGGACAGCGAGCGTCACCTCCGCCCCTGCAGCGGTCAAGGCACGAGCCGTCGCTGTCCCGATTCCGGAGGAACCTCCCGTCACGATCGCGCGGATGCCGGTGAGGTCGACGCCCCGCAGCACCTCGTCCGCGGTGCTGGAGGCAGCGAAGGGCGTGCCGATGGGTTCGCGGATGGCCATGGCGACGACTATACGCACTAGACTTGATTTGTATAGTACGGCTCTCCTCGTATGCTCAGTTCATGCGCAGTCCCGATGTTGGCCACCCGCCGTCGGCAGTTGCCGATACCGACCGTCGAACCGTGGTTCTGGACTCCGCTCTGGCCACGTTCGCGCGATTCGGTTACAGGAAGACCTCGATGGAGGAGGTTGCGCGGGCGGCGCACATCTCCCGGCCCGGGCTCTACTTTCTCTTCTCCTCGAAGGAGACTCTGTTCCGTGCCGCGGTCACCCAGGCCTTGGAGCGCGACCTCACCGCGGTCGAAAGCATCCTGGCCGACACCGGCCGCCCCCTTCCGGAGCGCCTCGTCGAAGCGTTCGACCAGTGGGCGGGCCGCTACATCGGCCCGCTGACGCGCGATGTCCCGCTGGTCATCGAGGACAATCCCGGCCTCCTCGGAGACATCGTCGAGACCACGCCGCGGCGTTTCGAAGAACTGATCACAGACGCGATCGCTGTCGAGTCAGGACGAGAGGCGGCCCCCTCGATCGCACAGACGATGATCAGCGCGTCGATCGGCCTCAAGTACCAGGCCGCGTCACGGGAGTTCTACCTGGAACGGCTGCAGGTCGCTGTCGCTCTCCTGGCGCGTTCTCCTGGCGCGTTGAGTTGAACTCGGGTCACACCCCGTAAAGGCCCAGGTCGGCCTGTAGTGCGTAGGCACCAGGACACGTGAGTGGCTGGTGCGGGTGCACCAGGGGAAGACGGCGGCAGGGAACGATGCCCGGCGGGGCGCCGGAGGGAAGGGTTGGAGGCGCGTGAATCTCGTGCATTCCCCTTGCCTAGCGGTGTCTGGAGCGATCAGCAAATGGCGACAATTCTTTACCGGGTCGGACGGTGGGCCTTCCGGCGGCGCCGGCTCGTGGGTGGTCTGTGGCTGGGCGTCCTGGTGCTGGCCGTCGCCGGCGCCGCCATGGCGCCGGCCGCGGAGGAAGAGGACCTCTCCATGCCCGGCACCGAGTCACAGAAGGCGTTCGACCTGCTGGACGAGCGCTTCCCCCAGAGCAACTCCCAGGGTGCCGAGGCCCGCTTGGTGTTCCAGGCCCCGGACGGGCAGCGGGTGACGGCCAGGGAGAACAAGGCGGCCATCGAGGACACGCTCGGCTCGCTGGAAGGGAGCGATCAGGTCGCGTCGACCACCGACCCCTATGAGACCGGCGCTGTCAGCAAGGACGGCACCATCGCCTACTCCACGGTCACCTACACCGCGGACGCCGTCGACCTGACCGAGCCGACGAAGAGCGCTCTCGAGGGCGCCGCGGACCAGGGCCGGGACGCGGGGCTGACCGTGGAGATCGGCGGCTCGGCCCTGGATTCGGAAGAGGAACCGGGCGGTACGACGGAGATCGTGGGCGTGGTCGTTGCGGCGGTGGTCCTTGTCCTCGCCCTCGGGTCGCTGGTCGCGGCCGGATTGTCGCTGCTGACCGCCTTCGTGGGCGTGGCGATCGCCTTCGGCCTGGTCTCCGCGCTGGCCGTGCCACTGGGCCTGACGTCCACCGTCGCCATTCTGGCGCTGATGCTGGGGCTGGCGGTCGGCATCGACTACGCACTCTTCATCACTTCCCGCTTCCGCGACGAGCGCGCCCAGGGCAGCGAGCCGGAGGAGGCCGCCGGCCGGGCGGTGGGCACGGCGGGATCCGCCGTCGTCTTCGCCGGCGCGACCGTCTTCATCGCCCTGGTCGGGCTGGGGGTCGTCGGAATCCCCGAACTCACCAAGATGGGCATGGGCGGCGCGGGCGCCGTGGCCCTTGCCGTACTCGTCGCACTGACCCTGGTCCCCGCGCTGTTCGGCTTCTTCGGCCGGCGGGTACTGTCCCGCACCGTCCGCAAGGCCACCCGGCCGGGAGTCGAGCGCCCGCACGCGGTGCCCGCCGCGGCCGGCCGGCCTGGGCTCGGCACCCGCTGGGCGCGGTTCGTGCTGCGCAGGCCGGGGACCGTGCTGATGGTTGCCGTACTCGGTCTCGGCGCCGTCGCCCTGCCGGCGCTGAGCCTCGAACTCGGGCTGCCCGGGGACGAGTCCAAGTCGGTGGAGACCACCCAGCGCCGCGCCTACGACCTGCTGTCGGAAGGCTTCGGGCCCGGCTTCAACGGCCCGTTGACCGTGGTCGTGGACACGTCGGCATCCTCGGGGTCTGCGGGCCCCCGGGCCACCACGGACTTGGTCGTCAAGACCGTACGGGGAGTGGACGGGGTCGCGTCGGTCGGTGATCCGGTCCTCAGCCGGACCAAGGACACGGCCGTCCTCACCGCCGTCCCGCAGACCGCGCCGAACAGCGGCGAGACCAAGGACCTGGTGCAGGCGATCCGGAGCGCGGTCTCCGGCGTCGAGGCCGACACGGGCGCCGGCATCCTGGTGACCGGCACCACCGCGCTGAACATCGACATCTCCGAAGCCATGTCCGACGCCCTCCTCCCCTATCTGACCGTGGTCATCGGCCTGGCGGTGCTCCTGCTGATGGTGGTCTTCCGCTCGGTCCTGGTCCCGATCAAGGCCGCGCTCGGCTTCCTGTTGTCGGTGGGCTCCGCCTTCGGCGTCCTCGTCGCCGTCTTCCAGTGGGGCTGGGCGGCAGACCTGATCGGCATCGAGCAGACCGGACCGGTCATGTCGCTGATGCCGATTCTCATCATCGGCATCGTGTTCGGCCTCGCCATGGACTACGAGGTCTTCCTCCTCACCCGGATGCGGGAGGCCTACGTCCATGGCGCGTCCCCCGACGAGGCGATCGTCAGCGGTTTCCGGCACAGCGGACGTGTGGTGGCCGCCGCGGCGATCATCATGATCAGCGTGTTCGCCGGATTCATCGGGATCAACACCCCGACCATCCAGACGATGGGCGTCGGCCTGGCCTCCGCCGTCGCCTTCGACGCCTTCGTGGTCCGGATGGCGATCGCACCCGCGGTCCTGGCACTGCTCGGCCACCGGGCCTGGTGGCTGCCCCGTATCCTGAACCGCGTGCTGCCGAACGTGGACATCGAGGGTGAGGCACTGAGCAGGCATGTCCCGGCCTCCGCGACCGAGCCGGACGCAGCGGTGCAGCGGCTCCCCGCCGGCCGGGGCTGAGCCGGCCGTGACGAACGCGGGGGGCGGTGGCCCGCGACCACGCGGCACGTGGTGGCGGGAGGGAGTCATCACGGCGACGGCGTTCGCGCTCTGTCTGCTCGGCGGCGCGGTGCAGAACGACGGCAGCACGTTGTCACCGCCGTCTGCCGCCGCCTACTTCGTCGCCGTGGTGTCCTGTGCCGTGCTTCCGCTGCGGCACCGGACGCCCCTGACCGCCATGGCGGTCACGACCGCGAGCGGCGTGCTGGCGCCGTTCCTGGGCCTCCTGCTGAGCCCGCTCATCGTGGCCCCCGCCGTGATCACCGCCTACTCCTACTCGCTCACCGCGCGCACCGAACGGCGCGCGGCGAGCGCGGTGGCGCTCGTCTCCGTGGCGCTGCTGGTCGCCTCGACCCCCTTGTTCGGGGCCCTCTCGTGGAAGGACGCGAGCAGGGTGGGAGCGGTGGCGGCGTTCCCGCTGATGGCCGGCGTACTCGGTCACTCGGCGCAGAACCGACGGGCCTACCTGGCGGCCGTGGAGGACCGGGCCCGGCGGGCCGAGAAGAGCCGGGACAGCGAGGCGCGCCGGAGAGTGGCCGAGGAACGGGTACGCATCGCCCGGGAACTGCACGACCTCGTGGCCCATCAGATCACCCTGGCCAACGCGCAGGCCACGGTCGCCGCCCACCTCTTCGACACCCGCCCGGAGCAGACCCGCAAGAGCCTGCAGGAGCTCGTCGCGACCACCCGCGACGCACTCGACGACCTGCGGGCCACGGTCGGTCTGCTGCGCCAGTCCGGGGACGCGGCCGCCCCCGCCGAACCGGCGCCCGGGCTGTCCCGGCTTCCCATGCTCCTCGAATCCTTCCGCCGCGCGGATCTGGAGGTGTCGTTGCACCAGGAGGGCACGGCCAGGCCGCTGCCGCCGGGAGTGGACCTCACCGCCTACCGCATCATCCAGGAGGCCCTGACCAACGTGACCAAGCACGCCGGTAGCGGCAGCGCCCGGGTGCGCCTCGCCTGGAACCGCGATCGCGTGACCATCACCGTCGCCGACGACGGAGGGGCCGCCCGTACGGCGCCGATCGCGTCCACGGGACCGGGTGCGTCCCCAGTGTCGGACCGTCCGCCCGGTTACGGTCTGATCGGCATGCGTGAACGTGCCACCGCGGTCGGGGGGCACCTCTCCGCGGGCAGGCGCCCGGAGGGTGGCTTCCTCGTCTCCGCCGAGCTGCCCCTGCCGCCCGCCAAGGGCACGACGCAGAGGACTGACGGAGCAACAACCAGCGAGGCGCGCATGACCGACGAAGCGACAGCCGACGGACGGATGGACAGCGGACGCACGGACAGCGGACGCACGGGCGACGGAGAGGCCGGGGATGCGCCGTGACGCTCCGGGTGCTGCTCGCCGACGATCAGGCCCTGCTGCGCGGTGCCTTCCGGATGCTCCTCGACACCGCCGACGACATCACCGTGGTCGGCGAGGCCTCCGACGGCAGGGAGGCGGTGAGACTCACCCGGGAGCTGCGCCCGGACGTGGTGATCATGGACATCCGTATGCCCGGGATGGACGGTCTCACCGCCACCTCGGAGATCTGCGCGGACCCGGACCTGCGTGCCAGCCGCATCCTGATCCTCACCACGTACGAGACCGACGAATACGTCGCCCAGGCGCTGCGCGCGGGAGCCGGCGGCTTCATCGGCAAGGGCATCGGGGCCGAGGACCTGCTGGACGCCGTCCGTACGATCGCCGACGGCGACACTCTGCTGTCCCCCGCCGCGACCCGTTCCCTGGTCACCCGGTTCCTGGCCACACCGGACGACGCCCCGCCGCACCGCCCCGAACAGCTCGCTGTGCTCACCCCGCGTGAACGCGAGATGGTGGCTCTGGTCGCGACCGGCCTGTCCAACCAGGAGATCGCCGAGCGGATGTTCCTCAGCCCCTTCACCGTCCGCGCCCACGTGCAGCGCGCCATGACGAAGCTGGAGGCCCGCGACCGGGCCCAACTCGTCGTCATCGCCTACCGGACGGGCCTGGCCACCGCCGCCCCCGACGGCGGCACCGGCCGCCTGTCGTAGTCCGATACCGGGGCCCCTGGACGGCTCCACGCGCCGGCTCCTCGCGGCCGGCCGAGCGTTCCCCGTGACAGGCCGTCACCTGACGTACGGACGTCGGCGCGGCTGTCAGCCGGTCAGCGCCGCAAGCTCCGCGTTGGCGCGCTCGGTGACCTGTGCGAGGACGCGGCCTGCGACGGCCAGGTCCTCGGCGGGTATCCCGCCCCAGATGCGGGCGGAGAGAGGGGCGGTCTCCGCGCCGACGGCGGCGATCAGCTCGCGCCCCGCGTCCGTGGGGCGAAGGTGCGCGCCGTCCGCGACGAGCAACTGCTTGGCCAGCAGCTCGTCCAGTGTGGCGAGGATGCCGGCCGGATCGGCCTTGAGGGATTCCCGGACCTGCGTGACAAGGTCGTCCGGCGTCTGCGGGACGTCGGCGGTGACGGCGGCACGCAGGGTGATCTGCTGCTGGAACGTGCTGCCGTGCCGGGCCAGGACGTGCTCCAGGACGCCGCGGGCGGCGTAGTGGGCCAGACCGAGGGCGCGGGCGTCGGCGGGCGCGGATGCGGGTGCGGTGGGTTCGGTGGTGGTCATGGTGTTGCCCCCTGTGTGCTGTCGTCGTTCGGTACGGATGGAGTGAGAGGTACGTCGAGCAGGGTCGTCAGCTCGGCGGTGAACGCGCGCGTCCGCGGGGCATCGAGGCCGCCGAGCGGTTCCAGCAGTTGCTGAAGCAGTTGCTGGACCACCCCGATGGCCTGCCGCGTGACGGCCTGGCCCTGCTCGGTGAGGGCGAGCTGCACGGCGCGCGGGTCGTGTGGATCGCGGGTGCGCTCGATCAGGCCGGCCGACTCCAGGGCGCGCGCCAGCTTCGAGACGTACAGCGCCTCAAGGCCGGTGTGGTCGGCGAGTCGGCGCTGGCTGGGCCGCTCGCCGTCGCGCTGCATGCCGTACAGCGACGCGACCAGTGAGTACTGCGCGTGGGTGAGGCCCAGCGGTGCCACCGCACGATCGACCGCGACGCGCCACTTGTTGGCGAGCCGCCACACCAGAAACCCGGGCGTAGGACACGGCGAAACCTTGCTCATGCTGCATAGAGTACATAGCTACTATGTCTATGGCTACTATTTTCCGGACGCATGATCAGGCCGTCCGTGCCGCTGCCCGGAGCTCTTCCCGACTCCTCCACCCGGTTGGGTCGCACAGGGAGGTACCGAGTAGGTACCATGACGCTATGCCATCACTGAATGTGACCTTCACCGAGGAAGAAATGGAAGGTGTGCGCGCTGCCGCCGCAGCCGAGGGCAAGAGCCTGAAGCAGTACATGCACGACCTCGGTGTCCGTGAGATGCAGCGCAAACGGTTCGTCGCCGGCGCCGTCTCCTGGGCGGACAGGTTGCGCGCCGAGTTCGACGAGGCCTTTCCCGACGAGATTCCCCCGTCCCAGCGCGGCGAGGGGGCCACCGCCGCCTGATGAGCGAGATCCTGTACATCGATGTTCCCTGGCTCCTGGACGTCCAGGACGCCGCCCTCGACAACGACGACGTGTCGGTCACCGACTACTCGGCTCTCGTGGCGGCCGTCGCGCGCCACAGAACACGCATGCCGACCCTCGCCACGTCCAACCCCGACACCGCGTGGCGCGCGGCCGCGCTTCTGCACACCGTCGTGCGTCTCGAACCGCTTCCCCACCGCAACAGCCTCTTCGCCGCCTTCGTCACCGGCCAGTACATGGACCAGTCCGGGGAAGGTATCGATCCTCCCTACGGGGCTCTGTCCGACCTCATCAGAAAGGTCCGCGAGACCCGGCTGAGCATCTACGACATCGCCGACGTGCTCCGCTCCTGGCGGATCTGAATTCGACTGCCGCGGTTTGTCGCGCGGGGCCAGAGGGGTTCCGTGCCGGTGCGTGCGTCCGTGCGCCGTTCCTTGCAGCGTTCCGCCCGGTCTGCGCCGTGGTGACGACTGCTCAGGCCTGTATACGGTGTGAGCAGAGGCCGGTGGCTGTGCTGATGCCCCGCATGGTCACCGTACCGCTCGGCTCCCAGACCCCGGGCTGCGCACAGGAACAGGACGGCCACGGACGGCCGGAGCCCCCGGATCCTCGCAGCGGACACAGGGGCCCCGGCATTCCGCCCTCCCACCGCCCCGGAGCGACCCGCGCGCTCCGGATTGGGAGGACGCACCGGCGCGGGGACACCTGCGGAATGGGGAGCCACCTGTGCCCCCGCGTCGGCTGTCACGTCGCGCCGGCCGACGGTCCTGTGTCGTCGAGCTTCCCGGTGCCGTCGAGCTTCGAAGCGGCCCGGTCCGAGGCCGGCCAGTGATAGGGCAGGTCGTCGGGAACGTCCTGGAAGAACGGGGTGTAGAACTCCGGCGCCTTGCGCACCAGTGCCGACTGGTGGCTGCGATGGAAGAGGGACTCTCCCAGCCAGGGAGGCAGCTCGCCGTCGTGAGCGAGCTGCTTCTGAACACGTACAACGGCGCCGGGGCGGTACTGGGCGAAGTCGGTGACGAGCGTGGTGGCACAGGTGTCGGCGCGCCCCTCCGCCACCCACCTGGCGCACATGTCCAGGCCGTAGCGGACCAGTGCCTCCTCGTAGCCGATCCACATGCGTACCGCGGGATGGTGTCGCCATCCGTAGCCGGGGACGATCAGGCCGCGCAGCACCTGAAGGGCCTCGACCCGCTGCTTGCCAAGGCGGGCCCGGTCCAGGACCGCGGCGGATTGCGTGAAGTCGGAGTAGGGGAGAAAGGTCTGCACGCGGTATGCCTACCGCGGTCGGCCTGTTCCCATACGGGTGACCCGGGCGTACTCGCCCGTGATGTCACGCACGGGCGCAGGAGAGCTGGCCGAGGCGGTTCAGTGGCGGGCCCGCCCGGTGGACATGTCCCGTACGGCCTCTCCGGGGGCGGTCTTCTCGCGGTAGTGGTGCGGGGCGGCGCCCGTGACCCTGCGGAACACCCGGCTGAAGTACGCGCGGTCGCGGAAACCCACGGCTCGGCCGACGCTCTGCACACTGTCGTTGCTCGACCTCAGACGCTCCGCCGCCCGCCGGATCCGCAGCCGGGTCAGGTACTCCCACACCGTCAGACCGTACCGTTGCTGGAAGAGCTTGCCGAGGTGGTCGGGGCTGACGCCGGCGGCCTGCGCCACCTGCCAGCGGGAGATCGGCCGCCGCCAGTGCTCGTAGAGGAAGACCAGAGCCTCGTCGAGAACGTCCCTGGTGCGCGGAGGCAACCGGGAGTCGTGGCCGGCCAGTTCGCGCACGAGCGCGGCCGCCTCGTGCGGTGCGAACACGTCCAGGTCCAGCATGAGCAGCGCCGGGTGCTGCCGGCCGCGCCGCGCGTCCGCCGCTGTCATACCCTCGTGGTCGGCGATGACGACGGGGCACAGGGCCCGGCCCGTGCCGTCGTGCAGACGGTCCACGACATCCAGAGCCTGCAGGTCGGGCAGGGCTCGCTCCAGCACCACCAGCCGCGGCGTCTCGTCCGCGACCAGCGCCAACAGTGTCGTCGCGTCGGTGGAGACCCGCGCCGGGTGGTCCGGCAGGGCCGTCTCGGCCAGCCGCCGCAGTGCCTCCCGGGACTCCTGCGAGCCGCCCGCGACGATCACCGGTTCGGCGAATCCGTCGGGCCGCAGCGCGCGCAGGACCTGCGGCAGGTCGGTACCGTCGGCGCCGAACAGTACGAACGGCGTGTGGCGCAGGGCCGGATGGTCGTACAGCCGCTGCACCGCACGCCACTCCTGGGGCCGGTCGGGCAGGGCGTCCCACACGACGGCTCCGGGGGTGCGCCGCGCGACCGACGGCACGGGATCGTGCGCGGCGTCGGCCCGTAACACCTCCAGTCCGTGGCGGGCGGCGTGCTCGGTCACGTCCGCGCCGAGTTCCCCGGGGGTGACGACGAGCAGCGGGGCGTCACCGGCGCCGGCCAGATGCGCATGCCCGTCGGGGGACGGCAGAGGCAGTTCCAGGACGTACTGTGCCCGGCCCATGCTGCCGGAGACGGTCAGCGCTCCCCCGTGCATCATGGCCAGTCGCCGGGCCGTGGTCACCCCGACGTCCGGGAGCTGCCCGGCCCCCGAGAACGACGCGCGGGCGTCCGGGACGGCGACCGTGATCCGTACGCCGGCCGGGCCGAGGGCAGCCGCCACCTGGGCCGGCGCGTCTTTCGCGCGGGCCGCCGCGGAGATCAGCACGTTGTGCAGGATCTGCTGGAACCGCGACTCGTCCGCCCATACGGAGGGCAGCCGCGCGGGCAGGTCGAGCCGCCACCCGGGGCCGGCGGGCAGGGCGGAGGCCGCCGTCGCGCACGCCCGCGCGAGTGCGGGCAAGGGGTCCATGAGCCGCCGGGTCAGGAGGAGATCGCCGGCCTCCGAACGCGCGAGGTCCAGGAGGTTCTCCATGAGGTGCAGCACGCGCACGGCGTCCCTGCGGACCTCCATGAGGGCCACTCCGGGGTCACCGGTGTGGTGCAGCATGGCCTCCACCGGAGTACGCAACTCGTCGGTGACATGCGTCAGCAGTCGTGTCTGGAACCTGCTGGCCTGCTCCGCGGCGTCCCGTGCGCGCCGCACCTCGTCGAAGAGGCCGATGGCCTTCAGGGCGGCACTGATCTGGTCGCCCAGTTCACGGTAGAGCGCCCCGTCGTGATGCGCGGCTTGGGCGGAGGTCGCCTCGAACACGGCAACACCCAGGTGCTCCTCCCCGATGTGCAGGGGTTCGAGCACCAGCGTGAACCGGCCGTCGCGGGGCAGCAGGGAGTCGGGAAGCAGCAGGGCCGCCGAGAACGCGGGGCTGCCCAGCGGGCCGGCCGGTGCCGATTCCTGCCCCGCCGTCTCCGCACGGGCGAGCAAGGGGCGCGCCATGCCCAGAGCCGCCGGACCGGAGGCGTTGGCATTCGCGTTGACCGCGGCGTTGGCATTGACATTGGCGCTGGCGCTGGCGTTGACGTCTCGGTCGTACAGGACGATCCGGCAGTGCGGGACGCCTGACTGGCCCAGATGGCGATCCAGCACGTCCGAGAGCCCCTCCAGGTCCACGACCGTGGTCAGCGCGGTCCCGAACTCCCTGAGTTTTCGTGCCCGTTGGGTCTGCGACCAGCGCTCGTACTCGAGGAGCGCCCGCGATCGCTCCGCCACGACGAGCCGCGCCTGCCCGAACAGGACCTCGCCGGCGCGGCGCAGCGGGTTCGGCAGCGTGTCGACCACACCGCGGCGAGCGTTCTCCAGCGCCTGGTGCCACCGGTCGACCTCGGGCTGTGTTCCGGCGCTGCTGTGCACCAGCCGCTCGACCAGGGGGAGAAAGTCAGGCTCGCTGTCGCCGCGCGCCAGCTCGGCACGGAAGGCCGCGGCCAGGCGGGAACCTCCGTAAGGCAGCACGGCGTCCACCGCGTCCCATCCCCCGGGGTGCTCCGCGACGGCCGGTGCCGGGGCGACGGGCGGGGGCCGGGACGACGTCGGACAGGGGCATCCGCAGGAGCGGCGCGGCACCAGCGTGGCGGGGATGGTGGTGCGATCCGGCGGGCGTGTGCCACGCAGCCGGGCGACGAGCGTGTCCACGGCGAGCGCGCCCAGTTCCTCGAAAGGCAGTGCCACGGAGGTGAGGGGCGGGTCGCCGAGGCGGGCTTCGGGCGAGTCGTTGAAGCCGACCACGGCCACGTCCTCGGGGACGCGTATGCCGCGTTCGGTGAGGTAACGCAGTGCTCCCGCGGCGAGAACGTCACTGCAGGCCAGCACCACATCGAAGTCGACGCCCGGTGTCAGCCCGCGGGCCTCCAGCAGCACCTGCATCGCAGCGGCGCCGGCCGCCGCGGCGAAGTCGACCGCGGCGCCCACGTGTTCGTGCCGGATACCGTGGTGGCGCAGGGCATCGACACAGGCGCGGTAACGCTCTTCGGAGACCGGGTTGGCGAGCGGGCCGTGGATGCAGGCCGGTTTTCTGCGGCCGTGCTGGACGACGAGGTGGCCGACCAGCTTGCGCATTCCCGCGTGGGAGTCGATCGACAGCACGTCGGTCTGGTCGCTGAGCGGCTGGTTGAGGCTGATCAGCGGCAGGTGTGCGAGCCGGCGCAGCAGGCGGCGGGCTCTGGGCCCGGCCGAGGGCAGCCCCAGGGTGGAGCTCCAGCAGACGACGCCGTCGAGCCGGGCCGGTCCGGCGAGTTCGTACAACTCACTGCGGGCCACGTCACCGTGCCTGAGGTTTCCGCCGGGGAAACAGATCAGGTTGACATCGTTGCGTTCGGCGGCGGCACAGGCACCGGACCAGAGAGTGGCTCCGACGCCCAGGTGGATGTTGGCGGTGAGCAGGCCGACGGTCAGCGGCCGGTTCGTCCCGAGCGGCGTACCGCCCGCGGTGCGTGGACCCGGGTCCATCGGCGCCCCCTCGTTCGGCCTCCGTCGGGGTGCCCCGAGAGCCGCGGTGCCGGCGAGGCCCAGGGCAACGTAGGTGAGGTTGTACCGCGAGGCAAGGCCGGTGACACGTGGGTCACCGGCCCTGCCCTGTGTTGTCCTGCGCTGTTCTGTTCTTCTGATCTGTTCAGTCGGTGCGGTGCGAAGGCCGCGGGTCAGATCTTGCCGACGCCCGCTCCGGCGGTCACGGTCGCCTTGACCGTGGACGCCGACTGCGCGGTGTAGCTGTACGGGATCGACGCCACGGACCCACCGGTCTGTCCGGCGGTGGAGTTCGACAGGTAGTTGTTCTTCGCCACGAGCGAGCCCGCGTCGGAGTCGCCCTCACCGAGGTGGTAGGTGTCGTCGGTGTTCTCGAAGTAGTTCGCCTCCACGAGGACACCGGCGTTCTCGGTGGACGCCACGCCGTAGGAGCCGATGTTGCTGAAGTAGTTGTTCAGCACGTGGACCGGGTTGCCGAAGCGGACGCGCGGGTTGCGCTGGTTGGTGCCGTCGAACCAGTTGTGGTCGTAGGTCACCTTCAGCTTGCCGGTGTCCTCGCTGGAGTTGCTGTCGGAGTGGCCGAGCAGCATGTTCTTGTCCTGGTTGTGGGTGCGGTTCCAGGACACCGTGACGTTCGTCGAGGCACGCTTGATGTCGACGGCCCCGTCGTACGCGCCGGAGATGTCGTTGTGGTCGATCCAGACCTTCGTCGAGTACTGGACGTTGATGGCGTCGTCGTTGGACCCGGAGAACGAGAGGTTCTGGATGATCACGTTGTTCACGCTCGCGACGTTCAGTCCGCTGCCGGTGATCTTCCCCGCGGTGCCGACGCCGACGACCGTCTTATTCGATGCGACCTTGGTCATCTCCGTCAACGCGATGGTGCCGTTGACACGGACGATCTGGGTCGCGCTGCTCTGCACCGCGGTCTTGAAGGCGGCGGCGCTGGTGACGGTCACCGTGCTCCCTCCGGCTCCGCCGGTGGTGCCGGCACCGAAACCGATGGGAGCGGCGGCAGCGGCAACCGTCGGCTCCGACTGAGCGTTGGTGGAGCCGCTCGCCGTGGTGGCTCCGATCAAAGCGAGTGCGACGGCACTCGTCGCCGCGGCTCCGGTCAGGGTGAACCGTGCGCTCGTCCTGCGCATGTGGATCTCCGTCCGTGGGGTTTTGGAGAAGTGACGTACCTGTGCGGGTGCTACGCCGGGGCCGCGCGGTCGGCTCGCTGCGAGACTAGAGCGGCGGGCGTGGACAATGACGTGCCATGTGTGGACTATTGCGTCCTGCTCACGCGTGCTGCCTCATGGGGCGCGTGGGGGGGCCTTGTCGGCGGGCGGCACTCATGCCATGGGGCCGGCGCCTACGAGGGCAGATGGCCGGGCATCCGCACGGTCCCGGTAGCGTGCCGTCATGCGCGACTCCCTGCCCGAACCGTCCCCGCCCCCCGTAGCTCGCAGAGCCCGTGAACTCGGTCTCGCCGTTGGAGACCTGCCGACCGGAGCGCACAACGCCCTGACCGATGTGCCCGGTGTCCGTGTCGGACACACCACGCTGGTCCTGCCGCCTCGCGTGCACAGCGGTGTCACCGCGATCGTGCCGGACGGGGTGTGCCCCGACAGCCCGCTGCCGGCCGGGGTGTTCGCGGGCAACGGCTACGGCAAACTGCTCGGTACGACCCAACTCGCCGAACTGGGCGCGTTGGAGACGCCGGTCCTGCTCACCTCGACCCTGTCCGCTTTCCGGGTTGCGGACGCCCTGGTCGGCTGGGTCCTGGAGCGGCCCGAGGGGGCGGGCGTGCGGAGCCTGAACCCGGTCGTCGGGGAGTGCAATGACGGGCTCCTGTCCGACATCCGCTCGCGTCCGGTGCGTGAGGAACACGTCCGAGCCGCGCTCGACTCCGCGTGCGGCGGTCGAGTCGCCGAGGGATGCGTCGGGGCGGGGACCGGGATGACCGCGCTGGGGTTCAAGGCAGGCATCGGCACCTCGTCGCGACGCGTGCCGCTGGCCGGCCGAGAGGTGACGCTCGGGGTGCTTGTGCAGGCCAACTTCGGCGGCACGCTTCGAGTGTCGGGCCGTGAGGTCACCCCCGCCGACGTCGGTATCCCGGCCACGGAACCGGACCTGGGCCTCGACACCGGCACCGGCACCGGCACCGGCACGGAGGCCGGTTCCTGCATGGTCGTGGTCGCCACCGACGCGCCGCTGGACGCCCGCCAGTTGACCCGCCTCGCCCGGCGCGCCGTCTACGGGCTCGCCAGGGTCGGCGCCGCGTACGGCCACGGCAGCGGTGACTACGGCCTCGCCTTCGGCATCCGCTCCCTGGGCATGCCCGCCGGGCCCGCCGTGGTGCCCGACGACCGGCTGGACCCACTCTTCGTAGCCGTCCTCGACGCCGTCGAGGAGTCCGTCCTCAACGCGCTGCTCACCGCCACTACGACCACGGGACCGTACGGCCACACCCGCCACCCCCTGCCCGCGGGACCACTCCTCACCCTGCTGGGAGAAGGTGCCCCGGGTGCCGCAGGAGGCTTCAGCGGTACTCGGCCTCCCTGAGGTGGACCAACAGTGGCCAGTGGCACTGGGAAGCTGTGATGAACCCCGTTGCTCTTGACTCGCCAGGATCGTCCGCGCACCGCGCGCTCAGTCCTTTTCCTGGAACAGCTCCTTGGCTCGGGCCGTGACCAGCGGGCCGGCCTTCTCCACGCTGCCCGCGTCGAAGGGCGGCTGCGGGTCGTACTCAACCGTCAGCTGCATGGCCTGCGCTGTCACTTGGTCGGTGAGCAGCTCTGCCAAGCGCAGAGCCACGTCAATCCCGGAGGAGACGCCAGCGGCAACGATGGTCCGCTGCTCCAGGTGCTCGACCACTCGGGCGGAGGCCGGAACGGCACCGAGCTCGGTCAGCTTGTCCATGAAGGCCCAGCGCGTGGTCGCCCCCGTGACCGACACGGTCACCGGCGGTTGCGCCCCGGCGTCCGAACCGCCGTTCCCCGCAGAGGGGGAGTCGTTCTGTGCCTGCTGTGTGGCGGAACCCGTGTTCGCCGTGTTTGCGGCAGGGCCCTTGGCGTCCGCCCCGTCCTCGTCTCCGATGTTCATCAGGGCGTACCCCAGCCCGCCCAGGAGCAGGACGGACACCGCCGCCAACGCCGCCAGCAGGTACCCGGTGCGCCGACTGCGCCCCGGCTCAAGGGACGCGGGTGCCTCTGCGGTGACAGGAACGGGTGCCGTCGGCAGAGAGTGCGGCGGCGGAGCCTGCGGGGGTGTCAGAGGCGTCAGGGGTGCGAGGGGGGTCAGGGGTGTTGCCGGGTTCGCCGAAGCTGCGGGCGTCCTGGCAACGCTCGTCACGATGTCGTCCACGGGCGAGGATTGCGGTGAAGGTGAAACGGGGCGTGTGTCGCCGGTGGCCGTTACAGACGTGCCGGAGGATGCCTGCAAGGGGGCGGCCGGGGTGCCGGTCGCCCCCGCCGCCGTACTGTCCGTCGTGGTGCCGTCCGTCGCGGTGGCGTCCGTCGCGGTGGTGCCGAAGGACGGCGGTCGTGGTGAGTGGTGTGCCTGCCCAGTGGGCGCGTCGACGGTGGTCGTCGCGGTGTCCGCGGTGTCCCCGGTGGAGGACTGTGCCGAAGGGCGTATGCCACCGGTCCGCGCGGAGACAGCGGAGAAAGCTGCCGTCGGTGCGGAGCCCGTCGCCGTGGTGTCGGCGTCGGGCGTGGCACCGGCACCTACGAGCCGCAGGTCCCGCGCCGTCTGTTCGGCGGAGGCCCGCACGGCGGGGTCCTTGCGCAGGAGGCCTTCGATGACAGGGGCCAGCGGGCCTGCCCGGTTCGGGAGGGGCGGTTCGTCGTCGACGACGGCGCGCAGAGTGCCCAGGGCGCTGTCCTGCCGGAAGGGTGAACGGCCCTGGACGGCGGTGAAGAGCAGGACACCGAGGGACCACAGGTCCGTCGCGGGGCCCAGGGAGCGGCCCGACGCCTGTTCCGGAGCGAGGTATTCGGGAGAACCGACGACCTCGCCGGTCATCGTGAGCGCGGTGTCTCCCAGCACCATGGCGATGCCCTCCTTGGTGACGATCGTCTGCGTCGAGCCGTCGGCGTACCGGATCAGGAGCTGCGCCTTGAGCAGCAATGCCGCCCGACTGCTGCTGGACCGGATCACTGACCGGAACAGGCCGACCGTGCAGGTCAAGCTCTCCCCCACCCTCGTAGTCCGCAACTCGACCGCCCCTGTGCTCGGGTGAACGCCGAGCCGGACACGAGGTGCACGGGAACCGGTGGCGCACGCCCCCTTCTCCGGATTCCAGGTCGCCGTTCACCTGAAACGCCTGCACCTGCACCTGCGGGCCCTTGTCGACAACGTCGACGATCGGCCCGCTCCCCCCGCACCCTGCGGCCCGTCCGTCGGCGAGGACAGTGATCGTACGGACAGGTGACCACCGCGCCTCGTTCATTCACTCGTTCATTCAAAGGGCTGGTGGTTCCCCGATGGGCTGGCAGTCACAAACGGCAACTCCCTAAGATGTAGTTCCTGTTAAGCCTGCAGTTGGCGCCGCTCTCGCTGGGGGAACCATGAACACCGACAGGCCGTTGTCCAAGAAGATCGACGCCACCGTTCCGACAGCCGCTCGCATGTACGACCACTACCTGGGCGGCAAGGACAACTACGCAGCGGACCGCGCGGCCTGTGAAGAGCTCGACAAGGTCGTACCCAGCACGCGCCGACTGGCGCTCAACAACCGGCGCTTCCTGCAGCGGGTCGTCAGGACACTGGCGACGGACTACGGAATCCGACAGTTCCTCGACCATGGATCCGGCCTCCCCACGCAGGACAACGTGCACCAGGTCGCCCAGTCCATCGACCCCGACGCGCGCGTGGTCTACGCCGACAACGACCCCATGGTGCTGGTGCACGGCCGGGCGCTGCTGGAGCAGAACGACCGTACCGCGGTCATCCACGCGGACCTGCGGAACACCGAGGAGATCTTCTCCCATCCCGACACCCAGCGCCTGATCGACTTCTCACAGCCGGTCGCCGCTCTGTTCAACTCGGTCTTCCACTGCATCCCCGACAGCGAGACCGATGGCCCACAGGCCGTGGTCCGGCGCGTGGCCGAGCAGCTCGCACCCGGCAGTTTCATGGTGATCTGCCAGTTGGTCAGCGAGGACGCCGAAGTCCGGGACTTCGTCACGAACTTCATGGATCAGGTGACACAGGGCCACTGGGGACGCGTACGGCAGGAGAAGGACGTCGCAGCGCTGTTCGAAGGAATGGAGATCCTTGAGCCGGGGCTGGTGGAAGTCTCCACATGGCGGCCCGACAGCGAAGTGCAGACCCGGCAGCTCTCCCAGGAGTGGATCGAGTTCGGCGGCCTGGGTCGGCTTCCCTAGAGGCTTTCGGGTGCTATGGGTGGGGGCGCCGTTCCGCCTTGGCGGGCGGCGACGCCCCGGGGCCCGAAGGCGTCACTCGGCCCGGTAGCGCTGCTCCATCGTGCTCCGCAGCAGTTTCAGGGAGTCACGCGGCTTCAGAGCCTCGTCGGCCAGCCGGTCGAGCGTGTGCCGGTACTCCTCGGTCTCGTCACGGTCCTCAAGGAAGTGGGCGCTCCTGATGTGTTCCAGGTACACGATGTCGGGCAGGTCGAGACCACCGAAACGCAGATAAGTGATGGGGATGGCGGGTGCCGAGGCGTTCGTCACGTCCAAAGGCACGATCTGCAGGACCACGTGGGGGAGCTGAGCCATGTCGATGAGGTGGGCGAGCTGTTCGCGCATGGCTTCCCTGCTGCCCAGTACGCGCAGCAGGACGGACTCGTCGATGACGGCCCACAGTTGCGGCGCGTCCGTCCGGTCCAGCAACCGGGCCCGGCGCATCCGCAGTTCGACTCGACGATGGACCTCGGCGGCCGGGGCGTTCGGCAGGCCCCGCTCCACCACGGCCCGGGTGTAGTCCGCCGTCTGCAACAGACCGGGAACGTACTGGATCTCGAAGGTCCGGATCGCGGCGGCCGCTTCCTGGAGGCCCACCAGCCTCTCGAACCATTCAGGCATGAGGCGCTTGTCGTAGCGCTGCCACCAGCCGGGTTCATTGGCACGATGCAGCAGCTTGAGGAGCACCGAGCCTTCATAGGCGTCGGTGCCGTACAGCTGGAGCAGAGCGCGTACGTCGGTTTCGCTCGGAGGCTTGCGCCCCTTGCCCGACTCGATGCGTGAGAGCTTGGCGGCGCTGAATCCCAGCGAGCGCGCGGCCTGGTCCTGAGCGAGACCGGCGTCCTCGCGGAATCCCGCGAGTTGGACGCCGACCAGCATCTTCAGCAGCGTCGGGGCCGGTTCGGAACGCTCCAGATAGGATTCGAGCCGTGCGACGCGAGGCGACTCGGCGACCATCTTCGACTCCCCCCGACGGTACGGCACAAGGACGCAAACAGTATCGCACTGGACAGCCTGACCTCGCATCTCCGTCAGTGACTGGGGAGTTGGGCGCCCAGCTCACAGCAGGTGGTCGAACTCACCGTCCTTGGCACCCGCCAGGAAAGCCGCCAGCTCCGCCGACGTGTAGACGAGCGCGGGCCCCTCGGGATCACGGGAGTTGCGCACGGCTACGCCCCCGTCGATCCGGGCGACCTCGACACAGTTTCCCTCGGCGGTGCTGTGCCTGCTCCTGATCCAGCGGGCGTCCAGCGAGCTGGCCTGCGTCCCGTTCTCCACCTGTGGCACTGCAATCTCCTTGCTGTTCCCGTACTTGAAGACACCGAACCGGAGGCCCGGCGGCGCAGGCTCGCGATGCCACGGCTGCCCCACCTTCTTCCTTCTTCGGCCAAACAGCACGCAATTTCCCGTGCAATTGCACACGACCGCGTTCAGTGTGGATAATAACTGCAGCGCCGACAACCCCAGCCAGGACGTTGCGTCCTGACGTCACATCAGGGAGGTGACGTGCTGTCACCTGCGCGTTCAGGGCCCCCGTCGCTGCGGAAGCCCGCAGTGCCGACAAGTGGCCGAGGCAGGCTCCCCGGGCGGTACGTCACCTCGGCCTCCGCTCCGAAGGGACTCGGTCGAGGCCGGCTCGGCACGCTCGCTCTGTCCGACCACCGGGGCCTCAGCAGCCCCACGGGAGGGGCCGGCCGCCCGGGCCATCCGGTCGGTCTCGCCGTCCAACCGATACAACACGCCGGAAAGGCCTTACGCCATGCATAGCGTTCCGCCGGAGCAGCCGAGGACCGGGCAGCGAGGACATCGCAAGCCCCAGTCAGGGATGGCGACGATCACGCCGCTCACCGCCGTGGGCCGCATCCCCTGGAGCGAGATGCGGGACTCCACGGGCTCCGCCGCCGCCATCCCCCTGCTTCTCAGCGGTGTCGCCTCGGGCGACACGGAGACCGCGACGACCGCGCTCAAGAACCTGCGAGAACGAATCTGCCAGTACGGTTTCGTCGTGGAGCAGGCGACCGCCGCCACGGTCCCCTTCCTCTGGGAACTCGCACAACTGCCCCAGGTGACCTGCCGGGCGCAGATCCTGCACCTGCTCAAGAACATCGCCGACACCCGGCAGTGGGAGAGCATCGCCGGCGCCTATCCGAAGCTGCTCAACCACCGCGAGAACCCTGCCGTGTGGGAGCGCGCGGCGAGGGAGGCCGTCCATGCCCATCAGGACGCGCTCGACGTGCTGATGTCGGAGGACGACACCGAGATCGTGCACGCCACGACGGAACTCGCGCGCACGCTCGGCAGGCAGCCCTGCTGAACCGGTCGGATCAAGGCCCGGCGCCGTCCATCTTCCACGCGCCGAGCACGTTCTGCGCGGCAGCGCCGCACCGACCGGACATCGCCGCGGCCGATCGGCCGATCAGGCGTACTTCTTGGCTGCCTCGCGCCGCTGCCGCTTGCCCAGCGGAGCCTGCGAGAGGTCCTCGGCGGTGGACCTGAGGTTCGTGTAGCCGTATCCGCGTTCCGTCAGCCAGGCCGTCGCCGCTTCCTCGGCACGCTCGGTCGCGTCGAGGATGTCCTCCTCCTCTTCCCCCGCGTCCTGAAAGCGAAAGGTGAAGGCGGACCGTGCGGCGATGTCGTAGCTGAGATGCCCCGCAGGAGTGAAGGCCGCGCGCAGTACGTCGTGGGCGGCGGCGTCGGCCAGGAGCGCGGCTCGCTGATCAGCACCGAGCCCGTGGAAGACACCGCGGACGGTGATGCGGAAGGTACGAGTACTCATCGGGCGACCTTAACGAGCCAGGTGGCGGCGTTCCACTGCGTTTTCGCCCACAGCCGCACCGGCGCCAGGACCCGGTCCTGATCGCCTTCGGCCTGCTCACCAAGGTCGACCGCGCCCTGCCCTGCGGCAGCCTGCCCGGCGAGGTGCCGGACACCGGGCAACCCGGCGCGGTCCGCGACGGCCGCTGCTGGAACGGCAGAGGATCCAAGGCCTAGTTGGCTGAAAATGCACCCTCCTGGCCGAACGTCACGAGGTCTGGAACGCGCCAAGGGGCGGCGAAGTGCATGAAATTGTCGACTACCGCATGCCGTGGGTCAGTTGTCGGCAACTGAGTTTGCTTACCACACAGTGGGGCCGTGGAAGCAATTTTTCGACGAAGTGAAGTCGTGTGAGGGATGGGCCCTTTGCCGGAGCCGTGTGCCAGATGCGGTGACTAGCATGAGCGACGTACTTGATCCGGAAGATCGTCTACCGTCTTCCAGGCTCTCAGCGATGTTTCAGTCGTGGACGTACTCCTGCTCACACGGACCGAGGGACCGCGGATGTCAGTGCCTGCTCGCCCCCGCCAGCGCCGATCCGCGCAGAAGGCGGGTTCCTCCCCAGCCGTGTTCCCCGCGCTCCTGGTCGTGACGGCCGCGGGCGCCGGAGTTGCCGTCGGCCTCGCCCCCACCGGAGCCCGCCCATGGGTGGCGGGCACGGCGATCGCCGCCTGGGGCTGCCTCGCGGCCCTCGTCGCCTTCACCTCCGCCCGGTTGCGCCAGGCCCAACGCCAGGCCTGGTCGCGTACCGACGAACTGGAGATGACCAAGAACAACTGGGCGCAGCACGGCGCCGAGACGGATCAGCTGGTCAACGTGACCCTGCCGGCGATAGCCGGGCAGCTGAAGGACGGTGTCGGCGCCGACGAGGTCCTGTCCGGTCTGCCCACCCCCTCCGACCCGTACCTGCGCCGGATGCTGCACGTCTTCACCACCGAGGTCGCCGAGTCGGTACGGCGGACGGCCGAGGCGCAGTCCGAGCTGGACATGATGGGGCGCGAACTGGCCAGAGGGACGAAGGAACTCGAACACCTGACCAACGAGACCCTGCCCGCCGCGGTGGTCCTGCTGCGTGAGGGCAGTTCCGCCGACACCGTCCTCGCCAAGCTCGACTGGCCGCTGACTCCGCTGCTGCGCTCCCCCGCCGAATCGTTCATCCGTGAACTCGCGTACGCCGAGCGCCGGTCCGCCGCCGCCCAGGCCGCCTCCGCGAAGGCACTCAGCCGGGTCCAGGCCAAGACGGTCGGTATGCTCGCCGACCTCCGGGACATGCAGGACCGCCATGCCGGGGAGATCTTCGGCGATCTGCTGCGCCTGGACCACGGCACCTCCCAGCTGGGCCTCATGACCGACCGGCTCGCTCTGCTGATGGGCGGTCGCTCCAGCCGCGTCTGGAACAAGCCGATCGTCATGGAGAGCATCCTGCGCGGCTCCGTCGGCCGGATCGCCGCCTACCGGCGCGTGCGGCTGCACAACTCCAGCAAGGCCTCCATCGCCGGCTTCGCGGCCGAGGGCGTGATGCACCTGCTGGCCGAACTCATGGACAACGCCGCCAACTTCTCGCCGCCGATCGACGAGGTCCACGTGTACGTGGAGGAACGCAGCGCCGGTCTCGTCGTCACCATCGAGGACAGCGGCCTGAAGATGTCCGACGCCTCCATGCGCCGGGCGGAGGAGTCGGTGTCGGGCAAGGTCACCGACCTCGCCTCGCTGCAGGGCACCAGGCTCGGCCTGAGCGTCGTTGGACGACTCGCCGCCAAGCACGGCATCAGCGTCAACTACCGCCCCTCCTCGCGCGGCGGCACCGGCGTCGTCGTACTGCTGCCGCCCCAGCTCGTGGCCCAGCAGCGCGAGCCGGTCGCTCCCGAACGTCCGCGCCACAGCTCGGAGTTCCCGGCCACCGCGTCGGCTCCCGCGGTCGAGGAGACCTACTCCGCGCGGCCTCAGGCGGTCGCACCCGTGGATGAGGCGCCCCCGGCCGACATGCCCCGCAGGCGCACCGCGGCCACCCCGGGCGGACTGCCGGTCCGGGCGCCCGGCCGCACCATGGCCGACGCGGAACGCGGACGGCAGCCGAAGACGACGGCCGAGCCGTCCCGGGAGGAACCCGGCGGACCCGGTCCGGCGCGCGACGCCGGAAGCAGGTTCGGCGCCTTCCACCGCGGCCGCAGGACCGGCGGGACCCTCGGCGGCTCCCCCGCCGCTCCCGGCGATGACGCCGGGCACGAAACCGGGCCCGAGGCGGACGACTAGAAACCGGCACTCGCACAGCTCAGGACGCTGCAAGCCCATCCCCCCGCACTGATTCGCCGCACCCCGTTGGATTGGAGGAACGGGCCGGGTGACCATCCATTGGTCAATACCCGTCCCGCCCGTCATGGAGACCACTGACAACAGCCTCACCTGGCTCTTGATGAACCTCTTGGAGCGCACGCCCGGCACCCGTCACGCTCTCGTCCTGTCACGGGACGGCCTGAAGCTGTGCTGGACGGAGCACCTGACTCTCGACCAGGCCGACCAACTGGCGGCGATCTGCTCCGGCATCCAGGCCCTGGCGCAAGGCGCGTCCGTGGAGTTCGGTGACGGAACCGGCGGCGTCCGGCACTCCATGACCGAGTTCCACGGAGGTCTCCTGTTCATCGTGGAGGCCGGCCAGGGCGCGCATCTCGCGGTCGTCGCCGAGGAGGTCGCCGACCCGGGTGTCGTCGGCCATCAGATGACCGAGCTGGTGGAGCAGATCGGTGAACATCTGCGAGCCGAGCCCCGTACTCCCGTCGCCAGGGGTGCCTCGGCGTGAGCCGCAAACCCGTGGACATCGGCGATCCCGACCGGCTCTACACGGTCACGGGTGGACGCAGCGAGGCCGACGACGCGTTCGACCTGGTCACGCTCATCGTCAGTGAGTGCGAGCCCACCGCCGGGATGCAGTCCGAGCACACGCGGATCCTCGAGATGTGCCGGCATCCGGCGGCGCTGGTCGAGATCTCGGCCGAGCTCAAGCTGCCCATCACCGTCGTACGGATCCTCCTCGGCGACCTCCATGCCATGGGCAAGGTGAGCGCCCGTCACCCCCGCGCGGCCGAGTCCGTCGCGGCCCTCCCCGAAACCGCCCTGCTCCAGGAGGTGCTCCATGGGCTCCGCAACCTCTGAGCTGCCCGCACAGCGCACACCGCTGGCCGATGCCGCCGAGACCGGCCTCAAGATCGTCGTCGTGGGCGGTTTCGGTGTCGGCAAGACCACCCTGGTCCGCTCGGTCAGCGAGATCCGGCCGCTGAACACC
Source organism: Streptomyces sp. NPDC048484 (assembly GCF_040651415.1). Lineage (NCBI taxonomy): Bacteria > Bacillati > Actinomycetota > Actinomycetes > Kitasatosporales > Streptomycetaceae > Streptomyces > Streptomyces sp. NPDC048484. The sequence goes on from NZ_JBEZJY010000036.1 coordinate 52,046, forward strand.
GAAGAGGTGATGACGCAGGCCGGGCAGGGCGTCGACGAGACGGCAGGTGTGGAGCGAAAGACGACGACCACGGTCGCGTTCGACTTCGGGCGGATCAGTCTCAGCCAGCGGATGGTGCTCTACCTGTTCGGCGCACCGGGCCAGGAGCGCTTCTGGTTCCTGTGGGACCGGCTGTTCTCCGGCACCCTGGGCGCGATCGTCCTCGTCGACACCCGTCGTATGGAGGACTCCTGGTACGCGATCGACCGGCTCGAACACCACAAGACGCCGTTCGTCGTGGCCGTCAACCGTTTCGACGACGACGAGCACCGGTTCTCGCTCGACGAGATACGTCAGGCACTCGCTCTGGGCGACCACGTGCCCATGGTCGACTGCGACGCCCGGGTCAGGTCGTCGGGCAAGGAGGTCCTGATCACTCTCGTGGACCACCTCTACGCATTGGCACTGTCCCAGGAGGGGACATCGTGAGCGACACCACCGGCCCCCCGTCCACGAGCACGCCTCCACCGGGCTGCCCCGCACACGCCGACGCTGTGGTCCTGGGCGGTCTGGAGTACCAGCAGACGCCCTCGCAGCTGTACCGCACCATGCGCCGGGACCACGGCGCGGTGGCGCCGGTCATGCTCGACGGCGACATCCCTGCCTGGCTCGTGCTCGGCTATCCCGAGGTCAGCTATGTGACCAGCCATGACGAACTGTTCGCGCGGGACTCCCGGCGATGGAACCAGTGGCCGAACATCCCGGCGGACTGGCCCTTGCTGCCGTTCGTCGGGTACCAGCCCTCGGTCCTGTTCACCGAGGGGCAGGAGCATCAGCGCCGGGCCGGTGTCATCACCGAGGCACTGGAGGGGGTCGACCAGTTCGAACTGGCCCGCGAGTGCCAGTCCATCGCAGAGCAACTGATCTCCTCGTTCGCCGGCAGTGGTCAGGCCGAGCTGATGAACGCGTACGCGCACGCCCTGCCGGCCCGTGCGGTGCTGTGGATGTGCGGCATGCCGCAGGGCAGCGCGGACACCGAGCAGCTCGTCGACGATCTGCGGATCTCGCTCGACGCCGGTGAGGGCGACGACCCGGTGGCGGCGTACATGCGCGTCGGGGAGCGCATCATGCAGCTGGTGAAGGAGAAGCGGGAGCGTCCCGGTCCCGATGTCACCTCCCGGATGCTGCTGGACCCGGCAGGCCTCAGCGACGAGGAAATCGTGCAGGACCTGATCTCCGTCATCGCCGCGGCCCAGCAGCCGACCGCCAACTGGATCTGCAACACCCTGCGTCTGCTGCTGACCGACGAGCGCTTCGCGGTCAACGTCTCCGGCGGCCGGGTGAGTGTCGGCGACGCGCTGAACGAGGTCCTGTGGCTGGACACGCCGACACAGAATTTCATCGGCCGCTGGGCCGTACGCGACACACAGCTCGGCGGGCGGCTCATCCGCGAGGGCGACTGCCTCGTCCTCGGCCTCGCGGCGGCCAACACGGATCCTCAGATCTGGCCCGATTCACATGTCGGCGTCGAGAACTCCGCCCACCTGTCCTTCAGCAACGGCGAGCACCGCTGCCCCTATCCGGCGCCGCTCCTCGCCGACGTGATGGCACGCACCGCGGTGGAGACGCTCATGGAGCACCTGCCGGACATGGTGCTGAGTGTCGAGACGGCAGAACTGTCCTGGCGTCCGTCGATCTGGATGCGCGGCCTGACGTCCCTGCCGGTGCAGTTCACTCCGGCAGTGCATTAGAGGGGCTTCAGAAGCGCCTGGCCAAGCCTTCGTGTGCCCGGGAATGCCTCCCGGGCACACGAGGGACGTGGAGCGACGCCGGGTCCGTGCTCAGTCGGCGGCGGGGGTGAAGCGCACCGGCAGTGACTGCGGGCCGCGCGTGAAGACGCCCTGTTCGACGGGGTCGTAGCCGTCGGCGAGACGCAGGTCGGGCATGGCGTCGAGCAGTTGGTTCAGACCGATCTCGACCTCCGCCTTGGCAAGCAGCGCGCCGACGCAGAAGTGCCGCCCCAGTGCGAAGGCGAGGTGGTCGGCGGCGGCCGAGAACGCGGACGTCGTGCTGAGGTCGTCCCGGAAGATGTCGAACCGGTCGGGGTGGCCGTAGCGGCGCTCGTCCCGGTTGGCGGCTCCGATGAGGCACGTCACCGTGGCTCCCTGCGGGATGGTGCCGCCGGAGACCTCGACCTCGGTGGCCGACTGCCGCATGATCATGTGGACCGGCGGGGTGTAGCGCAGCGTCTCGGCGAAGGCCGCGGAGATCAGGCTCCGGTCCTCGCGGACCGCCGCCAGTTGCTCAGGGTGCAGCAGCAGGTTGGCGAGGATGCTGGCGATCGCCTTGTCCGTGGTCTCCCCGCCGGCGGCGAGCAGCAGGCTGCAGAACGCCTTGATGTCCTCGTCGCTCATCCGGACACCGTCGACCTCGGCGGCGCAGAGCGTGGACAGCAGGTCGTCGCCCTGGTGGTCACGCCGGTCGCGGATGATCGGGATCATGTACTCGGCGAACTCCCTGCGGGTGCGCTCGCCCGCGGCGGCCACCTCGGGATCACCGGAGAGGTTGCCGAGGAAGGCGATGACCGCCGTGTACCAGCCGTGGAAGCGGGCGTGGTCGGCCTTGTCCAGGCCCAGCATGTCCGCGATGACGTTGACCGGGAACCGGGTCGCGTAGTCGCTGACTATGTCGGCGGAGCCGGATCGCCGGAAGGTGTCGATGAGCGCGAGCGAGTTGCGCTCGATGACCGGCAGGAACTTCTCCTGCAGGTCGCTGCCCCGGAACGCGGGGGCGACGAGTGCGCGCCGCACCGCGTGCTCCCGGCCGCTGAGCTGGAGGATCGTCTTGCCGTGGACCGGCTCCAGCTGCCAGTCGTAGTTGGCTGTCGTGAACTCGGACTTCTTGTCCTTGAAGACACGTTCGACGTCGTCGTAGCGGGAGATGATGTAGCTCTTGGTGGCCTCGTGCCAGATCAGAGGTTGCTTCTCTCGCATCGCCGCGTATGCGGGGTAGGGATCCGCGGCGAACTCGGGCGAGAGGATGTCGGGCACCTGCTCGGCAGTGGACACGGGACTCCTCCGGGTTGATGCGTGCCGTCGAGGAACAGGTTAATGATCTTTCGGTGGCTCAAACAGTACAGTCCTGGCCGAAGTTGAACACCTGGCCAGGCTGCTTCGAGTGGGCCCCAGATCTCGCGTTCCGCCACATTCAGTATCGAAATTCGATCACTTTCGGCCGTTCCGCCGGAATTGGGTGACCGTTCCGTCACGGGGGCCGCGACAGCCCACACGGCGTCGCGCCGCCGCCTCTCGAACCGGCGAACAATTCCGGCCACGACTCATACGGCACGTGTCATGGCGGCCTCCGTGACGAAGGCCGCCATGCCGGGGAGAAGTGGTCCGCGGTCGACCGCCGCGTGATGGACCAGGCGGCGGCCATCCCGGTGTACGTTCCGGTGCGCACGTTCTCCACACCTCCAGGCTGCAGGGGCTCCGGGCGGACCTGGACGGGCTGTCGCAGCTCAACGCGTATGTGAGCGAGTGACAGCCGACGCCTGCCTCGCGTGTACGGGTACTACGTGTCCGAGTACTACGTGTCCGAGTACTACTCGCCGGGCCCGATGCGGTAGGTCCCCGGCGTCTGTCCCATGGTGCGTCTGAAGGTGTCGATGAACGCGCTGGTCGTCGCCCAACCGCACTGCCGCCCCGTCTCGCTGACGTTCGCTCCTTCCGCCAGCAGCACCATCGCGTGAAAGACCCGGACATTGGTCCTCCACCGCGGATACGTCATGCCGAACTCGGTCCTGAACAGCCGGGCCAGGGTGCGCTCGCTCACGCCGACGCGCTGTGCCAGCCAGGCTGCGGTCCGCGGCTGCCGCAGATCGTCGGTCACCAGCGCGCACGCCTGACGCAGCAGAGGGTTGTCCGAGGTGGGCAGTGTCAACGGCTCGATGAGGGCGCGCGCCAACCGGTCCCGCAGGACGGCACGCAGGCGGCGTGCCTGCGGCCGCGGGAGTGACGGCTCGCTGCACGCGATGATCAGTTCGCGCACCAGGGCGTCCACGGCCACGACGGCCGGCACCTCGGACCTGAGCAGGACATCGTGGACCGGGAAGCCAAGTGTGTGCACGGAGCTGTGCCCGTGGACCCGGTGCTGGTGCCAGGTCCCCGCCGGAATCCACATGGCGCGTGCGCTGGACGCCACCCACGACGCCTCGCCCGTCTGCACCGCCAGCACACCGGCACTGACGTAGAGGAGCTGGTGGTAGCCGTGCTGATGGCGGCCGATGAGCTCACCCGCGAGGTGCGCGTGAGTGCTGTCCCTGGGTTCCGCCACCATCGGTTCCGCCTGGCTGTTCTCCGACATATGACGGCAGAATAACGGAAGCGGCACACTGCATGGTCCTGCCAGCGTAAGGACCATGCCCACCACGCCTCACACCCCGCCCGGCCTTCCGCCTGTCGTCCCGCCCAGGTCGAAGTCCCGGATGACCTCCGCTCTGCGCGGCGTCGCACTCGACACCCGCCCGCTGGCACTCCCCGTCTTCCGGCGCCTGCTGCTCGGGCAGAGCGCGGCTTATGTCGGGACCATGGTCACCGCGGTCACCATCCCGATACAGGTGTACGCGCTCTCCCACTCGTCGCTGTCCGTGGGCCTGACGGGACTGGCCGGGCTCGCACCACTCGTGTTCTTCGGCCTGTACGGGGGTGTCGTCGCCGACCGGTTCGACCGCCGTGCGGTGTACCTGGCCTCCGCCCTCGTCACCTGGGTGACCACCCTGGCCCTGCTGTTCCAGGCGGTGGCCGAGCTGCGCTCGGTCCCCGTCATCCTCGGTCTCGTGGCCGTCCAGGCCGGCGCGTTCGCCATGTCGTCCGCCGCCCGAGGGGCGATCATCCCCCGCGTCGTTCCCACCCATCTGGTGCCCGCCGCGAACACGCTGTACTTCACCGCCGGCAATGTCGGCCAGGTCGCCGGACCGCTGGTGGCAGGCATCCTCATCTCCCTGCCGAACGGCTACTGCTGGGCCTACGGGGCCGACTCCCTGCTCTTCTCTCTCCTGCTGTACTCGGCCCTCCGCCTGCCCTCGATCATGCCGACCGGATCGAAGGAGTCGATCGGGTCCAACGGGGCCAACGGGTCAGGGGACCGGACCGGCGGGCTGCGCTCGGTCCTGGACGGGGTGCGGTTCATCGCGGCGGCCCCCGTGCTCTGGATGTCCTTCGCGGTCGACATCGCGGCGATGACCCTGGCCATGCCCACCGCCCTGTTCCCGGAAGCCGCACAGGTGCGCTTCGGCGGAGGAGCGGGACTGCTGTACTCGGCCATCGCCATCGGATCCGTCTCGGCGGGACTGTTCAGCGGATGGATCGGCCGCGTACGCCGTCAAGGCCGGGCGCTGGCCATCGCCGTCATCGTCTGGGCGGGGGCCATCGCCCTCGCCGGCACCGTCCACCATCTCCTCGCCGCCGTGGTCCTCCTGGCCGCTGCCGGCGCGGCGGACCTGGTCAGCGCGGTCTATCGCCAGACGATCCTGCAGACCTACGCGCCCGACGCGCTGCGCGGCCGTCTGCAGGGCGTATTCACCGTCGTCGTCGCGGGCGGTCCCCTTCTCGGAGACATGCGCGCCGGAGCGATGGCCGCCGCCACCGGACTCAGCCTCGCGTGGACAGGCAGCGCACTGCTCTGCATCGTCGTCGTCCTCCTCGGCGCACTGCTCGTACGACCGTTCTGGACCTACGACGTCACCTCGGTGCAGGAATGTCCAACCCGCGCAACTGCCCTTTAGAATTTGACCTGTTGCTTCACCAACCTGCCGCGGTAGCCCGATCCCGTCGTCCGGTGGCACAGCCCGCTGTTGAACGCTGTCGAAGGAGCACACGATGCAGGATCGGCCCGAAGACATCCCGGCGCAACCTGAATCACAGTCCCAGCCGCAGCCTCAATCCCAACCCCAACCCCAGGCACACCAACAGCCGTCATCGACGCCGAGACCCGAGCCCGAGCCCGCTCCCAATCCGTACCCGCACCCGGGGAACAGTTACGGACCGCCTCCGGCTTATCCCCCGGCCCAGCACTACGCGTACGGACAACCGTCGGGCTTCCCGCCGCCGGCCGGCGGCAAGGGCACCGCAGGACGCGCGGTGCTGTGGGCGGCGGTGGGTGCCGTGGTCGCCTCCGCGCTGTGGGCGGGCGCCCTCTTCCTTCTCGACCCGCTCGGCGACGACCCGGATCTGAGGGGGTACCGGGCCAAGGCCAATCTCTGCTCCGCGGTCGACTACACCGCCCTCAGGACCGAGTACGCCGAAGAGGACAACGCTCCCACGCACAACTCGCTCAAACACAAGGCCATCGATCAGAGCTACTGCAGCATCTCCTTGAAGAAATCTTCCAGCTCCTCCTACTCCGACGCGTACCTGTCGGTGCAGATGGAACTCCACAAGGAGACCGACCCCGGCGTCGAGTTCACCGCTCTGTGGTCCGAGTACAGCCAGCGATACGAGGACTACGACGTCGAGAAGGTGTCCGGTTTCGGGGACGAGGCCTATCTCGTGACCGAGGACACCACGTCCGGCTCGGGGACCAGCGGCAGCCGGGCGGTGATCCTGGCGGTACGCGACGGCTGGATGACGTACCAGATGAGCTGGAGCGTCTATCCGTCGTCCTACGAGACAGCCACTCCGCCCGCGATCGGCGAGGTCTCGCGGTGGGTGAAGACCGACACCCGGTCGACGATGGAGAACCTCCGGTCCGCCTGACCGAACGGCACCCCGGCCCCGGCCCCGGCCCGGCACTCGCCGAAACCCTCACCCGTCTCACCGACGCCCCCGTCATCTGTCACCCGTCACCCGTCACCCGTCACCCGTCACCCGTCACCCGTCACCCGGAAGTCTCCGTACTCAGGTCTGGCGCCGATCCCCGAGGTGGCGCACATAGTCCGCCAGGATCGGCCGCTCCGGACTGATCAAGGTTGCGGGGACGTCGTCCGGTGCGAAGAATCGCCAGTGCGTGTTCTCCCCTACGTCCAGGGACACCACTGCACCTTCCGGGAGCGCGGTCAGATAGGCGGCGGTGACGTTGTAGATCTCGTCACCGTTGGGGTAGCGGTAGTAGCAGGAAGCCCCGGAGTAGATGCCGAGCAGTTCCAGCTGCCCGACGGCCAGCCCCGTCTCCTCCAGCACTTCGCGCCTGCCCGTCTCCTCGAAGGACTCGCCGGGCTCCATGATTCCGCCGGGAAGGCCCCAGCCACCGGTGTCGGCCCGGGTCAGCAGCAGGACCCTGCCCTCAGGATCGGTGACCAGTACCGAGGTTCCGGGGAGAACCAGCGGCCTCGTACCCACCGCCTGACGGAGTGCCGAGACGTAGTCGTCCATGGCTTTGCCCCTTCGTGTCGCACGTATCGCACGTATCGCCTGACCAGTCGAGGTCTGTGAGCCACACCGACTACGGCGGCGGGCTCGTCACGATGACGAACGCGGGCTTGCCGACCCCGCCGCCGGGCCGTTCACGACTCCGCCGGTTCGTCACCCGCGTCGAGAGCCCACCCGGCCGCCTGCGGCATGAACCTGTTCCCGGCCGCGTGCGCGGCCATCCGGGCGTTGCGTGTCAGGGCCTCGGGTCCGTCCGGCAGGTGGAACTCACCGCCCGCCCGCGCGGCGCCGGTCTGCACGCTCGTAGCGGTGGCCAGCCGTGTGCGCACATACCGGTCGAGCGCGTCAGGCACCTCGGCCGGTGTGGCACCTGTGAGGACGTCGCCGAGCACGGCCGCGTCCACGATCGCCTGGGCCGCGCCCTGGGCCAGGAAGGGCACCATCGCGTGGGCGCTGTCGCCCAGCAGGGTCACCCGCCCGACGTTCCACCGCGCGAGCGGGGCACGCGTGTAGATCCCGTAGCGGAACACCTGCCCCGCGCGCTCCAGGATGCTGAGCACCCGAGAGTCCCACCCCTCGAACTCGCGTAACTGCTCCCCCGGTTCGGCCCGGGCGGTCCACGACTCCCGCGCCGCCTCCGCCGTGAATACGGCCACCACGTTGAGCAGTTCTCCGCAACGTACCCAGTAGTGGACGAAGTGCCGGCTCGGACCCATCCAGACGGCAAGTTCTGGAAGGTCCAGATCAGCCACCTTGCCGGCCGGGAGCAGCGTCCGGTAGGCAGCGGTCTTCGAGAAGAGCGCCTCGTCCGCGCCGAAGAGCCACTGGCGTGCCGCGGACCGTATCCCGTCGGCGGCCACGACCAGGTCCGCGCTGAGACGCTCGCCGCTCGCCGTGGTCACCCAGGCGGTCTTGTCGTCCTGGTCGATTCCCACGATCGTGGTGTTCAGGCGCACCGCCTCGGTCGGTACCACGGCTGCCAGCACCTCGTGCAGGTCGGCCCGGTGGAGGAGCAGGTAGGGCGCCCCGAACTCGTCCTCCACCGCACGTCCCAGCAGGTAGCGGCAGATGTCGGCCCCGTCGGACCAGGTGCGGAAGCACACCTGGGAGGGGTGGACGGCCCATGCGGACACCGCATCCAGCACGCCCAGCCGGCGCAGCACTCGCGTGGCGTTGGGCGCGAGCTGGATCCCGGCACCGCCCTCGGTGAACCGCGGCATCTGTTCGACCAGTGTCACTTCATGACCGGCCCGGCGCAGGCTCAGCGTCGCCACCAGTCCACCGATTCCCGCCCCCACAACGATCGCCCGCACAGCTCAACCCCACCTCGGCTCACTCGCACACGACGTCCGAAGCCATCATCCGCCTCGAACCGCATCCAATGCCCGGCATCCTGCCGATCCGCCACAGGCCACGCACGTGCTGGTGCGGAAATTCGTTGAACAACATCTGGGCCGGCGGCGAACGTTGACGCAATGCAACAGGAGAAGATCTGGAACGCCGATGCTGCCCAGCGGTACGACACGCCCGGCGCCGGCATGTTCTCGCCCGAGACTCTGGGTCCGACCCTGGACCGCCTCGCACACCTCGCGGGGGAAGGGGCAGCCCTTGAGTTCGCCGTAGGGACCGGTCGGGTGGCCATCCCGCTCACCGAGCGGGGAGTCCCTGTCACCGGCGTCGAGTTGTCACTGCCGATGGTGCAGCAACTGCGCACCAAGGCGGACGAGGCGACGATCCCGGTGATCATGGGTGACATGGCGACGACTGTCGTCCCAGGTGAGTACAGCCTGGTCTATCTCGTCTACAACACGATCTCGAACCTGCTCACACAGGCTGAGCAGGTCGAGTGTTTCCGCAACGCTGCCCGGCACCTCTCGCCGGGTGGCCGGTTCGTGATCGAACTCTGGGTACCCGAATTGCGCAGGCTTCCGCCAGGCCAGCGGGCCATCGTCTGCCAGTCCGAGCCCGGCTACATCTGTCTGGACACCTATGACGTCCTGCGCCAGCAGGTCGTGTCGCACTATTTCCGGTTCGACGAGACCGAGCAGGCGCAGCTGTTCCGCACTCCTCAACGCTACATCTGGCCCGCCGAACTCGACCTCATGGCACCGCTGGCCGGCTTCGAGCTGGAGACCAGGCACGGGGACTGGGACGGCTCCGCGTTCACCGCCGAGTCACGTTCTCACGTCTCCGTCTACCGCTTGCCCATGGCTCTCGGTGAGAAGTCGGGACTCTCTGACAACTTTTCCAAAAGTTGAACCATTGCACCGTCCGCCTCGTCCTGGTGGTTGAGGCGGCACTGCGACGTGAGACAACTCGTGGTGCCGTTGAGGCGCATGAACGTTTCCAGGAAGGCTGTCGGAGTGGTGTTAGTGAATCAGAGGGCGAGAAGGGTCGGCTCGATCGCGGGGGCCGCAGTGGCGGCGGTCGTGGGTCTTGCAGGCTGCTCGGACGACGCGGACCCTGCCGCGGACAAGAAGTCGTCCGCGAACAGCTCGCCCACAGCTGACGCGGAGAAGCCCGGCGACGACGCCTCGGCGTCCTCGTCGGCTTCGGACGCGGACCAGTCCACAGCCGAGGGGGCTGTCGCTGGGTGGGTCACGGCAGTCATCAAGGGCCAGCCGGAGGAGGCGTGTCTGCTGATGGCCGAACCAGCGACCGGCTCCAAGCCCGCGCAGGTCGGCAGTGAGGCCAAGTGTGGCGAGGACGCGCCCGAGAGAAAGGAGATGGAGGCCACCCTCGGGCAGTTCCGTGAATCGTTCACGCCCAAGCCGCCCACGGACGACCCGAAGGTGGAAGTCACGCAGCCCCCGGCCACCGGTGACAAGGTGGAGGTACCTGCCGACAAGATCACTGTCGACGGCCAGACCCTCGACAAGATCGTCTTGTCCCACTCCACCGGAGTGACCGCGGACCAGCTGGACATCAAGGTCGAGTCCAGCAAGATCAAAGATGTCTGGTACGTGACGAATCTCGACTTCAACATCGGCTAGCAGCTCTTGTTGCGAGACGCATCACCCTGGCCGTCGGTGAGCACGCCCACTGGGCTCGGTGATCTGACGAACAGCCAGAGGGCCCGACCGGAGGCGTCGCTACGACAGGACACCCGGTCGGGCCTTCCGCCTGTACGGACGCGCCTGACGCCTGTACGGGCACGCCTTCCGCCTGTGGCACAGTCGGTCCGGCGCTCCCCACGCGCTACAGACGGCGCGCCAGGAGGTCGAGGAGTGCTGTCCAGTGCCGGTCGGACGCCTCGGCGCTGTACATGGCGGTATCGGCCTGGGTGAATCCATGATGAGCGTCGGCGTACACCTCGGTGCGGTGCCGGACTCCGGCTTCGCTGAGCGCCTTCTCCAAGCGCTCGATCTGCTCTGCGGGGTTGGTGGAGTCCTGGTCGGCGTGGCCGAAGTACACCTCGGCCGTGATGCGGTCGGCGACGAGGTGGGGACTGTCCGGTTCCTCGGTGGCGAGGTGGGCGCCGTGGAATCCGGCCGCGGCGGCGACACGGTCCGAGTAGGTACCTGCCGTACGAAGCGCCAAGCCGGCTCCCATGCAGTACCCGGTGATGCCCGCAGGCCCGTCGGCGGTCAGCGGCGACACCGCGAGCCAGTCCAGGTAGGCGGCCGCATCGCGCATGGCCCCCTCGGGGGTGAGTGTCCGGGCGGCGACGCCGATGCTGCGGAAGATCTCCGGTCGTTCGGCGGGGTTGATGAACTCGGGCAGCGGCACGACCGGGGCCGGCCCGTGCCGGTAGAAGACGTTCGGGACGAGGACCGTGTAGCCCGCCCCGGCCAGCCGGTCCGCCATGCTTTCGAGGTGCGGCCGCAGGCCGAAAGCGTCCATGTACAGCAGGACAGGCGGGTGCGGTGCGCCGTCGTCGGGGTGACTCAGGTAGGCGTCGGCCGTGCCGTCCGGGGTCGGGACGTGGACGGTCGATCCCAGTGTCGAGGTCATGGGTGGCAGGGCTCATTTCCTGGGGTGGGACGTCGACGCAGCAGTCAGTGCGACGTCGAACCACATCTGATATTCATACCTGATACTCAGCGTCAGGTTAGAGACTGACCTTCCTTCTAGGCAAGCGGACACACGGCTAGGATCATCGCGTGAACACGGGCGGACGGGGCAGGACCAGGGACATCGCAAGGGCAGCCGTACGAGCCGAACTGGCGCAGGTGGCCTTCGAGTTGTTCCGTCGCCAGGGCTTCGACCGGGTCACACTGGACGACCTCGCTCAAGCCGCCGGCGTCTCGCGCAGCACCCTGCTGCGCTACTTCGACACCAAAGAGGACGCGGTTCTCGCAGCGTACGACGGGCTGGAGTTGAAGGTCGCAGCGGCTCTTCGCGACCGGCCCGCCGACGAGGACGACTGGTCGGCACTGCGTCACGCCATGAACGTCCTCCTGGAGCGCCATCGACGTGATCCGGCCGGTGCCCTGGCCACGGCCCGGCTTGTCGGCGACCACCCCGGCCTGCGCGCCCGGCAGTTGGAGAAGCAGCACCGCTGGCGACCCGCGCTGGCCCAGGCCCTGGCCGACCGCCAGGACACCTCCGGGGATCCGACACTCGCTCAGTCGGTACGGGCCGCGGCCGCGCTGGACTGCCTCAATGTCACGCAGGATTACTGGATCGAGTCGGACGGACGACTGGACCTCATCGCACTTCTCGACGAGGCTTTCGCCGCGTTGGCGCCGCAGCCGCAGCCGCAGCCGTAGCGCCAAGGTGCGCGGGTCCGGGCGACCGGCCAGGGGCCCGCTCCGCCCAGCGGTACGACACCCGGCGCACGCCATAAACAAAGGCACGCCATAAACAAAGGCAAGGAGTTAAACCACTCCTTGCCACTCTTAATTTATAGGGCACCGGGGGGCTTGCGGCAAGGCCCCGGTCGTGCCGCAGAATCACCGGTCGAAGCCTGAATTCACCGAATCGGCTTCGAGATGTGACGTCGTTCAGTTGAGGTTCTGATGATTGGCGAGTTGGGGTTCTGATGATTGACGTGATCGTGGCCGGCGGCGGACCGACCGGCCTGATGCTGGCCGGCGAGTTGCGACTGCACGGTGTGCGCGTGGTCGTGGTGGAGAAGTTGTCCGAGCCCACCGCGGAGACCCGCGGGCGCGGACTGCACACGCGCAGCGTCGAGATGATGGATCAGCGCGGCCTGCTGGACCGGTTCCTCGCGGTCAGTGAGAAGTTTCAGGTCGGCGGGTTCTTCGGCGGCATCATGAAGCCGTGGCCGGACCGGCTGGACACGGCTCACCCGTACGGTTTGTCCACCCTGCAGCCGGTCACCGAGCAACTGCTCAACGAGCGTGCCCTCGAACTCGGTGTCGAGATCCGGCGCGGCTGCGAAGTGGTCGGGCTGAGCCAGGACGGCGATGGGGCCGAGGGCGAGGACGAGGCTGATGACAGGGGCGGGGACGGGGGCCGGGGCCGGGGCGGGCTGACCGTCGAGCTGGCGGACGGCACGCGACTGCGTTCGCGCTATCTCGTCGGGTGCGACGGCGGCCGCAGCGTGGTGCGCAAACTGCTCGGCGTCGGTTTCCCCGGCGAGCCCGCGAAGGTCGAGACGCTGCTCGGCGACATGGAGATGACCGAAGATCCGGCGACAGTCGACGCCGTCGTCGCGGAGGTCCGCAAGACCCACCTGCGATTCGGCACCATGCCCAACGGGGACGGCACGCACCGCGTCATCGTGCCCGCCGACGGTGTGGCCGAGGAGCGTACGACCGCGCCCGCCCTCGGGGAGTTCAAGCAGCGGTTGCGGGCGATCGCGGGCACCGACTTCGGCGTGCACTCGCCGCGCTGGCTGTCCCGGTTCGGTGACGCCACCCGGCAGGCCGAGCGCTATCGGGTCGGCCGGGTGCTGCTGGCAGGCGACGCGGCGCACATCCACCCGCCGACCGGCGGGCAGGGACTCAACCTCGGCGTACAGGACGCTTTCAACCTGGGCTGGAAACTGGCCGCCGCGGTCAACGGCTGGGCACCGGAGGGGCTGCTGGACAGCTACCACGACGAGCGGCATCCAGTGGGCGCCCGCGTACTGGCCAACACCCGCGCGCAGATCACACTGCTGGGGACCGATCCAGGTGCGATCGCGCTGCGGGAGCTGCTCTCGAAGCTGATGGACTTCGAGGAGGTGAACCGGTACGTGACCGAGATGATCACCGCGGTAGCGATCCGCTACGACTTCGGCGAGGGTCACGAGCTGCTCGGCCGACGGATGCGAGACGTGGGGCTGAAACGGGGTCGCCTCTACGAGCTGATGCATGACGGCCGCGGGCTGCTGCTCGACCAGACCGGCGGGCTTTCGATGGCGGGCTGGACAGACCGGGTCGACCACGTCGTCGACGTCAGCGAGGAACTGGACGTGCCCGCGGTGCTGTTGCGGCCGGACGGCCACGTGGCATGGGTCGGTGACGATCAGCGGGATCTGCTCGACCATGTGACCAAGTGGTTCGGCACAGCCGCTGGTTGAGCACACGGTAATGGCCGAAAGGGATCCTGGCGCAGCACGCCGGAGTCGCAGCACGCCGGAGTAGCCGAGCGATGCGATGCGCCCTTCGGTGGCGCCCTGCCTCGGACTCGCCGACTACGTACTCGAAGACGTCGATTCGTGGCGGGTGCGGGAGTAGAGCATTCGCCTTACCGCGTCCGAGCGTTCCAGGACGGTGTTACGGACCACCGGGCCGCCTTGTGGGAACCTGGTCGTACCTGCGCTGCGGGAACGGCATCGCGAATGCCTCGCTGTAGAAGGCGCGGCCCTGGCGGGTGAGGGTGAAGATGTCGTCGGCGTCGCGGTCGAGGACAGGTGCACGGTGGAGACGCACCGCACCTCGGGCCCGTCGGGAAGTCCGGTGAGGTCGATGTGCACGTCGTACCGCTCGACCTGCAACAGCTCGCCGCGCCGCTTCGGTACGGGTCAGGCTGCGCATCTCCATGCGTACTCCCTCGGCGGACAACGAGCGCCAGCCTATGTCGGAGGGCCCACACGCCGATGCCGGATCGCACAGTCTCCCGGTCGGCGTGGTCGGCCGGTTCGTCACCGTTCACAGTCCGAGGTAGATCCGGCGCACCCGGGTGTCCTGGCTCAGCTCCTCGGAGGTTCCTGTCATGGCGACACTGCCGTTCTCCATGACCAGGCAGTGACTCGTCGCGCCGAAGGTGAGTTTGGCGTTCTGCTCCACGAGGAGCAGGCTCAGTCCTTCTTCACGCAGCCGTTTCAGCGCGCTGAGGATCTCGCCGACGAGCTTGGGCGAGAGTCCCATGGACGGCTCGTCGAGCAGCAGGATGCGCGGCCCGGCCATCAGGGCGCGGCCGATGGAGAGCATCTGCTGCTGTCCGCCGGACAGCGCGCCGGCCAGCCGCTCCCCCATCTCGCCCAGCACCGGGAAGAGTTCGTGCACTTCGGCGAGCGTGGCCCTCGTCCCGGCGTCCCAGCGGCGGGCATACGCGCCGAGCAGCAGGTTCTTCTCCACGGTCAGACCGGGGAACACATGGCGGCCTTCCGGTACGTAGCCGATGCCGTGCCGCACCATGTCGCGGGCCCGCACCCGGGTCAGGTCGCGCGCGCCCAGCGTGATGCGTCCGCCGCCGCGCGGAACCAGTCCCATCAGGGCTTTGAGGGTGGAGGTCTTGCCCGCGCCGTTGGCACCGATGATGCCCACCGATTCCCCGGGCTCCACGCTGAAGCTGATCGAACTGACCGCGTGGACCCCGCCGTAGTGCACGGACAGGTCGTCGACAGTGAGCGTGGCCGGCGCGCTTGTATCGAGTGTGTCGGGTATACCGGGTGCGGCCGTTCGCCGGAAGGGGATCGTCCTCATCGGGTTGCCTCCTTCGAAGCGGGCGTCTCGGCCGAGGCCGGCCCCTCGGCCGAAGCGGAATCCTGGGCCGAGGCGGGTGTCTGCGCCGAGGCGGGTGCCAGGGGCGAGTCGGGTGCCCCGGGCGGCTCAGGCTCCGGTCGTGGAACCTCGGCCATCGCCGAATCCCCGAGGTACGCCTCGATCACCTCGGGAGCGGCGACCACCTCGGCGGGCGTGCCCTCCGCGATGACCCCGCCGCTGGAGAGCACCGTGACGCGCTCGCACAGTGACATGACCAGGCCCATGTTGTGCTCGATGAGGACGACCGTGGTGCCGCTGTCCCGGATGGAACGCACGATGCGGGCAAGTTCCTGCACCTCCTCCCCGTTCAGTCCGGCGGCCGGTTCGTCGAGCAGCAGCAGCCGGGGCCGGGCGGCCATGGCACGGGCGATCTCGATGCGCCGCTGGATGCCGTAGGGGAGGGATCCGGGCGCGGCCTCGGCGAAGTCGGTGAGCCCGAAGCGCTCCAGGAGTTCCTGAGCCCGGCGGCGCAGCTGCCGCTCGCGCCGTACGACGCCGGGCTGCCATACCGCGTACTGCCAGATGGTGTGCGTCCTGGTGCGGTCGAGTGCCACGAGGATGTTCTCCCGGACCGTCAACTGGCCGAAGAGACGCAGGTTCTGGAAGGTGCGGGCCATGCCGAGCAGGGAGAGCGCGTAGGGACGGGCCGTGGTGGTGGCGCGGCCGGCGAACCGCACCTGGCCCGAGGTGGCCCGATAGAACCCGCTGATCACGTTGAACAGGGTGGTCTTGCCCGATCCGTTGGGTCCCACGATGCCGCGGATCTCGCCGGGGCCGACCGTGAGGGAGACGTCGTCCAGGGCGCGCAGGCCGCGGAAGTCCTTGGTGACGGACCGGATGTCGAGGAGGGGTTCATCTGGGGTGCCCAGGTCGTCCGGGGCGTCAGGGGTCTCGACCGGCTCGTACGGCTGGAAGGGGCGCAGCCGGGCACGGTCCTCCGCCTGGCTCCGCCTTCGCCGTCGGCGGGTCACGAACTCCCCTGCGCGGGAGGGGATTCCGGCGAGGCCGGTCGGCGCGAAGACGACCATGAGGACGACCACCACGCCGTAGCCGAGCTGTGCGTACGTCGAGAAGTCGGAGAGCCACTCGCGGATCAGGGTCAGCCCGACCGCGCCGACCACACAGCCGACGAGGGACCGCCGTCCGCCGATGACGACCATGGCCAGCAGAATGAACATGTTGCCGATGGAGAAGGTCTCCGGAGCGACATAGCGGATGAGCCCCGCGTACAGCACTCCGGCGAGGCCCCCGTACAGGCTGGCGAGCAGGAACGCGGTCATGCGCAGCAGCGGGATCTGCGCGCCCATCGCGCCCGCGGCCAGGGAGTCGTCGCGCATCGCGCGCAGCCGTCGTCCCAGGTGGGTCCGGACGACGAACAGCCCGAAGCCCAGGCCCAGCGCGCAGACCACCAACTCCAGGTAGTAGTAGAGGTATTCGCTGGAGAGGTCGACCCCGGGCAGGCTGGGCAGCGGGATTCCGGAGATGCCGTCGGCTCCCCCGGTGACCGAGGCGTTGGTGATCCAGTTGATGAAGCCGAGCGCCAGGCCGAGCGTGACGATCCCCAGGTAGTGGGACTGCATACGCAGGGCCGGTATGCCGACGAACAGGCCCGTCGCCACGGTCGCGAGCACCGCGAGTACAGCCGCCGTCCAGAACCCGTAACCGGAGTCGGTGGTGAGGATGGCGAGCGTGTACGCGCCGACGCCGAAGAACGCGACCTGGGCGAGGTTGATCTGCCCGGAGATGCCCATGGCCAGGCCCATGCCGATGGCCAACAGGGCGTAGATGAGGGCGATGTTGACCACATGGATGGAGTAGCCGCCGAGGCCGTACGGCAGTAGCCAGGCGGCCACCGCGACCGCCGAGAGCACCCCGATCCGGGTGGCCGGCAGCCCTCCGGTACGCATCCGCCTCTTCACGCGCGGCTCACCGTCCTCTCGCCGAAGACACCCATGGGGCGGATCATGATGGCAGCGGTGAAGACCAGGAAGGTCACGAGCACCGAGTAGCCCTGGAAGTGGCCGGCCGCGTAGGAGTCGAGGACGCCGATCGCCAGTCCGCCGACGACAGCGCCGGGGATGGATCCGAAGCCGCCGAGCATCGCCGCGGCGAAGCCCTTGATGCCGAGCGCGCCGCCGAGTGAGGCGTCGACGTACAGCATCGGTCCGACGAGGCCGCCGGCCAGGGCGGCGAGGCCCGCACCGATGGAGAAGGCGAGGGCGTTGCTGCGGCCGACGTTGATGCCGACGGCGGTGGCCGCCTCGTGGTCCATGGCGACGGCCTGCATGGCCGCGCCGCGTTTGGTGCGGGCGAGGAACCAGGCGAGGCCGAGCACGGCGAGCGCCGCGACGGCCATCACCAGCAGGTCGTAGGTGCGCACCCGCACCCCGAACAGGTCGAGCGGGGCGGCCGGGACAGGCGAGCGGACGGCCCGTCCGGTGGTGCCCCAGATCAGGATGGCGACGGCCTGCAGGACGATACCGAAGCCGATCGTGCCGATCAGCATCAGGTCGAAGTCCTTGTTCTCCAGAGGCCGCAGCACCCGTTCGATGACGAGGCCGATCGCGGCGGTGACCGCGATGGCCACGACCATGGCGACGGCGAAGGGCAGTTTGGACGTCAGGTAGAAGGTGGAGGCCGCGTAGGCGCCGATCATGGCGATGTCGGCGTGGGCGAAGTTGACCAGGCCCATGGTGCGGTAGACCAGGGAGAACCCCATGGCGACCAGGGCGTAGACCGCTCCGAGGCTCAGTCCTCCGACGAGTGTCTGCAGTGTCTCCTGCACTTCGGTGCTCCCGGTGCTTACTGCTGCGGGACGAGTTTGCCGTCGCGGATGACGCCGATGGTGGTCTTGGTGATGCCGACGCCCGTCCCGTCGTACTGGAAGTCGCCGAGCAGGCCCGTGTAACGGGTGTCGCGGATGGCGTCCGCGAGCTCTTCGCCGCTCGCGCCGTCGCTGGACTTCAGGGCGGTCAGCAGGATGTTCGCTCCGTCGTAGGCCTTGGCCCCGTGCAGTTCCGCCTCCTTGCCGTACGCGGCCTCGTACGCGGCGGCGAACTTCTTCGTGGCGTCGCTGACGTCGTTGCTGAGGTAGGGAGAGCTGACGATGGTGCCCTCGGCGGCGGCCTTGCCCGCGGTGTCGATGAAGACGGGAGTGCCCTGCGGGGCCGCGCCCGCGAAGGGGGCAGTGATGCCCAGGTCCCGGGCCTGCTTGACGATCAGGCCCGCTTCGACCTCCTCCGAGCCTATGAAGATCACGTCCGGCTTCGTGGACCGGATCTTCGTCAGAGCCGCGCTGAACTCCTTCTGGTCGCTGGTGACCACCTGGTCGGTGGACGGGGTCACCCCGAGCCCCTTCACGGCCTTGAGGAACGCGTCGTGCTCGCCCTTCCCGAAGGAACCGTTGTTGGTGATCATGGCGATCTTCTTGAGGCCCTTGTCCTTCACCAGGTGCTGGGCGAGCGTCGAGTCGTAGGTGGTGCTGGTCGGCCCGTTGAGGAAGAGGTACGGGCTCTTCAGAGCGACCAGGCCGTCGGACTGGCCGGAGGTGATGTTCGGGATCTTCGCCTGCTGGAGCACAGGACCCATGGCTATGGTCACCGCGCTCTCCGCCGTGCCGATCATCGCGACGTACTTCTCGCTGATCAGCCGGCGGGCGAGGTTCGTTCCGGTGGTCGGGTCGCCCTGGTCGTCGAAGAGCTTCAGCCGGATCTTGCGGCCGTCGACGCCGCCCTTCTTGTTCCACTCGTCGATGGCGAGCTTGGCACCCTTGTACTCCCAGTCGCCGAGCGAACTGAGCTGCCCGCTCTGCGCGTTGACGACGGCGACCTTGATGGGGCCGGAGGAGTCCTTGGTGTCGTCGGCCGATTCGCCGGGTGCGCTGCACGCGGTGAGGACGGTGAGGGCGGCGGCCAGCGCGGTGGCCGTGCGGACGGCGGCTCGGTGGGTGGTGTGGGGCCGTGGGGTGGTGTGGGGTCGTGGCGTGCTGCTGCGGGTCATGAGGTCACCTCGTTGTGAGCGGACGGGAAGGCCTGTGAAGGCCTGGGGAGGTCGGTCAGTCGGCGAAGGACCCGCGGTAGATGTCTTTGATGTTCCAGTGGCCCGGCGTCGGTACGGGTTCGTTGACCATGGGTACGTCGATGACGGCGGGCCTGCGCCGCGCCACCGCGTCGGCGAGAGCCTTGGCGAGGTCGGCGGGGGCTGCGACGGTGTGTCCGTCGGCTCCGCAGGACCGGCCCAGGGCCGCGAAGTCCGGGCTGTAGGGCCGGCCTTCGGCGTCCGTGAACTCGCAGCCGTAGGACCGGCCGAACGACGAGGCCTGGAGGTCGGCGATGGTGCCGTGGGCCCGGTTGTTCATCACCACGAAGATGACGGGCAGGCCCTGTTCGACGGCCATCGGTACGGCGGGCAGCTGCGCGCTCATCCCGCCGTCACCGATGAGGGCGACCACCACGCGGTCCGGCTGGGCCAGTTGCACCCCGACCGCGGCGGCGGGGCCGAAGCCCATGGTCGAGGCTCCGCCGGGGGTGATGAAGCGGCCGGCTTCGGGGAGTTCGTAGCACTGGGCGACGCCGTTCTTGTTCCAGCCGACGTCCGTGACGAGTACCGCGTCGTCGGGCAGCGCGTCGCGCAGGTCCGCGAGGATGCGCTGCGGCCGCAGGGGGAAGTTGTCGCTGCGGCCGTCCTCGCGGGCACTGTCGAAGACGGCCCGGCGGGCGGTGGCGATGGACTCGCGCAGGCCCTCCCGCACGAGAGGCTCCGGCCCGGTGGAGCGTACGGCGGCGCCGATGGCCCGTACCGCGTCCGAGACATCCGCGACGGCGCCGATCTCGACGGGGTAGTTGCGGCCGATCTCGGCGGGGTCGATGTCGATCTGGATGAGCTTGCTGGGCGGGCTGTGCCGGTCACCGAAGGTCCAGGTGTACGCCGGGTCCCACGAGCTGGCGTCGGTCTCCGCGAACCGGGTGGCCAGCGCGAGGACGACGTCGGCGCCCTTGGTGTACTCGTGCGTGGTGTCCAGGCCCCAGAAGCCGGGCATGCCGAGCAGCAGCGGGTGGCTGTCGGGCAGGACGCCCTTGCCCATCAGGGAGTGCGCGAGCGGGATGTCGAGGTGCTCGGCGAGAGTCAGCAGTGCCTGGCGGGCGGCCGGTGCGCGCAGTCCGCCGCCGAAGTAGATGAGCGGCCGTTCGGCGCCCAGCAGTGCACCGGCGATACGCTCGGCGGTGTCCCGGTCGAGACCGGGGGATGTGGCGCCCTTGGGCAGCGGGAACTCATCGGCGTACTCCTCGACCTGCCGGTTGAACAGGTCCATCGGTACGTTGACGAGCACGGCCCCCGGCCGCCCGGAGGTGGCGGTCCAGAACGCCCGCTCGGTCGTACGGGCCAGATCCTGGACGCGGTGCACGTGCCAGGCTCGCTTGGTGAAGGGCCGGTAGATGGCGGTCTGGTCGGCGTCCGCGTGGAGGTTGACCTCCTGGTGCGGGTGTCGGCCGGCGTAGTAGGAGGGGATGTCGCCGGAGATCACGATCAGCGGGATCGAGTCGAGGGCTGCGGTGGCCACTCCGGTGACCGCGTTCATCATGCCGGGGCCGACGTGGGTGAGCAGGACGCCGGGCTTGCCGGAGGCGCGGGCGTAGCCGTCGGCGGCGTGCGCGGCGGCCTGTTCGTGGCGGGCGATCACGAACTCGATCGGGCTGGGGCCGAGCGCGTCCAGCAGGGCGATGTTGGTGTGGCCGCAGGTGCCGAAGACGTACTCGACTCCGTACGACTCCAGTTGGCCGACCAGGGCTTCGGCGGCGGTCACGGTCATGCGTCGGTCTCCCCGTCGGTGGTGGACGTGCTGGAGGGGGCGTTGCCGGCGGTCGCGTTGCCGGAGGTCATGTCGATGGAGGTCGTGTCGCCCCATACGGACAGGCCGCGGAGCATGAGGGTCTTGACGACCGTGTAGTCGTCGATCATCGAGCGGGGTGTCTCGCGCCCGAAGCCGGAGTCCTTGACCCCGCCGAAGGGGACGTGGTCGAGGCGGTAGTTGGAGGTGCCGCCGGCGATCAGCGCGCCGGTCTCCAGCTCGCGCCAGGCGGTCATGATGCGGCCCATGTCACGCGTGAACAGCCCTGCCTGCAGGCCGTAGCGGCTGCTGTTGCAGGTGTCGATGACCGCACCGAAGTCGTCGTACGGCAGCACCGCGACCAGCGCCCCGAAGACCTCGTGGACCACGACCGAGGAGTCCGGCGCGGGGCCCGCCACGACGGTGGGCACGGCGGTGGCGCCGTTGCGGGTGCCGCCGCGCAGCACCCGGGCGCCGGAGGCGGCGGCCTCGGCCGACCAGCGCACCACCCGTTCGGCGGCCTCCTCGTCGACCATCGCGCCCACGTCGGTGGCCGGGTCCAGCGGATCGCCGACCTTCAGGGTGTC
The DNA here is from genome assembly GCF_040651415.1 of Streptomyces sp. NPDC048484. Classification (NCBI taxonomy): domain Bacteria; kingdom Bacillati; phylum Actinomycetota; class Actinomycetes; order Kitasatosporales; family Streptomycetaceae; genus Streptomyces; species Streptomyces sp. NPDC048484. The sequence continues at coordinate 73,686 of NZ_JBEZJY010000036.1, forward strand.
GACTGCGGCGGTGAAGGCGTCGAGGAAGGTGTCGTAGCGGGAGCGGTGGACGTAGACGCGCTGAACCGAGATGCAGCTCTGGCCGGAGTTGCTGTAGCCGGTGCGGGCGCATTCTTTCGCCGCCTGCCCGATGTCGGCGTCCTCGCAGACGATCGTGGCGGCGTTGCCTCCCAGTTCGAGGACCAGACGCTTGGCGCCGGCCGCACGGGCGACGGCCCGGCCGGTCGCCGCGCTGCCGGTGAAGCTGATGACGGCCACCTCGTCGGCCGCGCACAGCAGCGCGCCCACGTCGCCGCCGCCGTGCAGCAGTTGCACGGCCTGCGGGGGCATCCCGGACTCCAGGAGCAGCGCCACGATCGCGGCGGTGGTGGCCGGTGCCTGCGGTGGGGACTTGACGAGAGTGGTGTTGCCCGCGGCGAAGGAGGCACCGAGCTTGTGTGCGAGAAGGTTCGCGGGAGCGTTGAAGGGGGTGATGGCGAGGGCGACCCCGGCCGGGGCACGGTAGGTGAAGGCGGTGTTGCCGACACCGCGTGCCCAACCCGCGACGGGCAGGGTCTCGCCGCCGATGTGACGTGCCTCCGACGCGCACACCGCGAAGGTGTCCGCGACCCGGTCGATCTCGCCGAGCCCGTCCTTGACCGGTTTGCCCAGTTCCAGGGCGAGGAGGCGGGCCAGCCCCTCGCGGTGGGCCGAGGCGGCGCGAGATGCTCGGTCGAGGATGTCCGCGCGCAGGGCGGGGGCGAGGCCGGCCACCGTGCGGGCCGAGGAACGGGCGCAGGCGAGGGCGCGGGAGATCTCCTCCCCGGTCGCCGTGGTGGTGCGGCTGACGACCCGGCGCAGGTACGGGCCTGTCCGGGTTGCCGCAGGACCGTTGCCACCCCACTGGCCGGCGATGTACGGAGGGGCTTCGGCCACCGCCGCGTCCAGGCCGGCCTTGAGGAGGGAATCGAGCATGAGATCTCCCAGGAAACCGCTCAGTGGTACTGGTGGACTGCTCTGTGGTTCGGCGTGTAACGTACGGGCGCCAACTCGCGGTGGCAAGAGGGCCGTTCGAGGAAGTTTCGAAGCAGAGGAAGCAGAGGGGGCGGGCGCGTGAGCGGAACCGACCAGGAGCGAGCGGCCGAGGCGGCTGAGGGGACCGGGGTGCGCAGTGTGCGCAGAGCTCTGGACATCCTGGCACTGCTGACCGAGGATCAGCCGACGGTCACGTTGCGGGAGATCGTCGACGCCACCGGCCTGGCCAAGACCACGGTGGTCCGCATGGTGCAGACCCTTGAGCAGTGCGGTCTTCTGTGGGACACCCCGGCCGGATACACCGCGGGCCCCGGCCTGTGGCGCTGGGCCCACCTCGCGCACACCAGCTGGGAACTGCCGCGTGAGACCCGTAAGTTGATGCGCGAACTGGCCGAAGTACAGCGGGAGACCGCCAACCTCTTCATGCTGCGCGGCCTGTCCCGTGTCTGCGTGGCCCAGCAGGAGAGTCCGGAGCCGCTGCGTCATGTCGTACGGGTCGGCGACGAACTCCCCCTGTGGGCGGGCGCCTCGTCCAAGATCCTGTTGCGTACGGCTCCCGACGCGCTGCTGCGCCGGATCGCGGCGGGCTCCCCGCACGGCGAGGGGCATGCCAGGCAGCTGCGGGTGTGGGCGGACCTGGCGGCGGAGCGGGGCTTCGCGGTCAGCCGGGGCGAGCGCGACGAAGGGCTGACGGCTGTCGCCGTCCCCGTCGTCGGCCGCAGCGGGGCCGTGGTCGCCTCGCTGTCGCTCAGCGGACCCAGCCACCGCTTCCCCGAGTCCGTCGTCGAGCGGTTCGCCACCGCACTCGCCGAAGTCGCCCGGCAGATGTCGGAGCAGGGTTTCGACCACCCGCTCAGCCCGACGAAGTGACCACGGCGCAGGAGTTGACGCGGCAGCCGCTGAAACCGCGCGAATCGCAGGAACCGCAGAAGGAGCCGGTGCATGCCCGAACGACCGCTCTCAGGAATCCGCGTACTGGATCTCACCAATGTGCTCGCAGGACCGTACTGCAGTTACCACCTCATGCTCCTCGGGGCCGAGGTCGTCAAGGTCGAACAACCGGACAGGGGCGATCTCGCACGGAGTCTCGGACCTGATCCGGAGCTGAACCAGGCAGGAATCGGTGCCTCGTTCCTCGCCCAGAACGCCGGCAAGACGTCTCTCGTACTCGACCTCAAGGACCCCGGCGACCGGGCCGACTTCGAGGAACTGGTGCGCGGCGCGGACGTCCTCCTGGACAACTTCCGGGCGGGGGTGCTGGCCCGAATGGGTTACGGCGCCGACCGGCTGCGGGAGCTGAATCCGCGCCTGGTCAGCTGCGCGATCACCGGCTTCGGTCAGTCGGGACCGATGAGCGCCGCCCCCGCCTACGACCAGATCATCCAGGGTCTGTCGGGGATGATGAGCATCACCGGCACCACGGACACGGCGCCCCTCAGAGTGGGCTTCCCCGTGTGCGACTCGCTCGGCGGCCTCGGCGCGGCCCTCGCGATCAGCGCCGCTCTGCTGGGACGGGAGAGGACCGGGCAGGGGGCGCGGCTGGACGTCTCCATGCTGGAGGTCTCCCTTTCCGCGATGGGCTGGGCCGTCTCCAACTACCTGGTCAGCGGCGTGGATCCGGAACCGATGGGCGACCAGAACGCCACCGCGGCCCCTTCCGGGACCTTCGAGACCGCCGACGGAGGACTGAACATCGCGGCCAACCGGCAGGAGCAGTTCGTCACGCTCTGCCGTCTCGCCGGGCTGCCCCACCTGATCGACGACCCACGGTTCACCGAGCGTGAGGCACGCAAACTGCACCGCACGGAGCTCAACACCGAGCTCAACGCGGCGCTGCGGCAGAAGACCGCCCTGGAGTGGGAGGCCACACTGTCAGCTGCCGGAGTCCCGGCGGCCCGCGTCCTGACGGTCCCCGAGGCCGTTGAGCTGGAACAACTGGCGCACCGCGGCTTCTTCACCGATCTGCCGTATCCGGACGGCTCCGGCCGGGTGCTGCGGGTCAGCGGCAACGGCGTACTGGTGGACGGCGAACCCCTCTCGCCGGACACCCCGCCCCCACTGCTCGACCAGCACGGCGAGGAGCGGGACCGGCTGATCGCACGCTGGCGCGAGCACCGCCATGCCGCCGAGGCGCGGGCGTCATGACGACCGGGCCGCAGGACGGCCTGGTCGCGCAGTGGTGGGCCACCGCGGTCAGCCGGGTCGAACCCGGCATCATCGAACTGCGCGAACACCCGGTACAGGACCTGATCGGCCACGCGACCTTCGTCGACACGATCTGGCTGATGCTTCGGGGCGAACTCCCGCGGGCCGGCCAGGCCAGGCTCCTGGAAGCAGCCCTGGTGGCGGGCGTCGACCATGGACCGCAGGCACCCTCGATCGCCGCCGCCCGGATGGCCGCCACCTGCGGGGTGGGGCTCAACAGCGCCATGGCCACCGGCGTGAACATGCTCGGCGACGTGCATGGCGGGGCAGGACAGCAGTGCGTGCAGTTACTCAGCGAGATCACCGAACGGCACGAGCGCGAACACGGACACGAGCACGGAGCTGAGCGACCCGACCAGGACGCCCAACAGCCCGACCAGGACGCGGAGTTCGACCTCGCGGCGGCGGAGGTCGTCGGCGAATGGCGGGGCCGCTCGCGCTATCTGCCCGGCTTCGGCCACCGCTTCCACCCCCACGACCCGCGCCGTGACCCGCTGCTCGCCCTGGTGGACCGGGCGGTCGCGGACGGTCTGGTGAAGGGCGCGCACCTGCGGGCGGCCCGCGCCGTGGAGGCGCACCTCAACCGGGGGCGCGAGGGCAGGAAGCCCGTACCCATGAACATCGACGGCGCCACCGCCGTCATCTACGCCGAACTGGGCTTCGCCGCGCCGCTGGCCCGCGGCCTCTTCGTACTCAGCCGCAGCGTCGGCATCCTGGCGCACGCCTGGGAGGAGACCGGGCAGGGGCGCCGCAACAAGAGCCCCATGCCCCCCTCCATGGTGCCCGTCCACCTGACGGACCCAACAGCGCGCGCCTAGCCCGCACTTGACCTTCCCTGCTCAAAAATCCCCTGTCACGCGTCTTGTCATGGACCCATAGGCGTCCCTAACGTGACCTCCCATCACGCGAACCCACCCTGCGGCTTATCCGAACCATCCAGCGGACCTTGATCGAATCGAGGGAACTGAACGATGGAAAGACGCACCTTCCTCCTGACGGCCGCGGCGGGCAGCGCGGCCACCGTCTCCACCCTGGCGCCCACCGCCGAAGCGGCCTCGGCCGGCGCCTCCGGCGCGTCCCCGGGCCTCGCGCTCCCGGTGCCCCCACAGTCCGCAGCTCTCGGCACCACCGGCGCCGACTGGCCCAAGGTCGGCGGCAACTACGGCAACCAGAACCACTCCACGCTCCAGGACATCACCCCGCGCAGCGTCAAGCGGCTCGGCGGGGCCTGGCACAGCAACCTGGAGGGCGGCTCCACCGGCGCGTACCAGCAGTGCACGATCGTCGTGCAGAACGGTGTGCTGTACGTCGAGACCACCCAGCAGAACGTCTTCGCGGTCAACGGCAGGACCGGCGAGGTGATCTGGAAGACCAGCCTCGGCACCGAGACCACCAACATGCGAGGCGTCGCCGTCGCGGAGGGCAAGGTCTTCACCATCTCGGGTGCCAACATCGTGTACGCCCTCGACCAGAAGACCGGCGCGGTCGTCTGGCAGAAGTCGCTGATCGTCGACGACAACGGCGGGGACGACGGCTGCGACAACGAAAGCGGCCAGTGCGGCGGCAACAGCGGCGGCCTCGCGGGCGCGGTCGTGCACTGGGACGGCCTGGTCTACATCGGCACCGAGGGCTCGACCGCCGGCGCACGCGGCCGCGGATACGCGCTCGACGCCAGGACCGGCGACGTCGCCTGGACCTTCTGGGGCCCGCCGGGCCCCGGGGAATACGGCCACGACACCTGGGAGGGCGACTCCTGGAAGACCGGCGGCGCGGTCCCCTGGATCCACCCCGCCGTCGACCCCGAACTCGGCCTCGTCTACTGGACGTTCGGCAACCCGTATCCCCGTACGGACGGATCCTCGCGCGGCGGCGACAACCTCTTCGCCAACTCGATCGTCGCGATCGACGCCAAGACCGGCAAGCGGCGCTGGCACTTCCAGTCGGTCCACCACGACATCTGGGACGCCGACAACGTGATGGCGCCGGTACTCGCCGACCTCGTCGTCGACGGCAAGAAGCGCAAGGTCGTCGTCTACGGTTCGAAGACCTGCTGGTACTACGTCCTCGACCGCCGCACCGGCGAGGCCGTCCACGGCATGGAGGAGCGGCCGGTCCCCCAGCACACCCTGCAGAAGACGTCACCCACCCAGCCCTTCCCCGGCGGCGAGCCGTTCGTGTCCCCGTATCCGGAGCTGGACAAGACGACCCGGCCGGTGCCCTTCTATCCGGCCGGCGGTCTGTACGACGTCTTCTGGGACCGGGCCACCATCCTCTTCCCCGGAGCGGGCGGCGGCGCCGACTGGGGCTTCCCCTCCTTCAGCCCGAAGACCGAATGCGTCTATGTCGGCTACGGGCTCGTCAACTCCTCCTACTCCAACGCCCGCGGCGGCCGCGTCAACACGGCCCGGCCCCTCGGCGAACTGTTCGGCGGCGGCCTGGTCGCGATGGACCCCCGCACCAACACGGTCGCCTGGCGCAAGGAGGGCCCATGGTCGCTGGCCCACGGCAACGGCGTCCTCACCACCGCCGGCCGCGTCCTCTTCCAGGGCCGCCCGGACGGCGTCCTCGAAGCGATGGACGACACCGACGGCAGGACACTGTGGACCTGGCAGTGCGGCGCCGGGGTCAACACCGTCCCCATCAGTTACGAGATCGACGGCGAGCAGTACATCGCCGTACTGGCTGGAGGCAACGGGCTCCCCTTCCCCGACATCCCGCGGGGCGACCACCTCTGGGCGTTCAAGCTCGGCGGCAAGGTGACCCAGTCCCCCGCGCCGACACCGCCGTCCCGCCGCAACCAGATCCGTACCGCCGCCGTGACCGGGGCGACGGCACACAACACCGTCACCCTCGGCCGTATCTGGAACACCTCCACGGGCGCGCCCGGCGCCACCGAGAACACCGTCGCCCAGAACGCGATGGCGCCCCAGCACCTGACGGTCCCGGCCGGCACCACCGTCACCTTCACCAATCCTGCCGGCAACACTCAGGGCCACGGCGCGGTCGCGTTCTTCGACGCGGAGTTCGACACCGGACTGCTGATGCCGGGCCAGTCGTACACATACACCTTCGGCGAGCCCGGCGAGTACTTCTACAACGATCCGGTCTTCCCCCAGTCCACCGGCAAGATCGTCGTCCAGTGAGAGGACCGGCCGCCATGTTGTCCAGATCCCCCACGGCCAGAACGCATACGGCCAGAGCACATTCGGCGCGCACGGCGGTGTCCCTGCTTGCCGCGGTCAGCGCCACGCTCCTCATCGCACTGACCGCCTTCTTCGGCCTGCAACATCAGGTGTCCGCGCAGGGCGGAGGCGGACGCGGAGGCGGAGTGACCGGAGCCGGGGCCCAGGGCGCCCAGGAGCTGGGCGACCCGGACTACGGGGTCTGTCGCGGCACCGGCGCCAAGTGCTACCACGACTGGGGCAACTTCTCCCCGGCCACCGACGGCTACCGGGTGCTTCTCTACACGCGGACCGCGGGACCCCGCCACGCGAATCTCGGCCCCGCCCTCGGCACGGGACTCAACCCCGCGCTCGCCGACACCAATGTCGTACAGAACGCCCTCGTCAAGATGGGCACGGAGAACAACTTCACCGTCGACTGGACCGAAGACGTCACCCAGCTCTCGACGCCCTCACGGCTCTTCCGGTACAACGCGGTCGTCTTCTACTCCACCAGCCGCGACACTCTCGACGATGCCGCGCAGACCTCCCTGCGCCAGTACGTCCGCGGCGGCGGAGGCTTCGTCGGCGTCCACAACGCCTTCGGTACGGAGTACAACTGGCCCTGGTACGAGGGCTTGTTGGGCGGCGCGAACTTCTACGACCACGGGCCCGACCAACGGGGCAGGGTCGTCGTGCAGAACCGCCACGACTCCTCCACCTCCGGTCTTCCGGCGCGCTGGGACTTCACCGACGAGTGGTACAACCTCGTCCCCGCGCCTTCGAAGGTCCGCCTCCTGGCCACCGTCGACGAGTCCACGCTCGCCGAGGGGGTCGCGGGCAACCAGGGCCACCCCGGACACGGCAAGCACCATCCGGTCGCCTGGTGCCAGTACTACGACGGCGGACGTGCCTGGCTCACCACCCTCGGCCATGATGCCAGGGCCTTCTCGACCGACGGCTCGTTCCCCGGTGCCGAACAGTTCCAGAAGCTGATCCTCGGCGGCATCGAGTCCGCCATGGGCAGGGACCCGTTCTGCCGGGCCGGCTGAACCGTTCCCGGCCGGGGCGGGTACCTCCCGGGCGAAGTCGCCCACGACGGCGAACCGGTCCACGTCGACGACGGCGATCCGGATGGTGCCCAGCGGCACACCGCTGTGTGACCGCGTTCCCCCGTACGTAATACTCACCTGATGAATCGGAGCATTACAGGTGAGGGCGGGTCGGTCTCGATCCGGCGGGCCGTCGCGCGGGATGCCAAGCGGCTCACACGGCTCGTGCGCGGCTCACGCGCCTACGAGGGGCAGTACGCGGCCATGGTCGCGGGCTACCGGGTCGGTCCGGACTACATCGAGACCCACCGCGTCTTCGTAGCCACCGACGGGCACGACGGACCCACCCTCGGGTTCTACTCGCTCGTTCTCGCCCCGCCTGAGCTCGACCTGCTGTTCGTCGCCGACCAGGCACAGGGGCGGGGGGTCGGACGGCTGCTCGTCGCACATATGCGGTCCGAAGCCCGTGCCGCCGGGCTCGGCCGCGTCCGGGTCGTGTCACATCCCCCCGCCGAGGGGTTCTACCGCAGCGTGGGCGCGGTACACATCGGAACCGCGTCCGCGACCCCGCCCGCCGTGGTGTGGGACCGGCCCGAGCTTGAGTTCCACATCTCTGCCGAGGGTGACGGGTACTGACATGCCGGTACTTACATGGAGCAGCCTGCCTACTTGCAAGTAGGTGGCGGGTCGGTCTCAGGTCGTCAGCTCTGTCTGCGGCGCCGCCGTGGTGGAGGGGTCATGGCGGATGTACCACTCGGTGGAGAGCAGCAGAGCCCGGTCGGAAGCCGGGAGGCCGGCGATCAGCGCCGGCACGGCTCCCCGCTCCACCTCGGTGCGGTGGGCCAGCACGGCAGCCACCTTCCGCTCCAGCCAGGGGCCGACATCGACGGTCGCGGTGATCAGGTCGTCCGGCACGCTTCGCATCGTCTTGCCCGTCGGAGCCAGGTGTCCACCCCACGCCCGCACGGCCGAGTGCGGGTGCGTGGCCAGGTACAGGGCGCTTGGCCGCCAGGGCTCGCCCGCGTCCGGGTAGAGCCGTTCGAGCCCGGCCGCCTGGACTGCGAGCATGGTCACCCGGTGGGTATGGACGTGGTCCGGATGACCGGACAGTCCGCCGTACGCGTCATGGGTGACCACGATCTCCGGGCGGAACTCCCGCAGATGCGCGACCAGTTCACCCACCACGTCGTCGAGCGGCACGTCGCAGAACCGGACCCTGCCAGGGGCCGACTGCGGGACACGGGCGTCGGCGTGGCCGAGCATCCAAGGTGCGTCCGCGCCGAGGATCCGGAGCGCTGCCGCCAGCTCCGCGGCGCGCTCGGTCTCCGCGGCCCAGGTCGCCGTGACCACTGCCACGCGTGCGCCCGCGGCGGCGTGCCGCGCGAGCACTCCACCCGCCGACAGTGACTCGTCGTCCGGATGGGCGAACACCGCGAGCAGGCTCGGCACCGTCATAGCGAGCCAACCTACTGCCTGTCGCGGCACCAGTTCGCTCTCAGCCGGTTTCGTCACGGGACGCGCGGTGTCGCAGCCAGAGCGGCAGCGCGTACCAGCACACGGCGAAGTACAGCATCACCCCGGCGACGAGGACTTCCGCGATGACGCCCGGCAGGACAACACGCAGTATCAGCAGCAGAGTTGATCCGATGGTCAGGGCAAGCAGGGCCATTCCGAACACCATCAGCCGGTGGGCGGTCTCCACCAGCTCATCCTTCATCCGCCGGCCTGCCAGGAAGCGGTGGATCGAGACCGGGGCGATGAGGGAGCCGGCGTGGGGGCCGGCGTGTACGTGGATTACTTGGACTCGATACGGCCCAGCGGCGCGGCGCTGTCCGACAGGGCCTTTTTCGCCGCGGCCCAACCGGTGTCCTCGATGCCGAGCGCGTGGCGGAGGTAAGCGCAGGTGACCCGTTGGATCAGGGCAACGCGCTCGGGGTTCTCGTCCGTCGTCTCCTGGACCTCGTAGCCGGCGATCCCGCCGAGCGAGTGTTCAGCCCCGAACAGAGTGAGCAGGCTCTTGTCACCCGGGCTCAGGTGGTACGGGTCCGCGAGCCACTCCGGGCCTCTGACGGACAGCGGGGAGTCGTCCTGGTCCCCGACGACCACGAGGGCCGGCGTGCTCATGTGGTCGAAGCTCGGGTTCATGAACGGGAAGTGCTCAGCTGCGAACGGTGTCAGGTCGGCTCCGCCCTTTCCCGCCGTGGCGAGCAGCACGCCCGCCTTGATCCGCGCGTCGGACAGGTCTTCCTCCTCCTCGCTCACCGGATCCAGGACCCGCAGGCCCAGCAGATTGCCCGCCGTCTGCCCCCCCGAAGGAGTGGCCGGCCGCGGCGATGCGGCTTCGGTCCAGCCGGCCGCTGAGCCCGGGAACGGCCGCTTCCAGCAGATCGAGCCGGTCGAGGACGCGCTTCATGTCCTCGACGCGAAAACGCCAGAGGCGCGGCGTGCGGGGGTCGTCCTGGGCGAGGCCCACCGTCCTGGAGTCGAGGTGGGTGGGCTGAAGGACAACGAAGCCGTGAGCGGCCCAGAAGTCGGCCAGGGGGCCGTAGCCGTTCAACGACGAGCCGAAGCCGTGCGAGAGGACGATGACCGGCAGCCCGCTCCCGGTCGCCGGCGCGGAAACCCTCACCCGCAGGTCTTCGCCGCGGCCCGGCGCTTCCAGCACCACCGGTTTCACCGAGACGACGGGGGTGGAGGCGAGGACGGGTGCGGGGGTGGTGACGTCCGTCGTCGCCCCTTTGGATGTGGTCATGGGTTTTCTTCCTTCCGGCCGACTTGGTCGCCGGCTCGCCGGTCTGCCATCATGAGAAAACGGGACGCTGTCCCGTATCGGAGACCGAAGATACGGGACAGCGTCCCGTTTAGTAAAGCCGGCAGCGAAAGGAACGGTGCGGTGAGCGGCAGCGATCAGGGCCCGGGACGTACACCCCGGCCAACCCGGCCGAAAAGGGCGGATGCGCGACGCAACGAGGAGGTCCTGCTCGACTCGGCCGCGGCGGTCTTCGTCGTGTCGGGCGTGGAGGCCCCGATCCGCGACATCGCGGCCGAGGCCGGCGTCGGGACGGCCACGATCTACCGCCACTTCCCGACGCGGGCGGACCTCATCGTCGCTGTCTACCGGCACCAGGTGGAGGCCCTGGCGGAGGCCGGCCCTTCCCTGCTGGCAACCGGCACGACTCCGTACGCCGCGCTGGGACAGTGGATCGACCTCTTCGTCGACTTCGTGGTCACCAAGCAGGGGCTCGCCTCCGTGCTGCAGTCCGACGACCCGTACTTCGACCCCCTGCACTCGTACTTCCTGGAGCGACTCGTGCCCGTGTGCACCGAGTTGCTGAAAGCCGCTGCCGATTCGGGGGAGATCCGTACCGGCATGGATGCCTACGAACTCATGCGTGGCGTCGGTGGCCTCTGCGCGGGCGCCGGCAACAATCTTCGCTACGACGCCCGCCGGCTGGTGGAGATCCTTGTCGCAGGGCTACGCCGGTCCCCCTGAGGCGTGGGTCGCCGTGTCCCGCAACGCAGTGCTCGGCCCCGAGGCGCTGCCTCCCCGGCGGTGATCCGGGTCCGAGATTCGTTACGCGTCTTTGTCCGTTACGCGTCTTTGTCGGCTTCCCGTGCCGCGCTCTCGAGTCGGCTTCGATAGCTCTCCCACCACTCCGCGTCACCCGACGTCATGGCGTCTTTGCCCTCGTTCATCCCGACGGCACCGTCCATGAGTTCCCGGAGGATGTCGGCATGCCCGGCGTGCCGGTGTGTATCGGCTGTCACGCGTACGACGGCATGATGCAACGTCACCTCGTTGCGGCTGCTCGGCCACCACGGCACCGTGCCGACCGTGTCCAGCGCGAGCGCGTCGATCGTCGCGTCCGAGTAGGCCCACGCCCGGCGGTAGAGCTCCACGATCTGTTCGCGTGACTCGTCGGCGGTGACCCACATGTCCCCGTTGGTCTCGGCGGCGTCCTCCATCCACGGCAGCAACTCGCCGGAGGGCCGCCCGAAGGTGTCACCGAGGTAGCCCAACTCCACACACGCGACGTGCTTGACCAGGCCCAGAAGGTTGGTCCCGGTCGGTGTCAGCGGGCGGCGGATGTCGTATTCCGAGAGCCCTTCGAGCTTCCACAGCAGGGCATCACGGGCGGACTGCAGGTAGAAGTGCAGGTCGGCTCTGGGATCCGATACGTTCATGGGTCAAGTCTGTCGATCCTGCGATCTTTGTCCATACTGCACCGGCCCCGGCGACCACGTCGCCCGGGCCGGTGCGGACAGGGACGACACCGCACCGGCCGCCGCGGTGGACCGGGCGCTCGCCACCACCCGTCGCACCACGGCCGCCTGACCGGGCTCCTGCTCACAGGGGCGGCACGGGACTCCGGTGTGGAGGCAGGCCTCGCTCAGGCGCCGACGTAGGCCGCGAGGTGTTCGCCGGTCACGGTGGAGCGGGCGGCGACGAGGTCGGCGGGGGTGCCTTCGAAGACGATCCGTCCGCCGTCGTGGCCGGCGCCGGGGCCGAGGTCGACGATCCAGTCGGCGTGCGCCATGACCGCCTGGTGGTGCTCGATGACGATGACGGACTTGCCGGCGTCGACGAGCCGGTCGAGCAGGCCGAGCAACTGCTCGACGTCGGCGAGGTGGAGGCCGGTGGTGGGTTCGTCGAGGATGTAGACGCCACCCTGCCCCGCCATTTGGGTGGCCAGCTTGAGCCGCTGCCGCTCGCCGCCGGACAGCGTGGTGAGCGGCTGACCGAGGGTGAGATAGCCGAGCCCCACGTCGGAGAGCCGGGTGAGGATCTTGTGGGCGGCCGGCGTACGCGCGTCACCCGAGCCGAAGAACTCCGCCGCCTCGGCCACCGGCATCGCGAGCACCTCACTGATGTCGCGGCCGCCGAAGCGGTGTTCGAGGACCGACGCGTCGTACCGCCTGCCCTCGCACTCCTCGCAGGTGGTGGAGATGCCGGCCATCATCCCCAGGTCGGTGTAGACGACCCCGGCACCGTTGCAGTTCGGGCAGGCGCCCTCGGAATTGGCGCTGAACAGCGCCGGCTTGACCCCGTTGGCCTTCGCGAAGGCCTTGCGGATCGGGTCGAGCAGTCCGGTGTAGGTCGCCGGGTTGCTCCGGCGCGAGCCTCGGATCGCCCCCTGGTCGACCGAGACCACCGCCTCGTCGGCCCGGAGCGAACCGTGCAGGAGCGAGCTCTTGCCCGAGCCCGCGACTCCCGTGACCACGCAGAGCACCCCGAGCGGGATGTCGACGTCGACGTCACGCAGGTTGTGGGTGTTCGCGCCGCGGATCTCCAGTGCGCCGGTCGGCTCGCGCACCGTCTCCTTGACCGCAGCCCGGTCGTCCAGATGGCGGCCGGTGAGCGTGCCGCCCGCGCGCAGCCCCTCGACAGTGCCCTCGAAACAGATGGTTCCGCCTGCGGTACCGGCGCCGGGACCGAGGTCGACGACGTGGTCGGCGATCGCGATCGCCTCCGGCTTGTGCTCCACGACGAGCACCGTGTTGCCCTTGTCCCGCAGCCGGAGCAGCAGGTTGTTCATCCGCTGGATGTCGTGCGGATGCAGGCCGATGGTGGGCTCGTCGAAGACATAGGTGACATCGGTGAGCGAGGAGCCGAGGTGGCGGATCATCTTCACGCGCTGTGCCTCACCGCCCGACAGCGTGCCCGAGGGCCGCTCCAGCGAGAGATAGCCGAGGCCGATCTCCACGAACGAGTCGAGGGTCTGCCGCAGCGCGGTGAGCAGCGGCGCCACCGATGGCTCGTCGAGCCCACTCACCCACTCGGCGAGGTCCCGGATCTCCATCGTGCATGCGTCCGCAATGCTGAGCTTCTTGATCCTCGACTCGCGGACCGCCGCGCTGAGCCGGGTGCCGTCGCACTCCGGGCAGGCGGTGAAGGTGACCGCCCGCTCCACGAACGCCCGGATGTGCGGCTGCATCGCCTCCTTGTCCTTGGACAGGAACGACTTCTGGATCTTGGGGATCAGTCCCTCGTAGGTGAGATTGACGCCGTTGACCTTCACCTTGGTCGGCTCGCCGTAGAGGAAGTCCCGCATCTCCTTCTTGGTGAAGTCGCGGATCGGCTTGTGGGGGTCGAAGAAGCCGGACTCGGCGTAGATGCCCACGGTCCAGACGTTGTCCGACTTCCAGCCGGGAATGGTGAACGCGCCCTCGGCGACCGACTTGGTGTCGTCGTAGAGCTGGGTGAGGTCGATGTCGGAGACCGAACCCCGGCCCTCGCAGCGCGTGCACATACCGCCGGTGCGGCTGAAGGTCACCTTCTCCGTCTTCGTCTTCTCAGCCCCGCGGTCGACCCTGAACCCGCCGCTCGCCGAGACCGAAGCCACGTTGAAGGAGTACGCGCCGGGCGGGCCGACGTGCGGCTCCGCGAGCCGGCTGAAGAGAATGCGCAGCATCGCGTTGGCGTCCGTGACGGTGCCGACCGTGGAACGGGGGTCGGCGCCCAGACGCTGCTGGTCGACGATGATCGCGGTCGTCAGCCCGTCGAGCACGTCGACATCGGGCCGCGCCTGCGTCGGCATGAAGCCCTGCACGAAGGCGCTGTAGGTCTCGTTGATCATCCGCTGCGACTCGGCGGCGATCGTGTTGAAGACCAGCGAGCTCTTGCCCGAGCCGGAAACCCCGGTGAACACCGTCAGGCGGCGCTTCGGGATCTCGATGCTGACGTCCTTGAGGTTGTTCTCACGCGCGCCGTGGACGCGGATCAGGTCGTGACTGTCGGCGGCGTGCGGCACGGGCGACTGCTCGCCCGTCCTCGGGGCCATGCTCATCGTGTCTCCGTCTGTTGGATGCGGATCATGTTGCCCGCGGGATCGAGGAAGGCACAGTCGCGCACGCCGTAGGGCTGCTCGGTCGGCTCCTGGACCACCTCGCCGCTGCCTGCCGCCCGCACCCGCTCGAAGGTGGCGTCCAGGTCGGGGGTGGCCAGCAGGACGCAGGCGTACGCGCCCTTCGCCATCATCCCGTCGATGGTGCGGCGCTCGTCGTCGGTGACGCCGGGGTCGGTGACCGGCGGTTCGAGGACGATGGAGGTGCCAGGCTGGTCGACGGGTCCGACAGTGATCCAGCGCATCCCGTCGTATCCGACATCGTCGCGGACCTCGAAGCCGAGCGTGTCGCGGTAGAAGGCCAGGGAGGCGTCAGGGTCGTTGTGCGGGAGGAAGCTCGCATGAATGGTGACGTCCATGGTCCTCACGCTAGACGCGGCGCAGGTGTCCGCGCTTCTCGATTCCTGATCGGTCCTGTCCTCCTTGTTCTGGCCCTCTGCTCTGCCCCTCTGCTCTGGCCCTCTGCTCTGCCCCTCTGTTCTGACCCACAGGCGGTTCTACTTGCCTGCGCCGCCGGGTGCACCCCGTCGCGGCATGCAGGGCGGGGCGGTGCCGACCCCTGTGTCGGTACCGCCCCGCCTGGTCCCTACGTGTTCTCTACGTGGCCCCTACGTGAGCTACTTGCTCGCGGCGAAGCGCATCAGGGCCTGCTCGTCGCCCTGCTTGATCTTGCCGGTCTCATTGATCACCTGCAGCTTCCAGGCCCCGCCGGCCCGGATCGCCTTGGCCACGGCGCAGCCGTTGTCGTTGCTGAGCAGGCTCGGCCAGATGTCCGCGACCTGCTGCGTGGTGCCCCCGCTCGCGTCGTACACCTTGAAGCTGATGTTCCGCGCCTTCTGGAAGGAGCTGCTCTTCTTGTACGCGGCGGCGACGAAGACGATCGCGGTGATGTTCTGCGGGACGCGGGAGAACTCGACGGTGACCGTCTCGTCGTCACCGGCGCCCTTGCCGGTCTGGTTGTCGCCGGTGTGCACCAACGCACCGTTGCCCAGCGGGTCCAGGGAGTCCAGACCTGCCAGGCGCACCGGGTCCGAACCCTGCATCGCGATGGCGATCAGGTCGAGGTCCGTGCCGGTCTTCTGGCGCAGCTTGCCGATCAGTCCGCCGCTGGCGCCGACGGTCGGGTCCCAGGACACCCCGATCGACAGATGAGTCACTCCGTCGAGATCCGCCGGGCCGTCTTCCTTCGTAAGCGTGATCATGCCTGTCCTCTTGATCGTCGAATTGCCTGCATGCAGTCTGCCTCGCCCCCTGCCGCACCACATAGCCCGGGACCCGCACGAATCACCAGTTCCCCGCTCCCTCCGGCGCCGACGCGCGGTCACTCACGGCCGCGAGCCGCCGGCCCCGTGCCGGTCACCTTCCGCCGCCGGGCCGGCGGCTCGCGGCCGTCGTGACGATCGCTGAGCACCACGCGAGGTCCGCGGCGTCGCCGGGTGCCGCGGTCAGGGCATCGAGCCAGCGCTGCCAGAGGTCCGCCTTGCTCCAGGCGGTGAAGCGCCGGTGCGCGGTGGAGTGCGAGATCCCGAACTGGGCCGGGAGCTGCTGCCAGCCGCAGCCCGAGGTGAGCACGTAGACGACAGCGGTGAACGCGGCGCGTTCGTTCGCGGAGCCGGCGGCCAGCAGCGGTTCGGCGGCGGCCCACAGCGCGTCCGGTACGAGACGCTGTGCCATGACCGGACTCAGTGTGGCGGAGAGGCGGTCGCGCATCTCCTCGCCATCCGTGTCGGTCGGCTCGGGCGTCGACGGCGGCTCCCCGACCGCCGGGTCGCCCTCGCCCTGGAGCCCGCCGGCCCGGTGCGTGGCCTGTTCCGTGAGCCGGTCCGTCGCCTGGTCGGCGATCTGGTCGGCGGCCTGGGACCGGTAGGTCCGCCACTGTGCCAGCAGCTCGTGGTGGCTGCCCCGGAGCCAGCGCATGTAGTCGCGCATGTTGCTCAGACGACGGCGAGGCGCTTCCTCCTCCGGGCCGAGCAGTTCGAGAGCCCGCTCGGCAAGCTTTCCCTGCCGGTCCAGATGGCGGCGTTCACCGGCCAGGAAGCTGCCCCATACGTCGTCGTCGACGCGGAAGTAGTGGCTGCGCTCTCCCGGCACGGCGTGCCGTCTGATGAACCCCGCCTCGACCAGGCGGCGGGTCGCCAGCGAGACGGAGCCGGCGCTGACCAGCAGGGCGCGGGCCAGCTCCGCCGACGACACGTACGGAACGTCCGTGATGAGCAGGTAGGCGATGATGCGGCCGTCCATCCGGCTGCTCCCGGCCGCTTCCCACACCAGCCCGACCTCCTCCACGAACGACTCGCGGCTCCAGTCGTCGGCACTGTCGTGTCGTCCGGAACTGTCGTGTCGTCCGGAGCTGTCGTGCGCGGTACTGGCTGGAGCCTCGCCGGGCATTGATTCCCCCTCGTAAACTTTCATCTCATCTTAAAAGTTTCACAGCTTTGCATTGACATGGCATCTCAGTGACGCCCAGTATCCCGGTACGCGCCCTGGTGAGCACCCGTCGTCCAGGTCCTTCCCCTGGCACCGGGCCATGGCGCGCCCCTGCTCTCCCGTGGAGTCGTCTTGCCCAGATCACCCATGTTCACAGCCCCCGCGAGCCTATCGCTGGCACTCGTCCTCGCCCTGGCCGGTGCCGGTTGCTCCGGCGGCACGAAAGACAGCGGCGGTTCGGCGAAGAGCGGCGGGTTCACGGTCGCCGTCGCCGAACCCGACCATCTCACTCCGGGCCGCAGCACCGTCGGCTGGGATCAGCTGCGCGTGCTCTTCGCCCCTCTGGTCAAGGTCGACGCCAAGGGCGCGATCAGTTACGTACAGGCGAAATCGGTGACCTCCACCGATGCCCGGCACTGGACCGTCAAGCTCCGCTCCGGCTGGAAGTTCCACAACGGTGAGGCGGTCACCGCACAGAGCTACGCCGACGGCTGGAACGCCGCCGCCTACGCCCCCAACGGCTGGGCCGGCAACGGCCAGCTCGCCGGCATCGAGGGCTACGCGGCGCTGAACCCGGCCAAGGGCAAGCCGAAGACCAAGACCCTCTCGGGCCTGAAGGTCGTCGACGCCACGACGCTGGAGGTCACGCTCACCAGTCCGGACAGCCAGTTCCCGCTCCAGCTCACCCCGAATCAGCTCGGCTTCTATCCGCTGCCGAAGGCTGCGTTCACGGACCCCAAGAGCTACGACAGGAAGCCGGTCGGCAACGGCCCGTTCAAGATGACCTCCGCCTGGAAGGCCGACGAGGGCACCACGGTCAGCGCGTACGCGGCCTACCGGGGGCCCAAGCCGAAGTCGTCCGCCATCACCTTCAGGAGCTACGCCGACCTCAACACCGCGTACACCGACGTGCAGGCCGGCAACGTCGACCTGGCCTACGTACCGGTCAGCAAGTACGGCCAGGCCAAGGCCGACTTCGGGGACCGGCTGTACACCTACGACGCGCCGTCGCTGGAGTTCATGGGCCTTCCGCTGCAGGGCAAGAAGTTCGACGACGTCCGACTGCGCAAGGCGCTGTCCATGGCGATCGACCGGTCCGCGGTCAACAAGGCCATCTTCGGCGGCCTCTACACCCCTGCCACCTCCCTCACCCCGCCCTCCGAGGTCGGCGCCGAGACGGACATCTGCGACGCCTGCGCGTTCGACCCCGCCGCGGCGAAGAAACTTCTCAAGGAGGCGGGAGGCTGGTCCGGGGAGCTGACCCTCACCTACCCGGGCGGGCTCGGCCTCGACGAGCTCTACAAGGCGGTCGCCAACCAGCTCAGGCAGAACCTGGACATCAGCGTCGTCAAGGCCGAACCGACCGCCGACTGGGCCGAGTTCAGCGAGAAGGCGTTCGCCGGGAAGATTGACGGGCTCAACCACTCGCACTGGGGCGCCCTCTATCCGAGCATGCAGGCGACTCTGCGCGGCATCTTCACCAAGGCCGGCGGCTGCCAGGTGTGCAGCCACTACAGCGACGGCGACGTCGACAAGCTGCTCCAGCAGGCCGACAGCGCGGCCGACACCGCCTCGGCCGCGAAGCTCTACAACGATGCCCAGAAGCGCATCCTCCAGGACTTCCCGGTGATCCCGCTCTTCTACGGCAGCTACATCTACGCCGGCACCGACAGGGTTTCCGGGGTGACCGTGGGCCCGGCCGACGTCGAACTCAGCCGGATATCCGTCACCGGCTGACCGCCGCCCAGCCGGCCCTGGCACGTACGCGTACCCCCGCCCCCGATACACCGGAGACACGCACCCGCATGACCGCCGCGACATCCGAGCAGTCCGCCCCCGCCATGCCGTCCCCCGGGGACTGGGTACGGCACGCGTCGACCGTCCCCGAGACCCGCGCCTACCCGGCCGTGGACGACCTCCTCGCCTCCTTCCGGACGTTGGCCGACGCCCATCCCGACCTGGTGACCGAAAGCCGGATCGGCACCTCCACCCTCGGCGAACCCCTGTGCTGCTTCACGGTGGGCGAGGGCCCCGCGAGCCCGGCGAGCGACGAGGACGGCGGATACGTCGTCGTCGGCGGGGTGCACCCCAACGAGCCGGTCGGCGCGGTGACCGCCCTGCACCTGGCCACGGCGCTGTGCGAGAGCCCGGAACTGCGCGGGCACTTCGGCGGCGCCTGGCACATCGTGCCCTGCGTCGACCCGGACGGGGCCCGCCTCAACGAGGGCTGGTTCGCCACCCCGACCGACAAGCGCAACTACGGACGCCACTTCTACCGGCCCGCCGGCAACGAGCAGGTCGAGTGGACGTTCCCGTTCGCCTACAAGAAGGCGTGGTTCGACCGCGTACTGCCCGAAACCCTGGCGCTGATGCGGCTGTTGGACGCCACCCGCCCCTGCTTCCTGACCACCCTGCACAACTGCGAGGCGGGCGGCGTCTATTACTACATGAACCGGCCGGCTCCCGAGCTGTACGAGGTCCTGGCCGCGATCCCGACCTCCCTGGGCATGCCGCTGGCGACCGGCGAACCCGAGGCCGCCCACGCCCCGGTCTACGCCCCCGCCGTCTACGGCTGCATCGACATGAAGGACGCGTACGACTATCTCGAAGGGCTCGGCGTCGACGCCGCCACCAAGATCGCGGGCTCGTCGAGCGCCGCGTACGCCGAGCGCCACGGCACCTTCTACTTCGTCACCGAGGTCCCGCACTGGAGCCATCCCGACGCCGACGACAACACGCCCACCGAGCAGCGCCACGCCGACGCGGTCCGGGGCCGGGCGCGGGCGCTGGGAGAGGCCGGGACGTTCCTGGGAGGCATCCTCGACGCGGCGAACCCGCACCTGACCATCCGGTCCCCCTTCCTGCGGGCGGTCCGCGACTTCGTACCGTCGCTGGCCGAACTCGCCACCATGGAGTCGGCCCGCGCCGACGAACTGCCCGACCGGGCCGCCACGGTGTCCGAACAATTCGACTGCGAAGCCGGCGTGCACAGCCTCCGCGTCCGCTTCGGGGGCATGCTGCTGCGCGCCCTGAACGCGGAAGTGGTCGCGGGCACCGCCACGCCCGAGGTGCGCCGGTGTCACCGGGAGCTGCTGGCCACGTACGAGACATGGGAGCGCGAGGCCGGCCCGGTCACGGGCGACCCGATCGCGATCTCGACGCTGGCCGGGATCCAGTACGGGGCGCTGCTGGCCGCCGCGGACCACGCCCGCACCCGTGGCCTCGAGGGGGACCCCGGATGACGTACCTCATACGCCGCCTGCTGGAGGCGCTGCTCGTCTTCTTCGGCATCAGCCTGGTCATCTACGCGATGACGTACGTCCTGCCGGGCGATCCCATCGCCGCGCTCGCGGGCGACCGGCCGCTCGCCCCGAGCGTGGCGCGGGCCCTGCGCGAACAGCACCACCTCGACGATCCGCTGCTGGTCCAGTACGGCCACTATCTGGCCGGTCTGTTCCACGGCGACCTCGGGACGGACTTCAGCGGGCGCCCGGTATCCGAGCAGATGGCCGACCGCTGGCCGGTCACCCTGAAGCTGGCCCTGACCGCCTGGGGGATCGAGGCGGTCGTCGGCATCGGTCTCGGGGTGCTCGCCGCGCTGCGCCAGGGGACCTGGACGGACCGTACGGTGCTCGCGTTCACGATCGGCGCCACCTCCGTACCGGTGTTCGTGCTCGCGTACACCGCGCAGGTCGTCCTCGGCGTGCGGCTGGGGTGGTTTCCGGTCGCCGGGAACACCGACGGCTGGCCGACGAGCTATCTGCTGCCCGCGCTGTGCGTCGCGGCCTTCGGACTGGCGTCGGTGTCCCGGCTGGTCAGAGCCGAAGTGATCGAGAACCTGCGGGCCGACTACGTACGCACCGCCGTCGCCAAGGGTCTCACCCGGCGCCGGGTGGTCGGCGTCCACGTCCTGCGCAACTCCCTCATCCCGGCCGTCACCTATCTCGCCATCGACCTCGGATACCTGCTCGGCGGCACCGTGATCATCGAGGGTGTCTTCAACCTCCCCGGCATCGGCCAGCTGCTCTTCCAGGCCATCCGCGCGCACGTCGGGCCGACGGTGGTGGGGGTGTCGACGGCGCTGATCCTGATCTTCCTGGCCGCGAGCGTGCTGGTCGACCTCCTCAACAGCCTCCTGGACCCGAGGATCCGCCATGACTGACACCGCTCTCTCTCCTGAGAAACACGGAACTCACGGAACACACGGGGCTTCGCCCGAGGCTTCGTACGGGGGCCGGCGCGGGACCTGGCGGGAGCTGCGCCGCAGGCCGGTGTTCCTGCTCACCGGCGGCTGCGCTCTGCTGCTTCTGCTGCTCGCCGCCGCGCCGGGGCTGTTCGCGGGCTGGTTCGGCCACGGCGACCCGACGGTCTGCGACCTCGGCCACAGCGCCGGGGGCCCGGCCTCCGGGCACCCCTTCGGATACGACGTCCAGGGCTGTGACCTGTACGCCAACGTCATCCATGGAGCGGGCGCCTCGCTCGGTGTCGGTCTGCTCGCCACCGGTCTCGGGCTGGCCGTCGCGCTGGTCCTCGGCTGCCTCGCCGGGATGGCCGGGCGGCTCGTCGACAGCGTGATCGCCAGGATCACCGATGTCTTCCTCGGTTTCCCGTTCCTGCTCGGCGCGATCGTCGTCCTCAACAGCGTCGCCACCCGGGACGTGCCGACGGTGGCCGGGGTACTGGCCCTGTTCGGCTGGCCGACCATGACCCGGGTGGTGCGGGCGTCGGTGCGATCGGTGCGCGAAGCCGACTACGTGGTGATGGCCCGCAGTCTCGGCGCGAGCCAGTGGCACATCGTATGCAGGCACGTCCTGCCCAACGCCCTCACGCCGGTCCTCGTCCTCGCCACCATCACCGTCGGCGGTGTGATCGTCGCCGAGGCCGCGCTGACCTTCCTCGGCGTCGGGCTCCAACCTCCCTCGATCTCCTGGGGACTTCAGCTCGCGGGGGCCCAGAACTCCTTCCAGACCCACCCGCACCTGCTGATCTTCCCCGGTCTGTTCCTGTCCTTCACCGTCTTCGTGCTCATCACCTTCGGCGACACCGTGCGCGACGCCCTGGATCCGAGAGGCCGGTGACTCCCTCATGGACCACACGACCATGGACCACACGCCTGTGAAAGCCCCGCTGAACGCCCCGCTGTTGGACGTCCAGGACCTTACCGTCGACGTGCTGTCCCGGTCCGGCGCCGGCCAACGAGTCGTCCACGGAGTCTCGTTCGCCCTCCACGAGGAGGAGACCCTCGCGCTCATAGGTGAGTCCGGGTCCGGCAAGAGCATCTCCGCGATGGCCGTCATGGGTCTTCTCCCCGCCACCACCGCCCGCGTCGGCGGCAGTGTCCGCCACCGGGGCACGGACCTGCTGACGCTGCCTCCGGACAAGTTCCGTGCCCTGCGCGGCAAGCGCATCGCGATGGTCTTCCAGGACGCCCTGTCCGCCCTCAACCCCACCCTCACCGTGGGCTTCCAGATCGCCGAGACCATCCGGGCCCACGAGGGCGTCGGCCGCCGCGAGGCCCGTGCCAGGGCCGTCGAGCTGATGGCCCGGGTCCGCATCCCCGACCCGGCCCGGCGCTACCGCGACCATCCACACCAGTTCTCCGGCGGTATGCGGCAACGGATCATGATCGCGATGGCGGTGGCCCTCAGCCCCGACGTCCTCATCGCCGACGAACCCACCACCGCCCTGGACGTCACCGTT
This sequence comes from Streptomyces sp. NPDC048484, assembly GCF_040651415.1. NCBI lineage: Bacteria > Bacillati > Actinomycetota > Actinomycetes > Kitasatosporales > Streptomycetaceae > Streptomyces > Streptomyces sp. NPDC048484. The sequence continues at coordinate 96,090 of NZ_JBEZJY010000036.1, forward strand.
CAGGCGCAGATCATGGAACTGCTCGCCGAACTCCGCGAGGAGACGGGCTCCGCCCTGCTGCTGATCACCCACGACCTGGGACTCGCCGCGGGCACCGCGGACCGGGTCTCCATCATGTACGCCGGACGCATCCTGGAACAGGCACCGGTCGACGAGCTCTACGACCGGCCCGCGCACCCCTACACCCGGGGGCTGCTCGCCGCCGTACCCCGCCTCGGCGGGGACGCCGACGACCTCACCCCCATCCCGGGCAGCCCGCCAGGACCCGGCCTGCTGCCCTCCGGCTGCCCCTTCCATCCGCGCTGCCCCGACGCCGGTGAGCTGTGCGCGACGCAGACGCCGATGCTGCTCCCGGCCCGCTCCGCCCCGCCCGGGCGCCTCGTCGCCTGCCACCACCCACTGGAGGTCTCCGGTGCCCGATGACGTCCCGCCCGGTGTCCCGCTGCTTGAGGCCCGCGGCCTGGTCAAGCACTACCGGTCCGGCGGGCTGCCCGTCAGCGGCCGGCGCCGGACCACGGTCAAGGCCGTCGACGGCGTCGACCTGACCCTGCGGCGCGGCCAGACCCTCGGCCTCGTGGGCGAGTCCGGATGCGGCAAGTCGACCCTCACCCGCCTGCTGATGGCCCTCGACCGGCCGACCTCCGGCACCGTGCTCGTCGAGGGCCAGGACCTGCTCGCACTGCCGTCGGCCGAGCTGCGCCGCCGCAGACGCGACATCCAACTGGTCATGCAGGACCCGTACACCTCCCTCGATCCCCGGATGACGGCGCTGGAGATCGTCCGGGAACCGCTCGACATCCACCGCGACCTGATGCCGAAGCAGGAACGCGCCTCCTGGACCCATGAATTGCTGCACATGGTCGGGCTCGACCCCGGGCACGCGCACCGCCATCCCCACCAGTTCTCCGGCGGGCAGCGCCAGCGCATCGGCATCGCCCGGGCCCTCGCGCTGCGCCCGAAGGTCCTGGTCTGCGACGAGCCGGTGTCGGCGCTCGACGTGTCCGTGCAGGCGCAGGTCATCAACCTGTTCAAGGAGCTGCAACGCGAGTTCGGGCTCAGCTACGTCTTCATCGCGCACGATCTGGCCGTGGTCCGGCACGTCGCCGACGAGGTCGCCGTCATGTATCTGGGCCGGATCGTCGAGCGCGGTGACCGCGACACCGTCTACTCCCGCCCCGCGCATCCGTACACCCGGGCGCTGCTCTCGGCCGTTCCCGATCCGGACCCGCGCCGTCGGGGCGCCGCCGGCCGCATCGTGCTGCAGGGCGACCCTCCCAGCCCGACCCGGCCGCCCACCGGGTGCGCCTTCCACACCCGCTGCTGGAAGAGCCAGGAGCTCTGCGCCGCGGAACGACCGGTGCCGACCGCGCCGACGGCCGACGGACGACGGCAGGTCTCCTGCCACTTTCCCGAGAACTGACCGGCGAGTACCGGCTGGTGAGTCCGGCGAGTACTTACAGGACGGAACAGAGCACATGCTGCAGCAGGAGGTCTTCCGGGTGGACGACTCCGGGTGGATCCGTGATCTCGCGCGCGCCCATCCCTGGGCGACCCTGGTCAGTCACACCGCCCGCCACGGGCTGGTCGTCTCCCACCTGCCGGTCCTGGTGGACGACTCACGACAGGACACCGGGGGCATTGGGGGTACCGGGGACACCGGGGGCGCCGGCCCCACGCTCATCGGTCACCTCGCCAGGGCCGACGCCGAACAGCACGAACTGGGCTCCCACGAGGTCGTCGTCGTGCTCCAGGGACCGCACGGCTACATCTCGCCGGTCTGGTACGAGGAGACACCTCACGTTCCGACCTGGAACTTCACGGTCCTGCACGTCCACGGCCGTCCCGAGGTCCTCGGCCCGGCGGACACCTACGGTGTACTGTCCGCCACCGTCGACCACTTCGAGGACCGCTTTCCCGAGCCATGGCGGCTGGCCCGGGTGGAGAGCCACGCCCGTCGGATCGCCGCCGCAGTCACCGGATTCCGGTTGCCCGCCACGAAGGTGACAGCCAAGGCGAAACTCGGCCAGGACGAGCGCGAGGAGGTCGTCCTCCGCCTTGCCAGGGCCCTCGAATCCGGCCGACCGTACGCCAGTCCCGAACTCGCCCGCGCCATGCGCGACATCCGGAGGAAGCCGTGACCACCACGACCACCGCAGTATCCGGCACCCCGTCGGCCGCCGAGCCGCTCACTCTGCGCCGTGTCCACCTGGGCGCGGGCGGGCCGCTGAGCGATGTCCGTGTCGAGTCCGGTCTCGTCCGGGCTGTCTTTCCGGCGGGCGAGTCGCCGCGCGCCGACGGGCAGAGCCTCGATCTCGACGGCCGCACCCTGCTCCCGGGGCTGTGGGACTCGCATGTCCACATGGTCCAGTGGGCGGGCCTGCGTCGACGGCTCGACGTGTCGGGCGCCGGTTCGGCGCGGGAGGCCGCGGACGCGGCCGGCAGGCGGGCCGCCACCCTGCCGCCCGGTGAGCCGATGATCGGCCACGGCTTCCGCGACGGGCTGTGGCCGGACGCGCCCCACAAGGATCTGCTCGACGCCCTGGTCCCGGACCGCCCCTCCATGCTGATCAGCATGGATCTGCACTCCGCCTGGCTCAACTCGGCCGGACTCGCCCTGGTGGACCGCGGCGACCACCCCACCGGGCTGCTGCGCGAGGACGAGTGCATCCGGGCCGTGGCCGAACTCCCCATCGCTTCGGTGGAGTTGACGGACCAGTGGGTGCGGGAAGCCTGCGTCGCCGCCGCCGCGCGGGGGATCACCGGCATCGTCGACTTCGAGTACGCCGACAACATCGCGGACTGGACCCGCCGGATGAACGGCGCCGCCGTGCCGCTCCGAGTGTCGGCCTCCATCTGGCCCCAGCACCTGGAGGCGGCGATCGACCGCGGGCTCCGCACCGGCCAGCCCCTGGACCCCGGCGGGCGGCTGGAGGTCGGGCCGTTCAAGCTGCTCACCGACGGTTCGCTCAACACCCGTACCGCGCTGTGCCACGAGGCGTACCCGGGCGTGATGCCCGGCGAGCCCGGTTCCCACGGACTGGAGATGCTGCCCCCGCGGGAGCTGGTGTCCCTGCTGCGCCGAGCCTCCTCCCACGGGATCGAACCCGCCATTCACGCGATCGGGGACCGCGCCAACGAGATGACCCTCGACGCTTTCGAGGCGGTGCGCTGCCACGGCCGGATCGAGCACGGTCAGCTGCTCGCGCCCAAGGACATCCCCCGCTTCGCCGAACTGGGCGTCACCGTGAGCGTCCAGCCCACCCATGCGGTGGACGACCGGGATGTCGCCGACCGGCACTGGGCGGGCCGGACCCACCGGGCCTACGCCTTCGCCGACCTGCTCGCCGCCGGGGCCGTCCTGGCGCTGGGCTCCGACGCCCCCGTCGCAACGCTCGATCCCTGGCTGACCCTGGCATCCGCCGTGACCCGGACCGGCGACGAGCGCCCTCCGTGGCACCCGGAGCAGCGGATTCCGGTGGCGGACGCCCTCGCCGGTTCGTCCCAGGGTCGGCGGCTGATCCGGGTCGGCGACCGTGCCGACCTGGTGGTGACCGACGCCGACCCGCTCACCGCGGACGCCCGCACGCTGCGTGAGATGCCGGTGTACGCCACTTTGCTCGCCGGCGCCTGGACACACGGTCCGTCGTGACGGGACGGACAGCGGGGCGGACAGCGGGGCGGGCGGGGAATGCGCCTCGGCCACCATGGCTCTGCAACCCGTCCCCTCGTCCGCCGCGACCGGGACCGGGACCGGGACGGGCGAGAGAGTGGCCGAGGGCGGGCGCACGGCCCACATCAGCCGAACCGAGTACGGGATCCCGCACATCCGGGCGCGGGACTTCGACGGGCTCGGATACGGCTACGGCTACGCGTTCGCTCAGGACAACGTGTGCGAACTCGCCGACCAGGTGGTCACGTTGCGAGGTGAACGGTCCCGGTTCTTCGGCGCCGACGGGGACGAGCCCGGCGAGGGCTCCAACCTGGCGAGCGACACGTACTACCAGGGGCAGCTGCGCGCAGGCACCGTGCGGCGGCTGCTCGATCGAAAGGCGCCGCTCGGGCCGACGGCGGAGCTGCGCCGGATGGTCGAGGGGTACGCCGCCGGCTACAACCGCTATCTGCGGGACACGGGCGCAGACAGGCTGCCGGACCCGCGCTGCAAGGGCGAGCCGTGGGTCCGGTCGATCACGCCGCTGGACCTGTGGGGCCTCGTGTACGACGTCAACAGGGCAACCGGAGAGGTGCCGCTGGCGCCGGCGGTCGGGGACGCGAAGCCGCCGGCGGCGGCGGGCGGCAACGGCACGGCGGCCTCGGAGGCCCCCGCCCTGGGCACCCGTGATCCGAAAACCGCGGCGACCTTCGCCCAGGGCGGACAGAGCCCCGGGGCGGCCGACTTCGGCAGCAACGGCTGGGCACTCGGCCGGGACGCCACCCGCGGCGGCAACGCGATGGTCCTCGCCAACCCGCATCTCCCCTGGGTCGGCGGGAACTTCCACTTCTACCAGGTGCACCTGACGATCCCCGGCACCCTGGACGTGTCCGGCGCCGGCCTGTACGGCACGCCCCTGGTCCTCATCGGCCACAACCGGAACGTCGCCTGGACACAGACCGCGAGCGACGCCCAGCACGCCTCCTTCTACGCACTGAAGCTCGTGCCCGGTGACCCGACCAGCTATGTGGTCGACGGCAGGACCGAGCGGATGGAACGCCGCACGGTCCCGGTCACCGTCCGCGACAAGAACGGCGGGCTGTCGACCGTCGAGCGGACGCTGTACACCTCACGCTTCGGCCCAGTCCTGTCCCTGGGCTGGACCGCGAAGACCGCCTACGCCGTCCGGGACGCCAACGCCGACAACCTGCGTTCCATGAACACCTGGCTGGCCATGGGCAAGGCCCGGAACCTCGGTCAGGTGCGCGCCGCCCAGGACACCTATCAGGGCATGCCCTGGACCTACACCCTCGCGGCCGACACCAGCGGCGCGACGTACTTCACCGACTCCTCCCTCGTCCCGCACCTGACCGACGAACAGCTCACGCGGTGCACCCTCCCGAGCAGCGAGGAGGGGCCGACCGCCCTGGACGGTTCGACATCGGCCTGCGCCTGGGGCAGTGATCCCGACGCGCTCGTGCCGGGCGTGCACGGCCCGTCCCACCAGCCGAAACTGACCCGCACGGACTATGTCGCCAATTCCAACAACGGGCCCCGGTACACCAACCCCGAAGCCCCTCTCACCGGCTTCCCGGGCAGCTACGACAGTGAACCCCGTCTCGGTCAGCGCGCCCAGCTCGGCCTGCGCATGATCGGGGAACGTATGGCCGGTACGGACGGACTCGGTGCCCCGGGCTTCACCGCGCGGACCCTGCGCGCGTCGATGTTCGGCAACCGTGTCCTGTCGGCCGAGACGGGCCGCGCCGATGTGGTCGGCATGTGCCGCGCCCGGCCCCGCCTGACCGCCACGGACGGCCAGGAGGTCGACGTGAGGAAGGCCTGCGCGACCCTCGCCCGCTGGGACACCCGCGCCGGCACCGGCAGCCGGGGCGCCCCGCTGTGGATCACCTTCTTCGACCATCTCCTCGGAGCCGGCCCGTCCGACACCTGGCGCCGCGTCCCCTACGATCCGGCGCGGCCCCTCACCACGCCGCGCGGTATCAAGGGCGACGACGAACGCGTCCGACGCGCCCTGGCCGACGCCGTGCAGGACTTCACCGCCCGTGACATCCCGGTCGACGCCGAGCTCGGCACCGTACAGAAGTGGGCCGGTATCCCGCTGCCCGGCTGCAACGGCGACGAGGGCTGCTTCAACGTCCTGGAGGCGGGCCCCGACTCCGGCACAGGTACACCGCCCTCGGGGGCCTTCGGCAGCAGCTTCCTGATGGCCGTCGAACTGACCCCCGACGGCCCCCGCACCACCACCCTCCTGACCTACGGTCAGTCGACGAACCCGGCCTCGCCCCACTACACGGACCAGACCCGCCTGTTCTCCCGCAAGCAGTGGGTCACCGAACGCTTCACCGCGGCGGAGATAGCGAACGACCCGTCCCTGAAGGTGACGACCCTGCGCGACTGAGAGTCCGTGTCACGCGCCCGCCCTCCGGCGTCGGCACGGCGAGCCGTGTCCGCCGGATCAGAAACCGGCATCCGCCGGGTCAGAAGCCGACGTCGGCCGGTCGGTAGGTCGGCGGGCGGCGGACCCGGCCGGCCTGTTCGTAGGCGTGGGCGAGGCGGAGCAGGACCGGCTCGCTCCACGCCGTGCCCATGAACGTCAGACCGACGGGCAGGCCGAACGCGAACCCGGCCGGAACGCTGACCGCGGGGTAGCCGGCGAGTGCGGCGGGCGTCGACGCGCCGCCGCCGTAGCTATCCCCGCGGATCAGGTCGATCTTGGCCGGCGGCCCGGTGGTCGGCATCACCAGTGCGTCCAGGCGGTACCGGCGCAGCACCGCGTCGATGCCCTCGGCGCGCGAGAGCCGGTGGTTGGTGGCCAGCGCCTCCCGGTACTCCCGTTCGCTGAAGTCCAGTCGCTGCACCGCCTCCAGCCCGTCCTGCCGCACATAGCGCAGTTCGCGGTCGGCGTGTTCGCGGTTGAACGCGATCAACTCCGCCAGGCTGCGCGGGTGGTCACCGGGGGCGCCGGCCAGGTAGCCGTTCAGCGCGCGCTTGATCTCGTACGCCTGGACGACCATCGAGCTGGGCAGGTCCTCCAGTTGCTCGGCCGTCGGGATGTCCGCCGGGTCGACCACGGTCGCCCCGGCCTCGCGCAGGGTGGCGATCGCCCGCTCCGCGATGTCGTCGGCGTGGTGGCTGTAGCCGAAGTACACCGTCCGAGGTACGCCGATACGCGCTCCCCGGAGCCCGTCGGAGTCCAGGAAACGGGTGTAGTCGCGGTGGAAGTGGCCGCGGCTCGCCCCATCTCGGTCGTCGACCCCGACGAGGACGCCGAGCAAAATGGCGGCGTCGCGGACCGTGCGTGCGATCGGGCCGACGCTGTCCTGGCTCGGCACACCGGGGATGACGCCGCCGCGCCCGACCAGTCCGACGGTCGGCTTCACCCCGACGACGCAGTTGGCCGAGGCCGGGTCGATGATCGAGCCGTTGGTCTCGGTGCCGATCGCGGCCACGCACAGACCGGCCGCGGCGGCGACCGCACTGCCGGAGCTCGACTCGTTCGGTGACCTGTCGAGCTTGTACGGATTGCGGGTCTGGCCGCCGCGGGCGCTCCAGCCCGCGTGGTGGGTGAGGGACATGCCGCCCGCCCACTCGCTCAGGTTGGTCTTGCCGAGGATGACCGCACCGGCCGCGCGCAGTCTGGCCGCGACGGTGGCGTCGGCTGCCGGACGCAGGCCCCGCAGGGCGAGTGATCCGGCCGTCGTGTGCATCCGGTCCGCCGTCTCCACCAGGTCCTTGAGCAGGATGGGCATGCCGTGCAGCGGTCTGCGGCGGTCCCCCTCGGCGTCCAGGCGCCGGGCCTCTCGCAGCGCGTCGGGATTCACCTCGATCACCGCGTGCAGAAGCGGGTCGACGCGTTCGATGCGGTCCAGGTAGTGGCGGGTGAGCCGTTCGGCGTCGAGTTGTCCGTCGGCCATCAGCCGGCGAAGTTCGCTGATGCCCAGCTCGTCGAGCTCTGTGGTCGAGGCATGCCGTGCGGCGCTGTGCGCGTGAGCCTGGGCAGGCGCTCCGCCGAGCAACGGCGTGGCGGCCGCGGCGGTGCCGAGCGCGAGTACGGTGCGGCGTGGGGTGGTGGTCCGGTCCGTTCGGTGCGGTCCCTGCGACGTCATGTACCAGCACGCTAGGTGCTGGGCGGACGTTTCTCGCTCCGGCTGCCCCCCGGCTCCGCCCTGCTGGCAGCCCCCCGGCGGCAGTTGGGGCCGGCCGGGAGGAAGTACTCGCCCAGGTGGTCGCAGTACCAGATATCGACCAGGGCGTCGGCGCTGCGGCGGTAGGTGTCCGGGGGCACGCCGAGCGTGTGGTTTTCCTCGGCGCACTTGCCGCGCACATCACGTGCACGACCATCACAGACACGACGACGTCATAGCCGCACAGCCGCTCGATTCACGTCGTTTCGTGTCAACTACCCACCGGCGTACGGAGATCGTCCCTGTGCATAAGGTGTGGGCTGTGACAACCACCCATGCCAGTTGGGCAGTCCCGCACGGGGACAGCACCGAGGGGAAAACCTCCGTACGATGAACCAGATCCTGTTCGCCGGGGCCATAGGCCTGTTCCTGACTCTCGGCAGCACACCACTGCTGATCAAGCTGCTGGCCCGCAAGGGCTACGGCCAGTTCATCCGTGACGACGGCCCCCGCGGCCACCATGGCAAGCGCGGCACACCCACCATGGGCGGCATCGCCTTCATCTTCGCCACCCTCGTCGCGTACGTTCTGACCAAGGTCATCACCGGTGAGGGTCCGACGTTCCCCGGTGTCCTGGTGCTGTTCCTGATGGCGGGCATGGGAGTGGTCGGTTTCCTCGACGACTACATCAAGATCGTCAAGCGGCGTTCGCTGGGGCTGCGGGCCGGCGCGAAGATGGCCGGCCAGCTGATCGTCGGCATCCTGTTCGCCGTACTGGCCATCCGGTTCGCGGACGCCCGCGGCCTGACACCGGCCTCACAGAAGCTGTCGTTCGTCATCGACTTCGGCTGGACCATCGGACCGGTGCTGTTCGTCGTATGGGCCCTGTTCATGATCCTGGCCATGTCCAACGGGGTGAACCTCGCCGACGGACTCGACGGACTGGCGACCGGCGCCTCGGCCATGGTGCTCGCCGGCTACACCTTCATCGGTCTGTGGCAGTTCCAGAACTCGTGCGCCAACGCGATGAACCTCACCGACCCCGGCTCCTGCATCGAGGTGCGTGATCCGCTCGACCTCGCCGTCGTCGCCTCCGCCCTCATGGGTTCCTGCATCGGGTTCCTGTGGTGGAACACCTCACCCGCCAAGATCTTCATGGGCCTATGCCGAGACCGCGACTATGCCGAGAAGGCTGCCGGCAAGCGTGATCGCGGGCTGCGCGGCGGCTGTTGTGCTCGGCATAGTCGACGGCGGGT
>NZ_JBEZJY010000037.1:0-98241 GCF_040651415.1 Streptomyces sp. NPDC048484
AAACCCCACGAAGGAGCGGAACAACACACACCGCTTCGGCATAGTCGCGGTCTCCGCATAGGTCCAGCTATGCGGATATCCGCATAGGTGGACGACACCGGCTCACTCGCCCTCGGCGGAGCCCTGGCCGGCCTGGCCATCTGCTCGCGCACCCAGCTGCTGCTCGTGCTGCTGGGCGGGCTCTTCGTCCTGATCACCCTGTCCGTGGTGATCCAGGTCGGCTCGTTCAAGCTGACCGGCAAGCGCGTCTTCAAAATGGCCCCGCTGCAACACCATTTCGAGCTCAAGGGCTGGTCGGAAGTCCTGGTCGTGGTCCGCTTCTGGACCATCCAGGGCATCTGCGTCATCGTCGGTATCGGCGTGTTCTACGCCGGCTGGGTAGCAGGCTGACCAGGACGCTCAGGAACCCGACAGGCAGCGACACTCTCGAACCCGACAGGCGGCGCGCGAGGTAGGGCGCCGTGGCACTGTGCCGCGCGATCGAGCCACCTCGGCCGCATCCGGGGCACGGCAGAGCCTGTCCCCGTCCGTCGCGTGGTTCATGTCGCGGCCCTCCCGGGAGGGCGGGCCTCCGGGGAGGGCGGTTGCAGAGGGAGGCCGCCCGGCGAGCGGCGGGGAGGCGTTTCGCCGGGCGGCCCGGTGTCAGACACGAACGGTGTCAGACGCAAACGGTGCAGACGCAGCCGATGTCAGACGCAGCCCGCGGGGGTCGCCCGGGACACGTCGTCGATCAGGGCCTCGTGGGCCGCCTTGAGCCGCTTCACATCGGGCTTGACGACCGCACGGTCGTAGGTGATCAGCCCGTTGAGCTCGCCCTCGACGTCCGCGATCTGGGTGTACACCGCGCCGTTGCCGCCCTTGCAGGCCAGGGCGTGCACCTCGGCGAGCTTGGTGAGGTAGTCGTCGGTGTACGTGGCCGGGTCGACGTCGACATAGGACTGCTGCACCGACCAGGCGTGTCCGGGCACCGCCAGGCCGAGGCCGCCGTACTCACCCATGACCTGGGCCCGTTTGCCGTCCGGGTGCGGTGGCAGTGCCGGGCTCGGATAGCCGTGCTCGTCCATGAGGTCGCCCGTTCCGCCGTCGGCGCCGAGGTTGAGGCCCGACTGGTTGTTGACCAGGCGTGTCGGGTCCCAGGCCTTGGCCTGCTCGGCGATGCGGCCGACGTCGTACTGGCCCCACCCTTCGTTGAAGGTGACCCACATGACGATCGACGGACTGCTGATGTGCTCGTCGATCATCTGCTTCATCTCGCGCTCGTACGTGGCGCGGGCGGTGGCGGACGGGTTCACACCCGCCGTCATGGCCGGCATGTCCTGCCACACCATCAGGCCGAGCTTGTCCGCCCAGTAGAACCACCGGTCCGGTTCGACCTTGATGTGCTTGCGGACCGAGTTGAAGCCCATCGACTTGTGCATCTTCAGGTCGTAGGCCAGGGCCTTGTCGCTCGGGGCGGTGTGCAGGCCGTCGGGCCAGAAGCCCTGGTCGAGGGTGGCCATCATGAAGATCGGCTCACCGTTGAGGACGGTCCGCGGGGTTCCCCCGACGTTCTCCACGGAGATGGACCGCATGCCGGCGTAACTGCTGACGCGGTCGGATCCGACCTTGACCTTGACGTCGTACAGGAACGGGTCGTCCGGCGACCAGAGGCGTGCGTCCTTGATCTTCAGGGTGAGCGGGCTGCCCGTGTGGCCGGAGACGGTGGCCACCTTGCGCTTGCCCTCGTACGCGGTCGCGGTGACCGGGACCCCGTCGCGTACGCCCTTCGGCGCGACCGTCAGCGTGCCCGCGTCCACGTCCGGAGTAAGGGCGAGCGAGTCGACGTGGTCGGTGGCGACGGGCTCCATCCACACGGTCTGCCAGATGCCGGAGGACGGGGTGTACCAGATACCGCTCGGGTCGAGGCGCTGCTTGCCGAGCGGCGGGTTCTCGCCGTTCGCGGCGTCCGTCGGGTCATAGACGCCGACGATCAGCTCCTGGGTGCGGCCGGGCTTCAACGCGTCGGTGACGTCGGCGCTGAACTTGTCGTAGCCGCCCTGGTGTTCGGTGACCTTGGTGCCGTTGACGTAGACCTCGGAACGCCAGTCGACCGCGCCGAAGTTGAGCCGCAGACGTTTGTCCGAGCCGATCTTCCAGTCGGACGGGACGGTGAAGGTACGCCGGTACCACATCCGGTCCTCGTGCCGTTCGATGCCCGACAGCTGGGACTCGACGGGGTACGGGACAAGGATCTTTTCAGCGAGCTTCTTGCCGACCGGGGGCTGCTCCCCCGCCTCGGCCGCCGCGAACTGCCAGCTGCCGTTGAGGTTCTTCCAGTTGTCGCGGGTGAGCTGCGGCCTCGGGTACTCGCGGTGCGCGTTGGCCGGGGTGACGTCCTTGCCCCACTTGGTGCTCAGTTGGTGGGTCGAGAGGTTGGTGCCGCTGCTCCAGAAGGCTTTGACAACGTTGCCGTCCTTGGCGGAGAGACCCCCCGCTCCGTCGTAGCGCACATCGGCGCTGCCGCGCGCGGTGCCGGTCTTGTTGCCGACCACGGGCTCCTTGAGCGCGACCAGCAGGGACTTGGAGTCGGCCGGGTCGAGCTTCACCTTTCCGAGCGGCCAGGCGGCTCCGCCGATCACCGCGTCCAGGTGGTCGAGGAAACCAGCCGCGGGCGCCTTGAGCTTCTGGGCGAAGTCGAGCCGGAGTGTGCGGCCGTCCTTGAGTACCGTGGTGGCGATGGCCCCGTCGTAGTCGTAGCCCGCGGGCAGCAGGAACGCCGACTGCGGGATGGCGGCCTTGGTGCCGCCGGGCGGTGTCCACCGCACATGGAGGTTGGAGCCTCCGTAGTGCTCGAAGTACTCCACCTTGATGTCGTAGGCCGTGCCGGCGGTCAGCTCCACGGGCTGCGAGTTCTGTTCGCGGTCCCAGTCGTCGACCCAGTGGTCGATGGCGATCTTCCCGTCCACCCAGAGGCGGAAGCCGTTGTCCGCGCTGATCGAGAAGGTGGTGGGGCCGGACTTCTCCGGCACGATCCGGCCGGTCCAGCGGACGCTGACGTCGTCCGACTTGCCGGTCGCGGAACTCAGGCGGGACTCCAGGCTGTCGAAGTCCAGTCGGGAGTCCATTCCGGTGGCCTTGAGCTCGTGGAAGTCGAAGGCGCCGGGGGCGGACTGGGTGTAGTACTCGCCCTTGAGTCCGTGGACCTCGGGGGGATCCTCCACCGCTGTCGCGACAGGTGCGGCGGCCAGTCCCGCGGCACCGAGTACCGCTGCGACGAGCAGGGCGAGTCGGTTTCTGAGTGGTCTGATGCGCACGAATCCTCCTAGGGTGAGGAAGGGTGGCGGCTCGGGGCTTCAGTCTGTACAACGTTGGAAGCAGAGGCAGTTGGCATGAGAGCACGAGCTCCCGCCCGCTGTCCAGGTTCATGACACAGCTCCGGTCGCGGAGTTCCCGTCGATGCCGAGGAGATCCCTTGCGGGTCAGCCTGAAGGACGTGGCCGAACGGGCCGGCGTCTCGATCAAGACCGTTTCCAACGTCGTGAACAACTATCCGCACATCACCCCGGCGATGCGCGCCCGGGTCCAGGAGGCGATCGACGAACTCGGCTACCGGCCGAACCTCACCGCGCGCCATTTGCGCAAAGGCCGTACGGGCATCATCGCGCTCGCCGTTCCCGAGCTCGGCAATCCCTATTTCGCCGAACTCGCGGGCGCGGTGATCGACGCCGCCGCCGAGCACGAGTTCACAGTCCTGCTCGACCACACGCGGGGCGAGCGCGAGCAGGAACTGCTGGTCAGCCAGGGTTTCCGGGCCCGGGTGATCGACGGGCTGATCCTCAGTCCGCTGGAGCTGGAGGCCGAGGATCTGCGGGGCCGGCCCGACGACGTACCCCTGGTACTGCTCGGCGAGCGCCAGTACGGTCTGCCCTTCGACCACATCGCGATCGACAACGTGGCCGCCGCACGGGCGGCGGTGCGCCATCTGCTCGACCGCGGCCGGACCCGGATCGCCTATCTCGGTGTGCGTACGGACTCCGCGAACCGCCCCGCCCATCTGCGACTCGACGGCTGGCGTGCGGAGTTGGCGGCGGCGGGCCTGCCGGTAGACGAGGACCTGATCGTGACCGTCGGCGGCTGGGACCGGGACGACGGCGCCCACGCCATGGCCCAGCTGCTCGACGCGGGCCTGCGTCCCGACGCGGTCTTCGCCTTCAACGACCTCATCGCCATCGGCGCCATGCGGGTGCTGCACGAGCGCGGGCTCAGGGTGCCGTGGGACATCGCCGTGGTGGGTTTCGATGACATCGCCGAGAGCCGTTTCGGAGCCGTTTCGCTGACCACCATCGCGCCGGACAAGCAGGCGATCGCCCGCCTCGCGGTGGCCTCGCTGTTGCGCAGTCTGTCGGGCCGTCAGGATCCCGGCGGGCGTGAACTCACCGCGGAGTTCCGGCTGGTGGAGCGGGAAAGCACCCTGGGGCGCCGCTGACGACGGGCCGAACCAACTGGTCGAGATTTCGGACGGAGAGGTTTACAGGCCCTCTCCAACGATGTAAAAAACTCCCCTGAACGACGTGCACGCCATGTTGACGGTCAAGTGCCGAACCCCCGAGAGCGATCTCAGTCCGTGTGCTTCTGCAGAAGGTGATCCAGAACGTCATCAGCCAGATCGGCTCCCTCGACTCCGCAGAACGGCCTTGCCCGGGCGGCATCGATGCCGCCCGGGCAAGGCCGGATACGCGTCCCGGGGCTACTTCGTGGTGAGGTAGGCCCGTTCGGTCGTCTGGACCAGCGTGTTGCCCTCACGGTCCGTCAGCTTCGCCCGCAGGGAGACGGAGCCCGCCGCGGCGGGGTGGGTCAGCGACAGGTGCTTACCGCCGACGGCCTTGACGGACTGCCAGGTGGTGCCCTCGTCGTAGGAGACCTCGAAGGCGAGCTTCCTGGGCCGCTGCCCGGCGGCCGCGCCCTTGACTGAGAACGGCACCTCGAAGCGCCGGCCCGCCTTCGCCGTGCTGGCCAGGGTCAGCTTCGGGGAGAAGGTGACCGTCGACAGCGGCAGCGCGGCGAAGTCGTCGTCCGGGGTCGTGGCCGAGCGGAAGGTCCACTCCGCCTGGACGCGGGTGCTGACCGGGAACACCGCGGGGTCACGGGAGCTCTCCACGCTCAGCTTGTACGAGGCGTCCTGGGCCGGGACCGTGTACTCGGTGAGGCCCAGGGTCGGCGGGAAATCGTAGTTGTCTGCGATCTCCTTGCCGTCTGCCGTGAGCGTGGCCTTCGTCGAGGTGGTGGCGGCCTCGCCCCAGTGCCCGTCGCCGTCGCCGAACAGCGGCACATAGGCCCTGATGGTGTTCCCGAGCCGGGCGACACCCGGCAGGCCCTGGCCCGGTCCGAGCTCGTCGGGGCGGTTCAGGACCGGGCCGAACACGCCGACGTTGAACTGCTCGCGGTAGTTCTGTCCGGCCTTCCAGGTCTGCGGCATCCGCATCAGGAAGTTCTCCCAGACCTTGTCATCGCCCTGGCCGCTGGTCTGCCACATGCGGAAGGACCACTTGACGCTGTTGGCGAGGATGTAGTCGGTGGTGCTCAGCGGCAGGCTCCCTCGCAGGTCGCCGAAACTGGCGAGCAGGTTCCCGTCTGCCGTGTGCGGGCTGACCTCCACCTGGACGTTCCTGCCTTCGACGGATGCACCCGCCCGGAGGTCGACCTTGGCCAGCTGCTTCTTCCCGACCGCGGCGGTGAAGCCGTTGAGGTCGTTCGCGCGGTCCCAGGCCAGGTGGTAGGTGACCGGCCGGCCCTCTTCGTCGAGGCGGGTCCAGTCGCCGGTGAACAGCGCGCTGACGTCGTTCTCGGACTGCTCGGTTCCGAGCCGCCCGAACCGGCTCCCCGCGAAGGTCGGCAGCAGGTACTGAAGGCTGCCCGCGCGCAGGCCCTCGCCCCGCGCGTAGTCGAACGCGACCGTGGCCTCGGTGTTCTCGGCCGCCGCGTCCGGCAGGGTGATCTCCACCGGCTTCGCCTGCCGTGCGTCGACGGTGACGCCGGTGTCCTTGTCCAGGCTCAGCTTCGGCTGCACCAGCACGGAGTGCGTGGAGGACTCGTACGACGGGTGGATCACACCGCTGAGGGTGTAGTCGCCCTTGGGCAGCCGTACCGTGAGCTCGCCGTCCTCCTCATCGGCGTAGTCGCCCCGGAAGTCGCTGTCCACGCCTGTGACGGAGGTGGCGGCGTCGCCGGTCGGCTCCCCCTTCTCGTCGAGGTGCTTCAGCGTCAGGTCGTACGACTCGACCTCGCGCTCCACCCCCACGGCGGAACGCACCTGGATCTTGTCGTCCTCGGACGCGGCCTGCACCGAGCCGCCAAAGGTGCCATCGGTGCTGCCGGCGCGGGTGTCCGCCGTGACGTCGGCGCTGGCGGTGCCGCCCGCCGGGACGGTGAGCTGCCGCGGCGACACGGCGAACAGGCCCTCGGCGGCGGGCTTGCCGTCCGCCGCGAACGCGTCGACGGACAGGTCGAGGGTGACCGGCTCGGTACCGAGGTTGCGGTACGTCAGCTGCTTGGTCGCCGATGTGTCGTCGTTGTGCGGCCACTGCTGCTTGCCGAAGTCGAGCGGCCCCTGCTCGGTGACGACGCTCTGCTCGATCGCCCGGGCCAGGTCGGTCCGGCCGGTGCCCTGCTGGAAGGCGCTGTACGAGCTCGGCTTGGCGGAACCGGTGAGTACGGCCTTGATGCGCTCGCCGGTCCAGTCGGGATGCTGCTGGGCGACGATGGCGGCGGCGCCCGCGACATGCGGGGACGCCATGGAGGTGCCGCTGATGGTGAGGTAGCCGGGTATGTCGGAGGGGTACGAGCCCGCCAGGACGCTGCCGGCGGCCGAGGCGGCCGTGATGTCGACGCCGGGCGCGGTCAGGTCGGGCTTGACCCCGCCGTCACCGACGCGCGGGCCACGGCTGGAGAACTCGGCAAGCTGGTCGGCGTCGTCGACCGCGCCGACGGTGAGCGCGGCGTCGGCGCTGCCGGGCGAGCCGACGGTCCCCTCGCCGAACTCGCCCTCGTTGCCGGCCGAGATGACGAAGAGCGTGTCCGATGCGGCGGAGAGCCGGTTGACCGCCTCCTCCATCGGGTCGATGCCGGGCGTGTCCGTGCCGCCGAGGCTGAGGTTGGCGACGTCGGCGCCCTGGGCCACCGCCCACTCCATGCCCGCGATGATGCCGGAGTCCGAGCCGTAACCGTCGTCGTCCAGGACCTTGCCGTTCAGGAGCTTCGCTCCCGGGGCGACGCCCTTGTACCTGCCTCCCGACCTGGCTCCCGTCCCGGCCGTGGTGGACGCCACGTGGGTGCCGTGGCCGAACTTGTCGCCCGGGCCGGAGGAGCCGGAGAAGTCCTGCTGCGCGATCACCTGCCCGGCCAGATCGGCGTGGGTCGTGTCGATCCCGGTGTCCAGCACGGCGACCTTCATGCCGGTGCCGTCGAACCCTGCGGCCCAGGCCGTCGGTGCGCCGATCTGCGCGACGCTCTTGTCGAGGGTGGCCTTGCGCCGGCCGTCCAGCCACACCTTCTCCACCGCGGTCGAGGCGGTGAACCCGTCGGTGCCGGCACCGGTCACGGCGTTCCAGAACGTGGCGCCACGCTCCTTGACGGGGCGTATCGCCTTCCCGTTGACGACGGGCAGCGCGCGGCCCATCCGCGCCCCGGCCCCGGTGAACGGGCTCATCGAGGGCGCCTTCCGGCCCTTGAACGTGACGATCAGCGGCAGGTCGGAGCGGCCCGCGTCGTCGTAGCCGTCCGTCACCAGCTGGGTCACGTCGAACAGCCGTGCATCCAGCTTGCCCTGTGCCAGCAGCAGCTCCGTGTCGGCGGGCACCACATGGGTGTGTCCGTCGATCTCCCGGACCGAGAACGGCATCCGTTCCCGGCCCTTCGCCCGCTCCACGCCGGTGATCCGGCCCTTGCCGTCCACCTGGACCCGGTCGCCGGTGACCAGTGTCACCGTCTTGACCGCGCCGGCCGTGCCGAGGCCGCCCACGCCCCGAGCCACCACCCCGGAACGCCCGTCGGCCGGTTCACCGGTCGGCGCGGCCCGGGCCACCTCACCCGGGACACCGGCCAGCAGCAGGGCCGCGGAAGCCACCCCTGCCACCACGACCGCACGCCTTGGTCTTGCGCGTAACTCCATCTGAACTCCTCGCGATCCTGGATCTGTCAGGAGCCGTCCGGCGGCACCGGGATTCCCGGCGCCTCACCCCTGCGCCGACGGCTCGCTCCTGATACGGACGGGAGAACCAGTGGGTTGCCACAACATCAACAGGCGTTTCTGACGCCGGGTCACCTGATGCCTGGTCGCTTGACGGGAACGGGCAGCCGACCCGATGCAGACGGTGACGGACCGCCGCGTGTCCGCCCGCCGTTCCAGGGCATTCGGAGTCCGGAAGAGGCAGGCTGCGTTACCTCGTCGTTGCCCGCAACGACCCCCGAGAGAGGCATTGGTCACGTGCGTACCGTCGGAGTGGAAGAAGAACTCCTCCTGGTCGATCCTGAGACCGGAGAACCGCAGGCCCTGTCCGCTGCGGTGCTCGCCCGTGCCGCCAGGGACGATCCGTCGGAGGAGACGTTCGAGAGGGAACTGCACAGCCAGCAGCTCGAGTTCGCCACCCATCCGCAGGCGGACATGGCCGACCTGGGCGCGGAGATCGTCCGATGCCGGAAGGAGGCGGAGCGCGTCGCGGGGGACATCGGGGCCGCCGTCGTGGCGCTGGCCACCTCGCCGCTGCCGGTCAGTCCGTCGGTCAGCACGAACACCCGGTACCAGTGGATGGTCCAGGAGTTCGGGCTGCCCGCCCAGGAGCAGCTCGTCTGCGGCTGCCACATCCACGTGTCGGTCGAATCCGACGAGGAGGGCGCCGCGGTGCTCGACCGGCTGCGCCCCTGGTTGTCCGTGCTGACGGCCCTCAGCGCGAACTCCCCGTTCTGGCAGGGCAAAGACAGCCTCTACAGCAGTTATCGGAGCCGTGTGTGGGTACGTTGGCCGATGGCCGGCCCCACCGAGCTCTTCGGTTCGGCCGACGGCTATCACCGACGGGTCGACGACATGGTGGCCACGGGTGTGCTGCGGGACAAGGGCATGGTCTATTTCGACGCGCGGATCGCCGAGCGTTACCCCACGGTCGAGATCCGTGTCTCGGACGTCTGCCTGGAGGCAGGCACCGCCACACTGCTCGCCACCCTCACCCGTGGACTTGTCGAGACGGCGGCGCGCGAGTGGCGCGCGGGGCAGGCCCCCGCGGAGCACACCGTGGACCTGCTGCGCCTGGCCGCCTGGCGGGCCGCCCGGTCGGGGCTGGAAGAGGAACTTCTGCATCCCCTGTCCATGAGGCCGGCACCCGCCGATGACGTGGTGCGGGCGCTCCTGGAGCACGTCGGCCCCGCCCTGGACGACAGCGGAGACACCGACCGCGCTCACACGGCCGCCGCGGAACTGCTGCGTCACGGCAACGGCGCCCGGATCCAACGCCGGCTCCTGGAGCAGACGGGAAGCCTGGGTGACGTGGTCGCGGAGTGCGTACGACGCACTCAGACGTGAGTTCAGCGTACGTCGGCCCCCGCTGGTGTGTCGTCCGCGTGTGTGTCGTCGAGGAAGCCTCCTGACTGGTGCTGCCACAGCTTCGCGTAGGCACCGTCCGAGGCGAGCAGCTCCTGGTGTGTGCCCTGCTCGACGATCCGTCCGCGGTCGAGGACGACCAGCCGGTCCATGGTGGCAACCGTACTCAGCCGGTGCGCCACCACGAGTGCGGTGCGTCCCTCCATGAGCCGCCACAGCGCCTCCTGGACGAGGACCTCACTCTCGGAGTCCAGGGCGCTGGTGGCCTCGTCGAGCAGCAGGATCGGCGCGTCGCGCAGGATCGCCCGGGCGAGCGCGACCCGCTG
The DNA here is from genome assembly GCF_040651415.1 of Streptomyces sp. NPDC048484. NCBI lineage: Bacteria > Bacillati > Actinomycetota > Actinomycetes > Kitasatosporales > Streptomycetaceae > Streptomyces > Streptomyces sp. NPDC048484. The sequence goes on from NZ_JBEZJY010000037.1 coordinate 9,895, forward strand.
GCGCTGCCCGCCGGACAGCTTCACACCGCGTTCGCCCACCATGGTGTCGAAACCGTCCGGCAACGCGTCGGCGAACTCCGTGACGTGCGCGGTCTCGGCGGCGCGGCGGATCTCGGCGTCGCTCGCGTCCGGCCGGGCGAACGCGATGTTGTCCCGCAGGCTGCGGTGGAACATCGCCGGGTCCTGCGGCACATAGGCGATGAGGCTGCGCAGGTCGGCCTGGCGCAGCCTGCTGATGTCCTGTCCGCCGATCAGGATCCGGCCGGCGTCGAGGTCCGTCATCCGCAGCAGCAGCCGGCTGAGCGTGGTTTTGCCTCCGCCGGACCGGCCGACGAGACCGATCTTCGTGCCGCCGGGCACAGCCAGGTCGAGTCCCTCGAAGAGGGGGCCGGCTCCCGCGTGGGCGAAGGTCACATCCTCGAAGTGGACGTCGGAGGCCTCGGAGCGCAGCGGCTCCGCAGGCACCGGGTCGAGCACGGTCGGTGGCATCAGCAGCAGTTCGGTGAACTGTGCGGCCTCCGTCATCGAGCTCTCCAGGCGGCGGTAGATCTGGTTGAACTCGAACATGATGCGTGTGGCGTTGGTGTAGTACGTGAAGGCGACCACGACCGCCTCCACGCCGTGCCCACTGCCGGCGAGGGCGACCGCGAGCAGCAGGCCCAGCGCGTTGGTGAGTACGGACAGGGGGGCGATGAGTGTGTCGATGCGCAGGTTGCCGTAGTCCCAGGACCTCAGCGTGAGCCGCCGCGACTCCGCGACACGGGACCGGTGCTCCGCGGCCTCGCGTTCCTCGGCCGCGAACGCCCGGACGGTGTCCATGTTCATCAGGCTGTCGGCGACATGACCCGACACCCGGGCGATCGCCTCCTCGCGCTTGGCGACCAGTTTCTGGCGGCGGCGGACGAGGGGCACCACACACAGGGCGGTCAGCGTGATCATCGTCAACAGGCCGACAACGAGGAGCGGTTCGTAGCGCCAGAGCACCACTGATCCGAAGACCAACGGCACCAGGCTGCCCACGACCTGGAAGGTCAGCGTGTCGATGAACGCCTCGAACCGGGAGGCGAAGCTCAGCACCCGCTTGGTCAGCGACCCGGCGAAGTTCTCGTGGAAGAAGGCCGCGTCCTTGGCGAACAGTTCGTCCATGCCGATCACATACAGGTTTTCGATGCCGAGGGCGTCGAGCCGGTTCAGGCAGTGCAGACCCAGCCGCCACAGTATCTCCGCGAGCAGCAGGACACCGGCGAAGGCGAGGACGTAGGGCAGCGCCGCGGTGACGGTGATACCACCGTCGACGGCGATCCGGCCGACGAGTTTCGCCACGATCAGCGGCGCGATGTAGTTGATGCCGATGTTGCCCAGCGCCGGCAACAGCATCCCTGGCACCGAGAACAGTTTGAACCGGGCCAACTCCCTTCCGTAGCAGCGTAGAGCGAGGAGCACCGCACCCTTGCCCGGCTGCACCTTGCGCAATTCAGGTGATCCCATCCCCACCTCCTGTCGTCGCACGGCGGCCCGTCACCCGCTTCGGCAGACAGCGAACGACAACAGCGCCCCGCGCACCTCACACCCCTGCCAGGTGTGGGTAAGGGCGGGCCGGAGCTCCGATTGTCCCGCGTGGGCGCCCGAGGAGTCCAAGTGTTTTCCCTGCCCTCAGGACCCATACATACGTGCGAGACCAACAGCCGACCGGACGTTTCCAAGACACTTGTGCAACCGTGGGGCCTCTGCATACGGCATACGACTACATACGACTGGGGGGATACGACGTGGCACACATCCTTGTCATCGGTGGCGGAATCGCCGGTACGGCGGCCGCGTTGGCCCTGCACAAAGCAGGGTCGGACGTCACCGTGTACGAGGCACACCCCGACTCGGCCGAGGACATCGGCGCGTTCCTCACACTCGCGAGCAACGGCATGCGAGCCCTCGCCCAGGTCGGCGCCTCCGCCGCGGTCACGGCGGTCGGCTTCCCGCTGCGCTCGATGCGTGTCCTCGACGACACGGGCGCCGCCGTGGCCCGTGTGCCGCTCGGTGAGGCCGACGACCCGCTCCTCCGGTATCGCTGCCTGCACCGCGGCGAACTGGCCACCGCTCTGCAGGCGGAAGCAGTTCGCCGGGGCATCGACATCCGGCACGGTGCCCGCCTCACGTCCGTCCAGGACGCCCCCGACGGTGTCACCGCACACTTCGCCGACGGCAGCACCGCCACGGGTGACCTGCTCGTAGGTGCCGACGGTCTGAACTCCGCCGTACGGCAGGGGTTCGCCCCCGCCGTACAGCCCTGCTACGCGGGGCAGCGCGTCTTCTACGGCTACACCGGCCACGCTCCCCCGGAGGAAAACGCCGAGGACGGCGAGCGCATCACGATGGTGCGGGGCAGCGCGACGGCCTTCGGCTACGCGGTGTCTCCGGACGGGGAGACGTACTGGTTCGCGCGCGTGGCCGGTGAGCCCCTGGCCGCCGACGAGATCGCCCACGGCACACCTGCCCACTGGCGCGATCTGCTCCTGCCGCTGCTGCGCAAGGACACCACTCCTGCCGCAGGCATCGTCGCGGCCACCACCGACCGTGTCATGGTCACCAACGCCACCGAGATTCCCACCGGCACGCCGTGGCGCTCCGGCCGCACCCTGACCATCGGCGACGCGGCCCACGCGGCCTCCCCGGCGACCGGGCAGGGGGCGTCGATGGCCCTGGAGGACGCCGTCGTCCTCGCGAAGTCCCTGCGTGACGCACCCGATACCGAGACCGCGCTGTCCCTCTACGAGTCACTCCGTCGTCCGCGTGTGGAGGAGAACGTCACCGTCAGCGGGAACATCTCCCGCGGCACGCCTCCACCGTCCCGCCCCGGCCGGGGAGCGCCCACTCCCTCCTCCCGTCCTGGCGACGACGCACTCAACCGGCACCTGGAATGGCATGCCGACCTCTGGGCGGAGAGCGGCGGCGGTACGCGTGAATGAGGCGCGCACCAGGAACACCACAATAAAGTCGTGCGTACTATCTCTACACTGACGCAAAGCGCGCGGTTGTGTCCTTCGGACGGATCAGCCCTGACAGACACCATCCCGCTCTTCACTCGTGCAGAGACATGTTCCCTGTTTCTGCACATGTGTTGGCGGATCGAGAAAGGCTTTACTCATGCCTGAGAACCAGACCTCCACCACAGAACTCACGTCGCAGTACGTCGCACAGGTGACGAGCGACCTCGAACGCAACACCAAGGAGCAGGACCGCATCGCCGCGGACATCTCGGCCCTGCAGGAGCAGTTGCTCGCCCTGGAGCACGACCACACGGTCCTGGTGAACATGCAGCAGGCGCTCGGCGGCGCGCGCCCCACCGCCGGGACCACCGCGGCTGTGCCCTCCGTGCCGAGCCAGGCTTCCGCCTCGCCGAAGCAGGCCAAGCAGGCCAAGCAGAAGAAGGCCGCTGCTACGGACGCCAAGGAGACCGCCACCAAGGAGACCTCCGCCAAGAAGCCCGTGGCGAAGGCGGCCAAGGCAGCCGCCCAGCCGAGCCTCGTCGACCTGATCCGCACTCACCTGGAAGAGCAGAAGGAGCCGCGCTCCGCCGCCGAGATCACCACCGCGCTCACCTCGGCCCACCCCGACCGCAACATCAAGACCACCGTCGTGCGCACCACCCTCGAGAACCTGGTCGCCCGGAGCAGCGCCCACCGCAGCAAGCAGGGCACCTCGGTCTTCTACACGGCCACCGCCGAGTCTGCCGCCGAGCCCCAGCCCGCCGCGGCGACCGCCTGATCACTCTCGTCGGCTCCACTGCCTCCGGGCTGCCGGCACGCTGGCACGCGCCTGTTCGCGTATGCCATTGCGTGCCGGGCCGCCCGCGGCACAGGGTGGCCCGGCCGGTCATGCCACCGGTCAACGGGCCGGGTGCCGTTGGGTGAACTCGTCGGCGAGTATGCCCATCAGCACCACGTCGTGGTACCGGCCGGCGAAGAACACATGGTCACGGAGGCGCCCCTCCTCGATGAGACCGACTCGGCGTTGCAGCGCCAGCGACGCCTCGTTGTGCGCGAAGATCCGCGCTTCACACTTGTGGAAGCGCCGCTCCTCGAACATGAACCGCAGCAGCATCACCGCGGCCTCCGTCGCATAACCCCTGCGCCGGTGTTCCGCACCCATGGTCACCGTGCGCCGTGTGTACGGGCATGCGTCAGGCGCCGCTGCCCGCGGTGAACGGCCCGAACTCCCATGTGCTGTCCCCGAAGACGGCCGACTCCTCAATGCTGACCTGCACGCCGTTGACCTTGAGGTCGTACTGCGTCGGCGTCGTTCCCTCGGTGAGCAGGTACGACGTGCTGGGGCGGTACGTCGTTCGTCGGCAAGGCCGTTGTCAGTGGTGGCAGGCAGGATGACGGCATGACCACACCAGTTGCAGTGATCGTGGATGCCGCCGCCTACGCGCAGGCGGTCGAGGACGCCGTGCAGGCTTCGGGCGCCTACTACACGGGCGGCACCTCGCCGATGGACGACGACACCTACGACCGGCTGATGCGCGCCATCACCACGTGGGAGGCGGAGCATCCCGACCAGGTGCTGCCCCACTCGCCGACCGGAAAGGTCGCAGGCGGTGCCGTGGAGGGCGATGTGCCGCACACGGTGGCCATGCTCAGCCTGGACAACGTGTTCTCCCCCGACGAGTTCACCGCCTGGACGGCTTCGCTGGCCCGGCGTATCGGTCACGACGTGGAACGGTTCGATGTCGAACCGAAACTCGACGGCCTGGCGATCGCCGCCCGCTACACCGGTGGCCGCCTGGACCGTCTGATCACACGTGGGGACGGAACGGCCGGGGAGGACGTCTCGCACGCGATCGGCACCGTCGAGGGCCTGCCCGAGGCCCTCGCCGAGCCCGTCACGGTGGAGGTGCGCGGTGAAGTCCTGATGACCACCGCCCAGTTCGAGCACGCCAACGAGGTCCGCACCGCGCACGGCGGCCAGCCGTTCGCGAATCCGCGCGGCGCCTCGGCGGGCACCCTGAGAGCCAAGGACCGCGCCTACACCGTGCCGATGACGTTCTTCGGCTACGGCCTGCTGCCCCTGCCGGACACGGACGCCGAACTCGCCGGACAGCTGCGCGAGCTGTCCCACAGCGAGCTGATGTCCCGTGCCGCCGGGCTCGGGGTGAACACCACCGCCGGCACCGCCGTCCCCGGCACCACGGCCGACACGGCCGAGCAGGTCCTGGCGCGGGTGCAGGAGATCGCCGCGCTGCGGGCCACGCTGCCCTTCGGAATCGACGGGATCGTCATCAAGGCCGACCTGGCCGCCGACCAGCAGGCCGCCGGATCCGGTTCGCGTGCCCCGCGCTGGGCGATCGCCTACAAGCTGCCTGCGGTGGAGAAGATCACCCGGCTGCTCGACGTGGAGTGGAACGTGGGCCGTACCGGCATCATCGCCCCGCGCGCCGTACTCGAACCGGTCGTCATCGACGGAGCCACCATCACCTACGCCACCCTCCACAACCCGGCCGACATCACCCGGCGCGACCTGCGCCTGGGCGACCACGTCATGGTCCACCGCGCCGGCGACGTCATTCCCCGTATCGAGGCCCCTGTCGCCCACCTGCGCACCGGTACCGAGCAAACCATCGCCTTCCCCGAAGTGTGCCCGCGGTGCGGTGGCGGCATCGACACCAGCGAGCAGCGCTGGCGCTGCGAGAACGGCCGCAACTGTCATCTCGTCGCCTCCCTCTCGTACGCCGCCGGCCGCGACCAGCTCGACATCGAAGGCCTCGGCCACACCCGCGTCGTCCAGCTCGTCGAAGCGGGCCTGGTCGCCGATCTCGCGGATCTGTTCGCTCTCACCCGCGACCAGCTCCTGCGCCTGGAGCGAATGGGCGGGACGAGCACCGACAACCTCCTCGCGGCGCTCGGTACCGCCAAGGGGCGGCCGCTGTCGCGGGTACTGTGCGCGCTGGGGGTGCGGGGCACGGGCCGTTCGATGTCCCGCCGCATCGCCCGTCACTTCGCCACGATGGACAACGTCCGCGCGGCCGACACCGCGTCGATGCAGCGGGTCGAGGGCATCGGCACCGAGAAGGCCCCCTCCATCGTCGCCGAACTCACCGAACTCGCCCCGCTCATCGACAAGCTCGTCACCGCCGGGGTTAACATGACCGAGCCCGGCGCCACCCCGCCGAGCGCGGCAGCCCCCGACGACCTCGACGACCCCAAGGGCGCCTCGGTGAGCTCCCCGGACGCACAGGACCCGAAGGCCCCGGACGGCCCGGGACCGACGGGCGGGCCGCTGGCCGGCATGACGGTGGTCGTGACCGGCGCGATGACCGGTGCTCTGGAGAAGCTCAGCCGCAACGAGATGAACGAACTCGTCGAGCGCGCCGGAGGCCGCTCCTCCTCCAGTGTCTCCAAGAAGACCGCCCTGGTGGTGGCAGGGGAAGGTGCCGGATCCAAACGCGCCAAGGCCGAGACCCTCGGCATCCGCCTGGCCACCCCCGACGAGTTCGCCGCCCTCGTCACCGACTACCTCGAATAGTCTGCTCCCCGCATCCGCTCGGCCGATGAGTTTCGCCGGGGCCAGCAGTCAATCAGGCAGTGACGGACCGCAGGACAACAGCGACGGACCACAGGACAACAAGGAGACCTTCGATGCGCACCCTGATCAGCAGCGCCTTCATCTCGCTCGACGGCGTCGTGGAGGGCCCGGGCGGCGAGCCCGGTTACCGGAACTCGGGTTGGACCTTCAAGGACATGGAGTTCCTCCCAGAAGCGTTCGACATCAAGGGCCGGGAGCAGCGGGAGGCCACCGCGATGCTGCTGGGCCGGACGAGCTACGAGGCGTTCAGTCCGTTCTGGCCGGACATGGAGGATTTCTCCGACTACAAGATGATGCCGAAGTACGTCGTCTCCACCAAGCTCGCCGAGGACGGCCTGGTGTCGAACTGGGGACCGACCACGATCCTGCGGTCGCTCGACGAGGTCGCCGCGCTCAAAGGGACCGAGGGCGGCCCGATCATCATCCACGGCAGCGCCGCCCTCAATCGGAGCCTCTCGGACGCCGGCCTGATCGACCGCTACCACCTCCTTGTCTTCCCCCTCCTGCTCGGCGCGGGCAAGCGTCTGTTCAGCGACACGGACAAGGACACCCAGAAGCTGCGGCTCGTCGAGCACGAGGCGTACGCCAACGGCCTGCAGAAGAACGTCTTCGACGTGGTGCGCTGACGAGACGTGGTGCGTTGACGATACGACCGCGCTCCCCGAACCGGGTGTGTCCGGGGAGAGTGCGTCAGTTCACACCTCGCACGGCACCGGCGGCGGAACAAGCAGGAGCGGCCGACCGTTCATCCGTATGTGGCTGCGGAGGGGACAGTGTCCCCGGGCCTCACCCAAAGCCCATGGGGACGATCGTTCGGCTGAAGCCCCATGGAGCCCCCCCGCCGAGAGGCGACCGCCCTCCGCAGACCACCGCACACAGCCCCGGCTGGTCTCCCCCGTCCAGCCGGGGCTTTCCCGTGCGCGGGGTCAACGCCGGTGGCGCAGAACCGGGCCGCCATGACAGGCTCTGCGTCGCTCGTGAACAGGCCGTTGGTGAGGGGAAATCCGTGGACACGCAGACCTGGGACGCGCTGGTCGCATCGATGAAGAACGCGTACACCGCGGATCTGACGCAAGGGACGGCGCCTCGCCCGGTCATCATGCCTCTGGTACGTGGCGAACTGGTCGGGCTCATCTGGCTACGCCCCACCAAAGGCGGCGAGGACGCCCTCACCGCGATCGTCGAGCTCTCGAACGTCGCCGCCGCGGCAGGCGCCGACGAGGTCGTTCTCGCCTGGGAGACGGACGAAGTCGCCACCGCATGCCGGCTTCCGGCCACCGGCCCCGCCCCCTGCCTGAACCTGGTACACGCCACGAAGGACGGACACGTACTGCACCAGCTTCCCTACACGCGGGAGCCCCTGGACGCGTCCCCTGGCGACCCCGGTCCGGTCACGGCCGCACCGCTGTGGCTCCCTGCCCCGGAACCGCAGCCGGACGGCGATCTCGCCCCGCCGATCCAGGCCGCCCTCACCTACTCCTTCACCCCTCTCGAGCTTGACCACCCCTCCCCCTTCGGCGTCACCGTCCTCCTGATGGAAGACGACGGCTACACCGTCCACCTCACCGACACCTTCACTCTGTGACTCCACGGTCGGGGTCTGTGCAAGGGTGAAGGCCGATTGCCGTTGTCGTCCCGCCACAGCGGGGTATACGGAGCTGTGCAGGTACCGCACCACCGCCCCCGTCACAGGAGAAGAGCCATGGCAGGCATCATGAACAAGATCAAGCAGTTCGCCAAGAGCCCGCAGGGCCGACGCACCATCGAACAGGCCCGCCGTGCCTCCGCCGATCCTCGACGCCGAGCCCAGGCCCAGCGACTGCTGGGCAAGTTGCGCGGGCGGCGCTGACCCCGGTCGAGCGACCTGCCCTCAGGGCCGGCGGCGACACGGCTGTTTCGTACCCGCCGACCGCACTCCCGACGCCGACGCAAAGACCCCACCCGAGGGACACGGGTGGGGTCTTGTGGAGCGCCGGGCAGGCCTTGCACCTGCATTTCCCCGCAGGAAGCGGGGCGTCTTTCCTTGGACCACCGACGCGAGACGCACCAGCCGATCGGCCGCGCGCTCAAGATCAAGGATACCAGCGCCGGGACCCGCGAATCACACGTTGACGGAAGGTCAGGCGAGAAGACGTTTTCGGCGCACGGGTTGCGGGCCGCGTTGTTCGGAATACATGCCACCTGACCAGCTGCGAAGAGCTCCCGCAGGCTCCTTGACCAGACCGAATCACTAGGGTGCGGAAACATGATGGCGCGGCTTCGGGCTGGGGCCGATACTCGCATCTCAGGCGATCTGGGCCCTGGTTGACGGGCACGGCGAGATCGCTGTGGCACTGCGCCAGGCGCGTGCTGTCGGCCCGCCGACGCGGCCGCCACCCTCACCGTGCTGCAGGCGGCCCGCCGCTCGTCCGCCGAGGGTGTGGCAGTCCGGCGGCAGCCCGGAGCACTGAAACTCCAGGTCATGCCCCGTAAAGGACCCAAGTCGCCTGTAGTGCGTAGGCACCAGGACACCTGTGTGGGTGGTCCGGGTGCACCAGGCGAAGACGGCAGCAACGGACGATGCCCCGCGAGGCGCCGACGGGGAGTGTTGGAGGCGTGCGCATTTCGCGCATTCCCCCTACCCGGCAGCTTCGACCCGGCCGGCTGACCGGCCGGGCAGTACATCCCGCTGGCGGACCAGTGCGGCCCGCGGCCCCGCTTGACGTGTGCGCCACGAGAGCGCTGCGCCCACATCAAACGGGTCCACGCACATGCCCGCACCCAAGCTCGCACCCAATGATGACAAGGACGTCCATGTCCGAAGCTGTGATTTCCCCCGTCCGCATCGGGAGGCTGTCGATCGGTGCCCTCGGCATCCTGGCGCTCGCCCTCGGCACCCTGCAGTCGGTGGTGGAGCCTGCGCTCCCGCTGCTGCAACGTGAGTTGGAGGTCAGTCCTGGCGAAGGGGCATTGATCGGCAACGCGCTACTCGTCACCGGCGCGGTCGTCACACCCGTCGCAGGCAAACTCGGCGACCGCTACGGCGGAAAGCGGGTGCTGGTCTGGCTGATGGCCGTGGTGTCGGCCGGTGGTCTGTTGGCCGGCCTGGCGCCGAACCTGCCGGTGTTGTTGCTCGGTCAGGTATTGCAGGGTGTCATGGTGGGTGCGCTGCCCCTCTCGTTCATCCTGGTGCGTAAACACCTCCCGGCAGGAGAGTCGCAGGTGGCGATCGGACTGGTCGTCGCGCTGTTCACGGGCGGCAGCATGGTGGGAATGCTGTTTGCGGGGCCGATCGCGGATGGACTGTCCTGGCATTGGATGTTCGCGGTACCGACGATCGCGATCATCGCGATGACGTTGGTCGTGACGTGGCTGATGCCGCATGATCCGCCGATCCGGTCGGACAGCAGGATCGACTGGCCTGGTGTTCTTCTGCTGAGCGGCACGTTGCTCGCGTTCATGCTCGGGCTCGTGACGGTGACGAGGGACGGCGGTCTGCCACCATTCGCGGTCGGTGCCATCGCGGTGGGCGTGGCCGCCCTCGCGACCGGATGGGTCGTCGTCGAGCGCAGGGCGGTCTCGCCGATGGTCGATCTACACATGCTGGCAAGGCCCGCGATGCGGAACGCGTTCGTGTTCACCTTCGTCATCACCACCAGTTACGGGATGGTCGGCTTTCTTCTCCCGCAGTTGTTCGGGGTGTCGGCCGACGGGTACGGCTTCGGAGCCAACACCACCGACATCGGACTGTTCCTGCTGCCCGGCGCCGTCGCCGGGTCGGTGAGCGATTCGGTCGGCGGGATCGCGGCGCGGCGTTTCGGTCCGCGTGCCGTGGTCGTCGTGGGCACCGTCGTCACGGCGGCCACGATGATCGCCCTGGCGGCGCTGCACAGCGCGGAATGGCAGCTCGTCCTCGCGAAGGCGCTGACCGCGTTCGCTGCGGGCGTCGGTACCACGGCGTTGCTCGCCGGCACCTTCACCACCGTCGAGACCAGGGACACCGGCATCGCCACCAGCCTGCTCGTGGTGACACGCGTGATCGGCACCGCCCTGGGCGCCCAGATCGGCGGCGCGATCCTCAACGCCGGTGCCACCCCGCTGACGGGCCGGCCGGCCGAATCGGCCTTCGCCACAGGTTTCGCCATCGCCGGCCTCGTCGCCGCGTTGTCACTGCTCGTTGTCCGTATCACGAAGAATGGAGCCCAGGCATGACACCTACCGGTCTGTCGATGAACGTGAGTACTGCCGCGAAGCGCAAGGTTCTGATCTCCGGGGCCAGTATCTCCGGACCCGCGCTGGCGTACTGGCTGCACCGTTCCGGGTTCGCGGTCACAGTGGTGGAGAAGGCAGACGCACTGCGCGCCGGTGGTTACCCGATCGACGTCCGCGGTACCGCGACAGAGGTGGTCCGGCGGATGGGCATCCTGCCGCGGCTGCGGGACGCGCACATCGACTCGACTCGCTGCACGTTCCTCCACGCCGATGGCAGCAAGGTGGCCTCGGTCAGCCCGAGCGCCGTTGTCGGCAGCGTCGAGGGACAGGACATCGAGGTGCGTCGTGGGGATCTGGCCGCGAGCCTCTACGCGACAGTTCGCGACGATGTGGAATTCCTGTTCGGCGATTCCATCGACACTCTCGACCAGTCCGACCAAGAGGTCGACGTCACGTTCCGCAGTGGGCAACGGCGTACGTTCGACCTGGTGGTCGGCGCCGACGGTATGCACTCACACACCCGGGAGTCCGTGTTCGGCCCCGAAGAACAGTTTCACCGCTACCTGGGCTACTGCTTCGCCATCTTCACCATGCCGAACACCTTCGGGCTCTCCCGTGAACTCATGTTGTGGAACACCCCGGGGAAAGCCGCGGCCCTCTACGCCGTCGGGGACAACGACGAGTTGCACGCCTTCCTGAACTTCCACCAACCGCAGCCGCCGTTCGATGCCCTCCGGAACCCCGGCGCCCAGCGGGACCTGATCGCCACGACCTTCGCAGGCGCGGGATGGGAGGTCCCTGGCATGGTCGACGCCATGCGCGACGCGGATGACCTGTTCTTCGACACGGCCGGTCAGATCCGTATGCCCCACTGGTCCAGCGGCCGCGTCGCGCTCGTCGGCGACGCCGCGTACGCACCCTCGTTCCTCACCGGACAAGGCTCAAGCCTTGCGCTGGTCGGTGCCTACATGCTCGCCAACGCCCTGGCCACGAACCGGGACCACACCGCGGCCTTCGCCGCCTACGAGCGCGGCGTTCGCGAGTTCGTCACCATGAACCAGGCACTGGTCGACACGGGTGCGGCCACGCTCTTCCCCACCACGGCGCGGGCCCTGGAGCAACGCAACAAAATGCTGCGTGATCTCGTCACCATGCCCTCCCCGACAGCACGACCGGCCCACTCAGCCCTTACGCTGCCCGAGTTCGCCCCTGTGCCGTGACCGGCTGCCGGCCCGCCTCCTGTTCGGCTTCCGTTCGGCTCCGGGTGCGAGGCCCCCGGAACGGCGCCGGCAGAAGGCGGGCTTCCGCTGCAAAGCCGCCCTCGGCTGAAGCGGTCGTGCTCACCGCGCCTTGTCGGCCACCACTGTCCCCCCGACGGCAGTCCGTTCATCGTGACGCGCCGCCGGTCCGGTCGGCCGGCGGATGAAGGCAACACCCAGGGCCGCCAGCACGGACGCCGCGGCGAGAGCGTACAGACCTCCGTGCGTGTTGCCGGTGGTGTCCTTGAGATAGCCGAAGAGCGTGGGTGAGACGAAGCCGCCGAGGTTGCCGAGCGAGTTGACCACCGCCAGCCCGGCCGCGGCGATCTTCAGGTCGAGGCCGCTCTGCGCCATCGGCCAGAACAGAGTGGCCGCGCACTTCCCGCCGACCGCTGCCAGCGTGATGGCGAGCAGCCCGAACCATGGGGAGCCCAGGGTGGCGAGGAAGGCGCCGATCGCCGACAGGACCAGACACACCGCGAGGTACGGCCGGCGGTCCGGGACATGGTCCGTGAAGTGGGCCATCGAGTACATGGCGATCACCGCACAGATCCAGGGGATGGCGGACAGCAGCCCGATCTGGAAGGGCGAGAGCCCGCCGATCTCGGCCACCAGGCTCGGCAGCCAGAAGGTGATCGCGTATCCGGTGAGGGCCATCGCGAAGAAGACCCCGGTCAGCAAGGCGACCTGAGGGTGGATCAGGAGCCGCCAGCGCGAGACCTTGGGTGCCCGGCTGCGGGCCTCCTGGTCGCGGGCGACCGCGCTGCTCAGCGCCTCCTTCTCCTCCTCCGTGAGCCAGCGCGCCTCACCGATGCGTGAGACGAGGAAGAACCCGGCGACGATACCCACCAGGATGGAGAAGGCCCCTTCGAGAGCGAACATCCAGCGCCAGCCGGCGAACCCGCCCACGCCGTGCATTTCCAGGAGCGCCCCGGTGATCGGACCGGTCACGATGTAGGCCGTGGCGGAACCCCCCAGGAAGATCGCACTGGCCCGGCCCCGGCTGGAGTCCGGCAGCCACTGAGTGAAGTACAGGAGCACTCCGGGGAAGAAGCCCGCCTCGGCGACGCCGAGGACGAACCGCAGGATGTAGAACGTCGTCACGTTGTGGATGAAGCACATCGCCAGGATCACCAGACCCCAGGTGATCATGATGCGGGTCAGCCAGACCCGGGCGCCGAAGCGCTCCATCAGCATGTTGCTCGGCACCTCGAAGAGTGCGTATCCGATGAAGAACAGGCCGGCACCGAGACCGTAGGCGGTGGCGCTCACCCCGACGTCCGCCCGCAACTCGTCCTGGACGAAGCCGACGTTCGTCCGGTCCATCTGGTTGACCAGCAGCATCAGAACCAGGATGGGCAGCATGCGGCGCAGGAATTTGCCGACCGCGCGGCTTTCGGCGTCGGGTTCGCTCTCGGGACTCTTCGCATGAGGCTGCGGGACCATCATTGTCTCCCACTTCGATCGCCGTGATGGCATGACAGATGCTTCTGGGGCCCGCGGTGTTGACCGCGCAGGCCCGACTCCGCTCGCGAAGGCGAGGGGGGCGCTGCACCCCGATCGGGGGCGACAAGCAACCGACGTATACATATGTGAATCCATGTCACACGCGTGGACACGTTACGGATGCATGCCGACCGGGTCAACGGCTTCCCGGCGGATTCCCACAGCCACACACCTTGCTCACATTCAAGGACTTCGGGCACGCCAGAGGTGGTGCGTGGCACCACAGCCCCTTGACGGTCCCCGACGGCTCGCCCTAAGTTGACTGGCGCCTACACGGATATAAATACACTTCACGTATGTAAACGGAGTTTCATGCCTGACGGAGTGCTCTTCCTTCCGGTCACGCCCTTCGCACCCGACGGCGGCCTCGACCCGCGGACCCTGGACACCCCCGTACGGGCAGGCGTGACGGCCGGTGCGGGCGCGGTCCTCCCCGGCTGCGGCACCGGCGAGTTCCGCGCGCTGTCGCCACGCGAGCACTCCGACGTCGCACGGACCGCGGCGACAGCGGCAGACGGGGCCGTCCCCGTCTACGCGGGTGTCGGCGGCGCGCTCCCGACGGCCGTCGCCCTCGCGGAAGCGGCCCGGGACAACGGCGCCGACGGCCTGCTCCTGCTGCCGCCGTACCTGGTCAAGGCCGGCGTACGGCTGCGCGGCCTGGACGTCGGGGCGGTGCGCGCACCGCTGAGCGACCCCACACGAGAAGACCTCGACGAACTCTCCGTGCTCATGGAGCGAGGACTCGAACTGGTAAGGAACGCCTGAGCATGAGTGTCGAACCACTGCGGATCTCCGGCGTCACCATCACCCCCGTGGCCTTCCGCGACCCACCGCTGCTCAACTCGGTCGGCGTCCACGAACCGTACGCTCTGCGCGCGATCATCGAGGTGCGCACGGACGGCGGACTCACCGGACTCGGCGAGACCTACGCCGACGCCAGACATCTGCAACGGCTCCAGGCCGTCGCGGAGCGGGTCATCGGGCTCGACGTCTACGCCACCGAGGAACTGCATCGCCGCGTCGGCGAGGTCATCGCCCGTGTCGGCGGCGTCGGAGGCTCCGGTCTCACCGGAATGATCACCACCAGCAGCACCGTCGACCGGGTGCACTCACCGTTCGAGGTCGCCCTGCTCGACATCCAGGGGCAGGCGTGCGGCCGTCCGGTCTGCGACCTCCTCGGCGGCGCCGTGCGCACGTCGGTGCCCTTCAGTGCCTACCTGTTCTACAAGTGGGCCGGCCACCCCGGTGCCGAGCCCGACGAATGGGGCGCCGCCCTGGACCCCGACGGTGTGGTGGCCCAGGCCCGGCGCATGATCGACGCGTACGGATTCACCGCCATCAAGCTCAAGGGCGGAGTCCTGCCGCCCGAGGAGGAGATCGAGGCGGTACGGGCCCTGCGTGCCGCCTTTCCCGGCCACCCCCTGCGGCTCGACCCGAACGCCGCCTGGACGGTGCCCACCTCCGTCAAGGTCGGCCAGGCACTCGACGGTGTGCTGGAGTACCTGGAGGACCCCACACCGGGCATCGAGGGCATGGCCGCCGTCGCCCGCGAGGTGTCCATGCCGCTGGCGACCAACATGTGTGTCGTGGCCTTCGACGAGCTGCGTCCCTCGGTGTCGGCGGACGCCGTGCAGGTCATCCTCTCCGACCATCACTACTGGGGCGGGCTGCGCCGCTCGAAACTCCTCTCCGGGATCTGCGACACCTTCGGTATGAGCCTGTCCATGCACTCGAACTCGCATCTGGGAATCAGCCTCGCCGCCATGACCCACCTCGCGGCGGCCACCCCCCGCCTCACCTACGCCTGCGACACCCACTGGCCGTGGAAGACGGAGGACGTCATCGAGCCCGGTGTTCTGGAGTTCAAGGACGGCTCGGTGGCGGTGCCGTCCGGCCCGGGCCTCGGTGTCACGCTCGACCACGACGCGCTGGGCACACTGCACGAGCAGTATCTGACCAGCGGCCTGCGCAACCGCGACGACACCGGCTACATGCGTACCTTCCACCCGACCTACCGGGCCACCATCCCGCGCTGGTAGGGCACCACGCGCAGGCCGGCCCTCTCCCCCGCCCCCGCCGGCCACCGATCCTCACCGGCGGCGGACACGGCGCCCGCTGCGGCGCCCGCGCTCCGTTCTACGTGGGCACGCCGAGCGGTGATCACATCGCGAGACAGCCTTGCGTCATGGCCCTGACCAGGCGTTGTCTCGCACAGTGAGTATCGAACAACCCGCACACCACGACAACGACAACGCAGGCGACCGCTCCGCGCGCCGCGCCGTCACCGTCTTCCCCGTCCTCGTTCTCCTCGCAGGCGCCGTCGGGCTACTGCTCCCGGGCAGCTTCGCCGGCTGGGGCGAGTCGGTGCCGTACCTGCTGGGCGTGGTGATGTTCTGCATGGGCATCACCATGACCCCGCTGGATTTCCGCGGTGTCGTCAAACGACCCTGGGCGGTGGCCCTCGGGCTGGTCGCGCACTACGTCATCATGCCGGGCCTCGGCTGGGTCATCGCCCACTTGCTGCAGCTCCCGCCGCAGCTCGCGGCGGGCGTGATCCTCGTCGGCTGTGCCCCCAGCGGCACCGCCTCCAACGTGGTGACGTATCTGGCGCGCGGTGACGTCGCGCTGTCCGTCTCCGTGGCCACCGTCTCCACGCTCGTGGCCCCGCTGGTCACCCCGCCGCTGACGCTGCTGCTGGCGGGCGAGTACCTGCCCGTCGACGCGGGCTCCATGGTCGGAGACATCCTCAAGACCGTACTGCTGCCGGTTCTCGCGGGTCTCGCCGTGCGGTTCCTGGCGGGCCGCTACGTGCAACGGGCCCTGCCGGCGCTGCCCTGGCTGTCCGCCGTGACCATCGGCGTGATCGTGACCGTGGTGGTGGCTGGCAGCGCCGACGCCATCAAGTCGGCCGCGCTGCTGGTGTTCGTCGCCGTCGTGCTCCACAACGGTCTCGGTCTGGCACTGGGCTACGGCGCGGGACGGCTCAGCAGGATGGGCGAGCCGGCGAGCCGTGCCATGGCCTTCGAGGTCGGCATGCAGAACTCGGGACTGGCGGCTTCGCTGGCCACCGCCCACTTCAGCCCACTGGCCGCGCTGCCCGCCGCGGTCTTCTCCGTCTGGCACAACATCTCCGGCGCCCTCGCCGCGGCCTGGCTGTCCCGCCGCAAGCACTGACCGTCGTGCTGCCGGGCCACCACTTCCGGAGGACGGGCCGCGGTCACCGCCGGACGGTCGGGCGGTCGGGCGGTCGGGTGGTCGGGCCGCACAGACGCCGGGTGAACTTTTTCAGACACGCGCGTGGCGTAATCCGTCACGTTCCAGCCATGCGCGGGTGCGGGCCCGAACTGCGTTCTTTACCCCTCCGTAACCCTCGGAGTGCTGGATGACAGGGCTTTGACCAGGGACAACGCAGGATTCCTTCATTGACGAGGGCCATGGTGCTCATTAGCGTCAGCACCATGAACCACCGAGCTCCCGTGGAGACCATCGACGAACTGGACCGGCGCATCATCGCCGCGCTCCAGCTCAACGGTCGCGCCCCGTGGAGCGCGGTGGCGCGGTGGGTGGATGCCAGTGAGACGACCGCCCAGCGGCGCTACCGGGCTTTGCGCGAGCGGGGGCTGCTGCGCGTCGTCGGCACCCTGGAACTGGACCGGACACGGGAGGGATCCTCCATGCTCGTCCGGGTGCAGGCCAGGCCCGGCCGCGGTCTGGACGTCGCGGAACGGCTCACCGCCAGTCCGGACGTCCGTTTCGTGGCCGCCGTCACCGGCTCCGCCGATCTGATCGTCGACTTCGTCGCCCGCGACAACGACGAGATGATGCGGTTGCTCTTCACCGATCTGCCCGCGGCCGAGCTCATCACCAGCACCGAGGCCGTACCGGTCATCCGTGCGTTCACCTCGGCGTCGATGTGGGACACCGGGCTGCTGCCCGCCGAGGCGGCCGCCGACCTGCGGCCCGCCTCCCTGGCGTCGTCCTGCGACCGTGCCGACTGGGACGTGGCGCCACAAGCGCTCACCGCCCTGGAGCAGGCGGTCGTCGCGGCGCTCAAGGAGGACGGCCGCACCCAGGTCAGCACCCTGGCCCGGAGCCTGGAGCACACCGAGTCCAGCGTCGCGCGGGCCATGGACCGGCTCATCGCCCGCGGCGTCCTGCAGTTCCGCACCCTCGTCGAACCGGCGCTGCTCGGGTACGACGCGGAGTTCATGGTCTGGCTGTCGATCGAGCCCGACCGGCTCGACGCCGCGGGACGGCAGCTCGCCCGGCATCCGGGAACCAAGTTCCTGAGCGCGGCGACCGGGCGCTTCAACCTCGTCGGGCACATGGTGCTGCCCCGCCGCAGCGACCTCTTCCGCTACACCAGCGACGTCATCGGGGCGCTGCCCGGACTGATCGCCTCCGACGTGACGCTGCACCTCGCCACCATGAAGTACTCCTGGCACCGGATGGTCCGCCCCGCCTGAGCGGGCACGCACCCGCCCCGTCGTGCCCCGCGACGGCTCCCGGCGGCCGCCGCACGCCTCTTCTTCGCTCTCTTTCCTCTCCCTTTCCTCTCTCTTTCCTCGCCCCGTCCCCGACCCGTGGAGTCACCATGCCCACACACGATTCCGGCCTGCCCGCGGAGAGCTGGCGCTGGACCGAACAGACCTGGCGCGGTCACCTCGACGCCGTACGGGCCGGACGCCGGCTGGTCCCCGACCGCTGGCCCGGCGGCGCCCGGGTGGCGGTCGCCCTGTCCTTCGACTCCGACCACGAGACGATCCCGCTGCGCGACGGCGAGACCAGCCCCGGCCGCCTCGCCCAGGGCGAGTACGGTGCCCGCGTAGGCGCACCCCGGATCCTGGACCTCCTCGCCCGTCACGGCGTCCCCGCGACGTTCTTCATGCCGGCGGTCTCCGCCCTCATCCATCCCGAGGAGGCCCGCGCGTACAGCCGTGACGGGCATGAACTCGCCGTCCACGGCTGGATCCACGAGCGCAACATGCTGCTGGACCCCGACGACGAGAGGGAACTGACCGCACGCGCCCTCGACACTCTCGACACGCTGACCGGACAGCGGCCCGTCGGGATCCGCACGCCGTCCTGGGACTTCTCGGACTCCACGCTCGACATCATGCTCGAACTCGGCTTCGCCTACGACTCCTCGCTGATGGCCGACGACGAGCCCTACGAGATCGTCACCGGCGGCAGGCCCACCGGCCTGGTCGAGATCCCCGTGGACTGGATCCGGGACGACGCCCCCTACTTCACGATGGACCGCTACGGCTCCGTGCGCCCGCACAGTCGCCCGCGCGACGTGCTGGAGATCTGGACGGACGAATTCGACGCCGCCCACCGCGACGGCGGTGTCTTCCAGCTCACCCTGCACCCGCACGTCATCGGCCACCGCTCCCGCCTGGTGGCGCTGCGCGCACTCCTCGACCACATCGCCGCCCACTCCGGCGTCTGGTACGCCACACACGCCCAGCTCGCCGACACGGCCCGCAGCGTGCTGAACGGCCAGACGACCGCCGCCCGTGCCCGTTCCGTCCCCGACGCCCCGGAGCAGACGCCATGAAAACCGGATCCGCCACACCCGCCGGTCCCCTGCCCAAAGACGGCGACTCCCCCGCCCCGGACAGACTGAGCGGCGCCCAGCGCAAGGCCATCGTCGCCGGCACCATCGGCAACACCGTCGAATGGGTCGACTGGGCCCTGTACTCCATCTTCGCCAAGATCATCGCCGATGAGTTCTTCCCCAAGGGCGACGAAGCGGTGGCCCTGCTGTCCACGCTCGCCGTGTTCGCCGTCGGCTTCGTGATGCGACCGGTCGGTGCCGCCGTGCTCGGCGCCTACGCCGACCGCCACGGACGCAAGAAGGGCATGACGCTCACCGTCGCACTGATGGCGGGCGCCGGCTTCCTGATCGCGATCACCCCGAACTACGACACCATCGGCGTCCTCTCCCCACTCGTCCTGCTCATCGCCCGGCTCGTACAGGGCTTCTCCGCGGGCGGGGAGTTCGGCTCGTCCTCCGCCTTCCTCGTGGAGTCGGCCGCCCGCGGCAGGCGCGCGTTCGCCGGGTCGTGGCAGCAGGTGTCGGTCGCGGGCGGCGTCCTCATCGCCTCTCTCCTGGGCACTCTCACCACCTCGGTGCTGAGCGACGACGCCGTGCACTCCTGGGGCTGGCGCGCCGCGTTCGTCTTCGGCGGCCTCCTCGGCCTGGTCGGTCTCTGGCTGCGGGTCTCGGTCCAGGACACCGAGTCCTTCACCCAGGCCCAGGGTTCGGGCCGTACCCGTACCAACCCCGTCAAGGCCATGTTCGTCGAGCATCCCGCGGCGACCCTGCGCGTCGTCGGTATCACGATCGCGGGCACCCTGACCTACTACATCTGGGTCAACTACCTGCCCACGTACGCGAACCTGACCACCGGCATCCCGCTGAAGACCGCCCTGCTGTCGC
Source organism: Streptomyces sp. NPDC048484 (assembly GCF_040651415.1). Classification (NCBI taxonomy): domain Bacteria; kingdom Bacillati; phylum Actinomycetota; class Actinomycetes; order Kitasatosporales; family Streptomycetaceae; genus Streptomyces; species Streptomyces sp. NPDC048484. The sequence goes on from NZ_JBEZJY010000037.1 coordinate 29,875, forward strand.
AGACGCTGTGTCTGGTCGTCTTCGTCGTCGCGCTGCCGTTCGTCGGGCTGCTCTCGGACCGGGTCGGCCGTAAACCGACCATGGCGGCCTTCGCCGGCGGCTTCGTCATCCTGGCCTGGCCGCTGCTGCACCTGCTCGACGGCAGCTTCCTCAGCCTGTTCCTGGTCCAGCTCGTGGGCATGCTGCTGATCCTCGGCTACTCCGCCAACTGCGCCGTCATCATGGCCGAGCAGTTCCCGGCGGAGGTACGCGCCACCGGCATCGCCCTGCCCTACGCCCTGGCCGTCGCGGTCTTCGGCGGCACGGCCCCCTATCTCACCACCTGGCTGCACGAGAGCGGCCACAGCGACCTGCTGTGGATCTATGTGTCCGCCGCCGCCCTGATCTCCCTCGTCGTCTACCTCACGATGCCGGAGACCAAGGACAAGGAGTTCAACTGATGGCGCATGTGCTCGTCACCGGTGCCGCGGGCGGTATCGGCGGGGCGATAGCCGAGGAGTTCGCCGCGCAGGGCGCGCTGCTCACTCTCGCCGACCGCGACCCCGAGGCGCTGGAACCGACCGCGGCGCGGCTGGGCGGGGGCGCGGCACGGCTGGGTGGCGGCGCGGCGGCGCACGCCGCGGACCTCACCGACCCGGACGCGCCGGCCGCCCTGGTCGAGGAGGCCTGGACGGAGCACGGCCCCGTGGACATCCTGGTCAACGCGGCGGGTGTCTACCCGTCCCTGGACATGGCCCAGGTCGACGCCCGCGCCTGGGACCGGCTGTTCGCCGTCAACCTGCGCGCTCCCGTGCTCGCGACCGCCGCGTTCGCCCGGCTCGCCATCGCAGGAGGGCGGCCCGGCGCCGTCGTCAACATCTCCTCCGGTTCCGCGCTGCGGGCCCGGCCCGGCGGAGGACCGTACGCGAGTTCCAAGGCCGCCCTGGAGATGGCCACCCGCGCCGCCGCCCTGGAACTGGGCGAGCACGGCATCCGCGTCAACGCGGTCAGCCCCGGGTTCGTCCAGGTCTCCAGCGACTGCAATCCCGTCTCGGCCGAGTACGCCGCGGCCATCGGCGCCAACCCGCTGGGCCGCCCGGGCAGCCCGCGGGACATCGCCCGCGCGGTGTGCTGGATCGCGGGCCCGGACGCCTCATGGATCACCGGGGAGGTCCTGCGGGTGGACGGCGGATCCAGTACGGGCGCACTGCACCTGCCCCGCATCTGGCAGCCCGGCGACACCCGCGCCGCCCCGCTCACGGCGGCCCCGGTCGCCACCACGGAAGGACCCACCCCATGACCGACGCCTCCCCGCAGCGGGCCGCCTACACCGTCGTCGGCGGGGGCGCCATCGGCGGGACGCTCGCCTTCGCCCTCGCGCGGGCCGGCCACCCGGTCACCGTCGTCGACACCGACCCTGCCCACGTGGACGCAATCCGCGCCCGCGGACTCGTCGTCGCGCACGGCGACACGCGTACGAGCGTGCCGGTCACCGCCACCACCCCGGACGGGTTCTCCGGCACCCTGGGACGGGTCCTGCTGGCCGTGAAGGCACAGGCCACAGCCACGGCGGCCGCATGGATCGCACCCCGCCTGGACCCGGACGGCTACGTCGCCTCCCTCCAGAACGGCTTCAACGAGACCCTGATCGCCCAGCACGTGGGCGCCCATCGCACCGTCGCCGCGTTCGTCAACATCTTCGCCGACGTCATCGAACCGGGTGTCGTCCTGGACGGCGGCGCCGGTGCCGTCGTCATCGGCGAACCCGACGGCGCCCCGGTCAGCCCCCGCGTCCACGCACTCGTGGCCGACCTGCAGAGCTGGGGCCCGGCCGTGGCCAGCGACAACGTCGAGGGATACCTCTGGGCCAAGGCCGGCTTCGGTGCCATGCTCGCCGCCACCGCACTCGCCGACGCCCCCATGGCCGACCTCATCGACCGGCACCGGCCCAGCATGGCCTGCCTGACCGGTGAGATCTTCGCCGTGTCGGACCGGCTCGGCGTCACCCTGGAGGCCTTCGACGCCTTCGACCCCCACCCCTTCCGGCGGGGAGCGGACCCGGTGGACCGCGACGCCGCGTTCGACCGCCTGACCGCGTGGCTGCGTACCCAGACGAAGGACCGCAGTGGCATCTGGCGCGACCTCGCCGTACGCCACCGGCCCGTCGAGGTCACCACCCACTACACCGACGTCCTCGACCACGCGGCCCGCGAAGGACTGCCCACGCCGCTCCTGCGCACCGTCATGGCCGGCCTGCGTGAGCTGGAGGGCGCTCCGGACCGGATGTCGGAGTCTCGGCTGGAGGAACTGGACCGCCTCGCCGGGCCCGCGGCGCCCGGGCTCCTGCCGGAGGCTGAGCAGGCCGCGGCGGTCCGGCGCTGGCTCGACGAGCACCGCGAAGACATGGTCGCCGACCTCGACGCGTACACCTCCCAGGGCAGTGCCAGCGACGACCCGGACGACCTCGACGCCTGTCTCGGCTGGCTGCGCGACTGGCTCGACCGGCGCCTGGGCGCACCGGACACCGAGGAGACCCTCCCCCGCGAGGAGGCCGGAGACATCCTCGTCCGCCGCTATCCGGCCCGGGGCCCGGCCGCCGACGACAGCCGGCCGGTCCTGCTCCTCGGCCACTACGACACCGTCTGGCCGACCGGCACCCTCGACAGCTGGCCCTTCAGGCGGGACGGCGACCACATCAGCGGGCCCGGCGTCTTCGACATGAAGGCCGGTCTCGTACAGGCCGTGTGGGCCCTGCGCGCCCTCGACGCCCTGGAGCTGCCCCGGCCGGCCTGCACCCTGATGCTGAACGGCGACGAGGAGACCGGCAGCCTCGCCTCCCGCGAGGCCATCGTCGCCGAGTCCCACGACAGCAGGCTCGCCATGGTCTTCGAGGCGGCCGCCGACGGCGCGATCAAGACGGCCCGCAAGGGCGTGGGACTCTTCACCGTCACGGTCACCGGCAGCGAGGCCCACGCCGGGCTCGACCCCACCGCCGGGGCGAGCGCGGTGGACGAACTCGCCCACCAGATCCTGCGCCTGGCCGAACTGCGCGCCCCCGACGCGGGCACCTCGCTCAATGTGGGCGTGGTGGAGGGCGGCACCCGTAGCAACGTCACCGCGGGACGTGCCGTCGGCCGCATCGACGTACGCGTGGCCTCCGCGGCCGAGCAGAACCGCGTCACCGAAGCTCTCGCCGCCCTGCGCCCCGTGGATCCGCGCACCCGCGTGGAGGTCACCGGGGACTGGAACCGCCCCGTCTTCGAGCGGACCGAACAGGTCGCGGCGCTCGCGGAGCTGGCCCGCCGGTGCGCGGCACTGCTCGGCGAAGACCTGCGGGAGGCGTCCGTCGGCGGCGCGAGCGACGGCAACTTCGTCGTGGCCACGGGAACACCGGTCCTGGACGGCATCGGGGCGGTCGGCTCGGGCGCACACGCCCGCTCGGAGAACACCTCGGTGTCCGGCATGGTCGCCCGTTCCGCGCTGGCCGCCACGGTGCTGGTCTCGCTGGCCGCCGGATGACCCCTCGAACGAGCGGTGTGCCCCGCGCGGCACGGGGCACACCGCTCGTTCGACAGTCCCTTTCGGGGAGAGCTGCTTCCGTTGGCCAACCCGGCGTGACGTAGGTCATGGAGGCCATGAAGGTCACTGGGGTCACGGGGGCCCGGGAGGTCTGGGAAGCGGTCTTGGAATGCCTGGTGACTCTGCCCTTGCTGCTGCCTTCTAGGATTGGGCTGTTCTGGGGCTGCCGGGCAATGGTGCTCAGCGCGACGGGCCATGGGGACCGAAAAGGTTCCTGGCCCGACCTCGTCTCCCATTTTCCGGACCTCTGTTACCGGACCACTGTCTTTGAAAGGTCTCCTGCACCATGCCGCTGGCACTGCTGGCCCTGGCCGTCGTCGCGTTCGGCATCGGCACCACCGAGTTCGCCACCATGGGGCTGCTGCCCCAGATCGCCGACGGGGTCGGGGTGTCCGTGCCGCGCGCCGGCAATCTCGTCTCGGCCTACGCGCTCGGGGTCGTTGTCGGCGCCCCCGTCCTGACAGGCATCGGTGCGCGCATACCCCACAAGCGACTCCTGCTGCTCCTGTCCGGACTGTTCGTGGTCGGCAACGCCGCGTCCGCACTCGCGCCCAACTTCGGTCTGCTCTTCGCCGCACGCTTCCTGGCGGGACTGCCACACGGAGCACTGTTCGGCGTGGGCGCGGTCGTCGCCTCCCGGCTGGTCGCTCCCGAGCGGGCCGCCCGCGCCGTCTCGAAGATGTTCCTCGGGCTGACCGTCGCGAACATCGTCGGCGTACCCGCCAGCACGGCTCTCGGGCAGCAACTCGGCTGGCGCTCCGCCTACTGGGCGGTCGCCGTCATCGGCCTCATCGCCCTGGTGTCACTGGCTCTCTTCGTTCCTCACCAGCCACGCGGGCAGCAGTCCGGCATCCGGCACGAGCTGCGGGCGATGGGCAACAAGCAGGTCGTGATCGGCCTGGCCACGGCCGTCGTCGGGTTCGGCGGGTTCTTCGCCGTCTACAGCTACCTGGTGCCCATGCTGACGCATCTGACGGGGATCTCCGGCTCCTCGACCACTCTGGTCCTCGCGCTCTACGGCGTCGGTATGACCGTCGGCACACTGGTCGCCGGCCCGCTCACCGACCGCGCCCTGCGGCCGACGCTGTACGCGGGGCTCGCCCTGCTCGCCGCGGCGCTGGTGACGTTCTACTTCACCGTCCACTCCACGGTGCCCGCCCTGATCACGATCACCTTGATCGGTGCGATGGGTTCCCTCGTCACCACGCCCGTCCAGATGCTGCTCATGGCCAAGGCGAAGAACGCTCCGACCATGGCGGCGGCCTCCAACCACTCCGCTTTCAACCTGGCCAACGCCGGCGGCGCCTGGCTCGGCGGCCTGGTCATCGCGGCCGGCTGGGGCTGGGCCGCACCCAACCTGGTCGGCGCGGCTCTCGCCGTGGCGGGCCTCGGGCTCGCCTTCGCGGGAGGCCTCATGGACCGGGGTGGCCCCCCTTCCGAGGCGATCGCCTCCTCCGTGGGTGAAGCCTCGACGGCAGCCGGAGAAGGCACGGTGCCCCAGCGCACATAGCCTCGGACAGCCCTCGGGGTGGGAGACGACGGTCTCCGCTGTCACAGGGCCTTGAGCCGGGTGCGCAGGAGGCAGAACTCGTTGCCCTCGGGGTCGACCAGGACGTACCAGCTTTCGGTGCCGGTCTGGCCGATGTCTGCCGGCCTTGCGCCCAGAGCGAGCAGTCGTTCCAGCTCAGCATCCTGGTCGCGGTCGGTGGCGTTGACATCGATGTGCAGCCGGAGCTTTGCCGTCCGGGGGTCGCTGGTCGGGCTGAAGACGAGGGTGGGCTGCGGGCCGCCGAAACCGGTGTCGGGCGGGCCGATCTCGATGCTTCCGTCGGCTTCCCTGTCGAGCTCGACGTAGTCGAGGACGTCGCTCCAGAATGCGGCCAGCCGGTCGGGATCCGCAGCGTCGATGACCAGTTCACTGATTCGGCATGCCATGGCCGTCACTATACGTTTGTGACGTGCCGTGACGTGACGGGCTTGGCTGGGGTCGGGCCGTGGGCCTGCCGCTGACAAGCGGACACCACGGCTGTCACCCCTGGTCGTACATCCGCGGGCCGATGACCCGGAGCACGGGCGCACTTGTGCTCGCGCCATGTCAGCTCATCCCGGCCAACTGCCGTTCCTCAAGCGCCTGCCGCCCGGCCGCTGGACGGCGGGCGTCTGGGGCGGTGCCATGGTTTTCGCGTGGATCGACGAGTTCTTCGTTCTACCGGGCGACACCCTCCACGACGGCCAGGTCCTCCCCGGCTTCGGCCTGACGTGTGTGAGCGGGCCGATCCTGCTGGGCGCCGTGTCGCCGTCGCCCTCGTGCTGACCGCTGGCCGGCTCCTGCCGCGCCGCCCGCTGGTGGCCTACCCTCTCCTGCTGCTCGGCACGGTCTTCGGGGCGTCGCTGCGCGGCAGGGCCGGAGCGGATCACCGGCCGGCGGATCAGCGTCTGCCGAGCCGTTGCGGGGTGGAAGCGTGGGCCGGTCGGTCCGGGTCAGTCGTGCGGGACGACGGCGACCGGGGACGCGGCGTGGTGCATCACCGCGTGGGCGACCGGGCCGAGGTACGTGCCGATCGCTGAACCGCGGCTGCGGCGGCCGATGACCAGCAGACCGGCGCCGGAGGCGGCCTCCACCAGATGGTGGGCGGCCCCGCCGGTCACGGACGTCTCCGTCACCTCGACTCCGGGGAACTTCTCCCTCCACGGGCGCAGCGCTTCGGCCAGTTCGATCGCCTTCTGCGCGGCCAGTTCGCCGCCCAGGTCCGACATGGCTGCGCCCGAGGTGTAGCCGAAGCCGGTGTCCATCCCGTAGTAGGCCGGCGTCGACCAGCCGTGCACGACACGCAGCGCCGACGTGCGGCTGGCGGCGGCGTCGAAGGCGAACTCGATCAGCGCGTCGGAGGGTCGCCGCAGGTCCAGGCCGAGCACGACCTCGCCGAACGGGGGCTCCGCAGGGCGAAGGCCGGAGGCGGCCGGATCCTCGGCCCGCACCAGGACCACCGGGTGGGCGGCGCGGGCCACCACCGAGAGCGCCACCGAGCCGACCAGGAAGCCGCCGATGCCGCTCAGCCCCCGTGACCCGATGACCAGCAGCTCGGAATCGTCGGCGGCCGCCAGTAGTACCGGGACCGGCTGCCCGTCGACCTGGTCGGCGCTGACCCGCAAGCTGGGGTAGCGGCGCCGCAGATCCTCCTCGGCCTCGCGCGGCACGCGCTCCGCCCAGTGGCGCTGCAGCTCCTGCCCGGCCGGAGGTGCGTAGGCGGTGGGGTACTTGTAGGGCTGCTGTTCCCATGCGTGTACGAGGCGGCAGGGCAGGTCGCGGAGCAGGGACTCACGGGCCGCCCAGTCCGCCGCGGCCAGGCTTTCGCGCGAGCCGTCCAGGCCTGCGGTGATGATGCGGGACATGCTGCCAACTTCCATGTGGAATAGGTGTATTGCGCCGGCCGCGCGGCCGGCGAAGGAGGCCGAGCTGTCCGGCCCGGTGCGATCGAACGGTGCGAAATCTGGCCGCGTGCCGTTGTCGTCCTGGGCCCAATGTCCTGCCCGGGCCAGTCCGACCGCAGGGGCCCACAGGTACCTTCACAGGGGCCGAACGTCCCTCTCCCTCCCCGTTCGGGAAGCCGCACGGGCGCTGATGCGCAGCCGGATGCCGGAGCTGGCCTGCCTGATGCTGACGTCCTTCGATGACGAGGAAGCCCTGCTCGACGCGATCATGGCCGGGGCGGCGGGCTATGTGCTCAAGCAGATCAGGGGCTCCGATCTGGTCGCGGCGGTCCGCACGGTCGCTTCCGGCCAGTCGATGCTGGACCCCACGAGCCAGCCATCTCGCACAGCCCGACTCCACCGGCCACTCGACGCGCTGAGTCCACCCTGTTCCGCCTCGCCGCCCGGGCCTGCCGCGGGGCCCGCCCCCGCGGTCAGCCTTGGGTGGCGGCGCCGTCCGCACTCACGGGAACCCGCCACACCAGCCGCGTGCCGCCGCCCTCCGGGCGTTCGCCGAGCGTCAGTGTTCCGCCGAGGGCGGCGGCCCGCTCCTTGATGTTCTTCAGCCCGCTGTGCCCGACGTGACCCGGCACCCCGCAGCCGTCGTCCGTCACTGTGAGCGTCAGTTCGCCGCCGGCGCACTGAAGCCGGACGTCCACCGCACGTGCTCCGGAGTGCCGGGCCGCGTTGCTGAGCGCCTCGCCGAGCACCGCGACCGCGTGGTCGGCGATGTCGCCGGGGACATCGGTCTCGACGAGCCCCTCGATGCGCAGCGCGGGCAGGAACCCGAGTGACGTGTCCGAGGCCCTCACCGCGTCGGACACGCGGCCGCGCAAGCCGTCGTTCTCCCGCCCGCCCCCGCCGTGGGTGCGCAGTCCGAAGATCGTGGAACGAATGATCTTGATGGTGTCGTCGAGGTCGTCCACGGTCCGTGTCAGCCGCTCCATGCCCTCGGGGTGGTCCATGAAGCGCTGGGTGCTCTGCAGGGTCATGCCGGCCGCGAAGAGCCGCTGGATGGCGAGGTCATGGAGGTCGCGGGCGATGCGGTCCCGGTCCTGGAGCAGGGTGATCTGATCCGCGTCCCGCCGCCGTTCGGCCAGCTCCAGGGCCAGCGCCGCCTGGTCGGCGAACCCGAGCAACGGCCCGGTGTCGGCGTCTCCGAACGGAGTACCGGCCTGCACGCGCCCGAGCAGCAGCACGCCCCGCGCCTTTCCGCCTGCGCCGAGCGGCACCGCGACCACGGGTCCGAGCCCGGCCCACTGGACTTCGCCCTCGCCCGTGCGCGCATCGTGCTCGATGTCGGCGCTGACCACCGGCTTCGCCGAACCGAGTGCCGCTCCGACGAAACCGTCCCGCGCGGACAACACCAGCCCCCTGCGCTTCTCCCTGCCCAGGCCGACCGCCAGGGCCGGCCGCAGTGTCTCCTCGCCCGGTACATGCTCCGCGATCAGCCCCATGTCTGCGGAGACGATCTTCCGGGCCTCGTCGACGATCAGTTCCAGCACGTCCGCGCTCGGCGCACCGGTCAGGAGCATGCTGGTGACCTTGCCGCTGGCCCCCTGCCAGCGTTCGCGCAGCCTGGTCTCCTCGTACAGCCGGGCGTTCTCGATGGCCACCCCGGCGGCCACCGCCAGCGTCGACAGGACGGACTCGTCCTCCGCGTCGAACTCCCTGGCGCTGCGCTTCTCGGTGAGGTAGAGGTTTCCGAACACCTCGTCGCGCACCCGGATCGGTACACCGAGGAAGGAGTGCATCGGCGGATGGTTGGCCGGGAAGCCGTACGACGCCGGATGCTCCGACAGTTCCGGCAGCCGCAGTGGCACCGGGTGCCGGATCAGCTCGCCGAGGAGCCCGTGCCCGCTGGGCAGCGCCCCGATCTCCGCCCGCTCTTCATCGCCGATACCGACGGTCAGGAACTCGGACAGCTTCTGGTCACCGCCGATCACGCCCAGTGCCCCGTACTCGGCGTCCACCAGCACCACCGCGGCCTCGACGATGCTGCGCAGCACCTGCGGCAGGTCGAGCTCCCGCCCGACCGACAGCACGGCCTCCAGCAGGTTGTGCAGGCGGTCCCGGGTACCCCGCACCGCCTCGATGCGCACCTGCAGCTCGCCCAGCAGTTCGTCGAGCCGCAACTTGGGCGCATGCTCCTCGGAACCGTCGCGTCCATCCCCGCTCATGACTTCCTCCGACCGACACAGCAGACAAGGCGACTCGAACCAGTTCCCCTGCCTTCACCGTACTGTCCGGGGGGCCTCGCCAGCGCAATCAATCGGGCCGAAGGCAGATTGGTATCTCGGCCGCACGAACCGTTCCTTCGAGACAGCCCCCGAACGTGACGTGTTCCCTGGCATCGAGCCGGGCCATGGCCCGCTGCACGGACCGGGCAGGAACTGCCTCGGCCGACACTTCCTCCGTGCGCAGGACTTCGGCGACGGTCTCGGCGATCCGCGCGGTCGAACCGTTCGTCGTTCCGTAGGCAACCAGCACTTTTCTCAGCATGACGGTGTGCCTCCTCTCAAGGCTTTCGCGGTCATCCCCCGTCATTCCCCGGTGGCGCCGTGCAGGGCAGGCTCGGTCGGCCTCAGATGCGAGTCGTTCAGCCGGTACGTGAGCTTGCGGACCAGCGCCTCGTCGATCACCTCGCGGCGGATCTCGTGGTCGGGCTGCAGGAAGACCTGGATCAGGTCGCGGCGGGTAACGATGCCGACGAGCCGGTCCCCTTCGTCCACCACCGGCAGCCGCTCCACATGGTCCCGTGCCATGATCCGGGCGGCCTCGGCGATGGTGTCGTCGGCGTGCACCGTGACGGGCGGCACGGACATCAGCTGCCCGGCGGTACGGGCGTGTGCCTTCGCGGCCTGCTTGCGAGTGCGGCGGCTCCGCCCGGTCAGCCGGAAGCGGCGTTTCGGCCCGCCCGGGCCGGGTGTCTGCGCCTGCCGGACCACGAGGTCGGTCTCGGAGACGACTCCGAGGACCTTCCCGTCCTCGTCGACCACGGGCAGTCCGCTGATGCGGTGCTCGGCGAGGATTCGTGCCACTTCCTTGAACGGGGTGCCGTCCGGTGTCCGAACGACCTCCGTCGCCATTACGGATCCGACCTTGTCGTGCCTCATGTCTGTTTCTCCTCAGCGCAGTCGGCGCAGATAGGGGTCCTGAACTCTGCGCGGCAGCAGGCGGACTCGTGCGTCGAGCACGGTGACCGCGTCAGGCGTCGCGAGGACGGGGTTGAAGTCGGCTTCGGCGAGCTGCGGCAGATCGCTCGCCATCCGGGACAGGCGCAGGAGCAGCTGTTCGAGGCCTTCCAGGTCGACAGGCCCGCTGCCGTGTGCCCCGAACAGGAGCGGTGCGCAGCGCGGGGCGGTGATCAGGTCGTGCACGTCGAGGTCGGTCAGCGGGGCGAGGCGGGCGGCGTGGTCGGCCAGGACCTCGGTCGCGGTGCCGCCGAGTCCGAACAGCACGAGCGGGCCGAAGACTTCGTCCTGCACGACTCCCGCGAGCAGTTCGGTGCCACGCGCGGCCAGCGGCTGGACGACCACCCCGGTCATCAGGCCGGCGAACCGGGTCTCGAAGTCCCGGAAGGCGGCTCGCACTTGGGCGTCCCCTTCGAGATCGAGGTGCACGGCGTGCTGTTCGGCCTTGTGCAGCTGGCCGGGCCAGTGTGCCTTCATGACCACCCGGCCGTCAGGGCCGCGCAGCCGCTCGGCTGCGATGACGGCGTCGTCCTCCGTCTGTGCCCAGGACCACGGGAGCTGGGGAATGCCGTAGCAGGTGAGGAGTTCGGCGCAGGTGTGCGGGTCGAGCCAGCCGCCGTCCGGGTGGGCCGCGAGGTAGGTATCGGCGACCGCGCGGGCCCGGGCCATGTCGACGTGGCGGAGCTCCGGGACGCTGCCGGCGGGACGGTTCAGCCAGGCAGCTCGGCGGGAGGCGTGTGCCAACGCCCGTGCCGCCGCGCCCGGTTCGGCGTACGACGGTATGGTGCCGCCGTCCCGCGTCGTCAGCAGCCTGACCGGCAGGTCCTGCTCCAGGCGTACGACGGCGACCGGACGGGCACGGTGTGCGGGGCCGCTGGTGAGGGCCCGCACGAGGTTGTCGCCGGTCGCGGCGGCGACGGCCGTGGGAACGAGGGCGAGCAGGACGGCGTCGATACCCGGTTGCCGAATGATCCGGTCCACGCAGTCCCGGAGTTGCTCCTCCGTGACGGCGGCGGTGGCGTCGACAGGGTTTTTGACGGTGGAACCGTCGGGCAGTACGGCGTGCAGACTCTCGATCACCGAGGGCGTGAGCGGCGGGAGTGACAGCCCGGCTTCCGCGCAGGCGTCCGCGGTCAGGACGCCTGCCCCGCCCGCGTTGGTGACGACGGCCACGCGGCTGCCTGTCGGGAGCGGCTGGGAGTGCAACAGGGCGGCGGTTTCGAGCAGTTCGCCCACGGACCGGGTGGCGGTGACGCCCGCCTGGGTGAACAGGGCCTGCCGGGTCATGGTCGGGGTGGCGGCGGCCGCGGTGTGCGAGGCCGCGGCGCGGCGGCCGGCGTCGGTGCGGCCGGCGTCGACCGTGAGCACCGGCATACGGCGGGTCACGCGCCGGGCGGTACGGGAGAAGGCCCGCGGGTTGCCGAAGGACTCCAGGTGCAGCAGGGCGAGTTCGGTGCGGCCGTCGCTCTCCCACCACTGGAGCATGTCGTTGCCGCTGACGTCGTACTTGTCGCCGAGCGACGCGAAGGACGACACGCCGATGCCCAGACGGGACAGCCCGTCGAGCAGGGCGATGCCGACGCCGCCGGACTGGACGGCTACGCCCGCCGTGCCGGGGCGCGGATGATCCGCTGCGAAGGTGGCGTCGAGGGAGAGTGCCGGGTCGGTGTTGGTGATGCCGAAGCAGTTGGGGCCGACGAGCCGCATGCCGTACGTGCGGCACTCCGCCAGCAGAGCTTGTGCCTGGTCGCTGTCGAGCCCGGCCGACACGACGAGCAGCGCGCGTACGCCGGCCTTGCCGCACTCCTGCGCGGTGGCGGCGAGGGCAGCGGCCGGTATGGCGAGGACCGCGAGATCCGGGACCTTGGGCAGCGCGCTCACCGACGGGTAGGACGGCACGCCGAGGATCGAGGTGGCATTGGGGTTGACCGCGAAGAGCCGCCGGGTGAAGCCGCCCTCGTGCAGATGGTGCAGGAGGGCCCGCCCCACCGATCCGGGCCTGCGCCCGGCGCCGACCACAGCGATCGCGTTCGGCCGCAGCAGCAGTTCCAGACTGGCCACGTCGGCGGCCCGGCCGCGGGCCTCGACGGCCGACAGGTAGGTGTCGTCCTCTGCCAGAGCGATGGAGCAGCGCACCTCGGGGCCGGCGAAACGGCGTGCGGTGCGCAGGCCCAGGTCGGCGAAGAGTCGAAGCACTTCGTGGTTCTCCGAGAGCGCGTCCGCTGTGAACGTGGTGATGCCGTCCGCACGGGCTGCGGAGACCAGGTGCTCGACGAGGAGCGTTCCGACGCCGTGGTGGTGCAGCCCGTCGGCGACGGTGACGGACATCTCGGCCGAGGCCGCGTCGTCGCCGACCTCGTACTCGGCCAGACCGATCACCTGGTCCTTCGACTCCGCCATCAGCGCCCGGTAGCCGGGACGCGGCGGGGCACAGGCCCGGTCGGCGGCCATGACGGCGGAACCCCGGCTCGCCGCGAAGAACCGCAGCCGCAGATTTTCCGCGGACATCTGCTCGTAGAGCCTCTGCAGATGTTCGTGATCGGCCGCTGTGACCGGACGGACGCATACGGTGGTGCCGTCCGAGAGCAGGGCATGGACCGTGGGTCGGTCGAACGTGTCATCCGTCATCGCGGGTCTCCTTCAAAGCCTTGTGGCCCTCCGAGCATCCAGCGGACAGGGCAGTGATCCCATGGGCTGCCCGGGGGTGCGTTGGGGGCCGGTCGGCCCTGGGACCCGGTCTCACACGCGCAGCGGGCCCAGGCCCGCACCCGGCGGACATCGAGGGTGCGGGCCTGGGCCCTGGGGCGCGGAGACGCCGTCCTACGGGTCGGCGTCCCCAGTCGTCGGCTGCCAGCGCCGTGAGGTCCGGGAGCCGGTTGGTGCAGCCCCACTCGTTGTCGTACCAGCCGAAGACCTTGGCCGGATTGCCGTTCGCCTGTGTCCGCGGCACTGAGCATCATCCCGACCGGCACGGGCGCCGCCCGCGAGGTCCGCGCGTTGGACTCCTTTGCCGGTCAGGGGCTTTCATCCGGTCCAGGTCCAGTCCTCGACCTCGGGCAGGTCGGTGCCGTGCTCGCGGATCCAGGCGTGGTGGCGGGTGCGGGCGTCAGCCATCTGCTGGCGTACGGCCGCCGCGTGCACCGCCAGGCCGGGGACCCGGTCGATGACGTCCATGACGAGCCGGTACCGGTCCATGTCGTTGCGGACGACCATGTCGAACGGAGTGGTCGTGGTGCCCATCTCCTTGTAGCCCCGGACGTGCAGATGGGCGTGGCCGGTGCGGCGGTAGGCAAGGCGGTGGATCAGCCAGGGGTAGCCGTGGTAGGCGAAGATCACCGGCTTGTCCGCGGTGAACAGGCCGTCGTACTCGAAGTCGCCCATTCCGTGCGGGTGTTCCTTGCGCGGCAGCAGCCGGGTCATGTCCACGACGTTGACCACCCGGACGGCGAGTTCCGGCAGGTGCTCCCTGAGCAGCTGCGCGGCGGCCAGGACCTCCAGGGTGGGCACGTCGCCGGCGCAGGCCAGCACCACGTCCGGATCCCGGTCGCCGTTCGAGGTGCCCGCCCAGTCCCAGATCCCGGCACCGCGGGCGCAGTGGGCGCGGGCCTGGTCCATGGACAGCCAGTCGAAGCAGGGCTGCTTCCCGGCGACGATCACGTTCACGTAGTCGCGGCTGCGCAGGACGTGGTCCGCCACGGACAGCAGCGTGTTGGCGTCCGGCGGCAGATAGACCCGGACGACCTCCGGGCTCTTGTTGAGGACGTGGTCGACGAAGCCCGGGTCCTGGTGCGAGAAGCCGTTGTGGTCCTGGCGCCAGACGTGCGAGGTCAGCAGGTAGTTGAGGGAGGCGATCGGCGCCCGCCACGGCAACTCCCTCGACGTCTTCAGCCACTTGATGTGCTGGTTGACCATCGAGTCGACGATGTGGACGAACGCCTCGTAGCAGGAGAACAGTCCGTGCCGACCGGTGAGGAGGTAGCCCTCCAGCCAGCCCTGGCAGAGGTGTTCGGAGAGGACCTCCATGACCCGGCCGTGCCGGTCCAGATGCTCGTCCACCTGGAGGATCTGGGCCTGCCAGGCCTTGCCGCTGGCGTTGAGGACGGCTCCCAGCCGGTTGGAGGCGGTCTCGTCCGGGCCCACAAGGCGGAAGTCGCGCCGTTTTGACGTGGCCCTCATGACCTGTTCGAGAAGGTCGCCTAGGACCCGGGTGGGCTCGTGCGAGGTGGTGCCCGGCTTGTCGACGGGGACGGCGAAGCGGTCGAGGGACGGCATCGGCAGGTCGCGTACGAGCAGGCCGCCGTTGGCATGCGGGGTGGCACCCAGGCGTCGGGCCCCTTCGGGGATACAGGCGAGGACGTCGGCCGCGGGCCTCCCGTCGGCGTCGAAGAGTTCCTCGGGGCGGTAGGAGCGCAGCCAGGTCTCCAGCTGCCGCAGGTGGTCCGGGTTGTCGCGGACACCGGACAGCGGGACCTGGTGGGCGCGCCACGTGCCCTCGACCGGGACGCCGTCGACCTCACCGGGCCCCGTCCAGCCCTTCGGGGTGCGCAGCACGATCATGGGCCAGTGCACGCGCTCGGTCACGTCGTCCTCGCGGGCCGTGCTCTGCATCAGGGCGATGCGGTCCAGTGCCTGGTCGAAGGCGTCGGCCATGGCGCGGTGGACCTGGTGCGGGTCGTCGCTGGTGACGTGGATCGGTTCGTGGCCGTATCCGCGCAGCAGTTCGTCGAGTTCGGACTCCGGAAGGCGGGACAGCACGGTCGGGTTGGCGATCTTGTAGCCGTTGAGGTGCAGGATCGGCAGGACCGCGCCGTCGTGGACCGGGTCGAGGAACTTGTTGGAGTGCCAGGAGGCGGCCAGCGGGCCGGTCTCCGCCTCGCCGTCGCCGATGACGCAGGCGACCAGCAGGTCCGGGTTGTCGAAGGCGGCGCCGTAGGCGTGTGCGAGCGAGTAGCCCAGCTCGCCTCCCTCGTGGATCGAGCCGGGCGTCTCCGGGGCGACATGGCTGGGTACTCCGCCGGGGAAGGAGAACTGCCGGAAGAGCCGGTCCATGCCGGCCGCGTCCCGTGAGACGTCCGGGTAGGTCTCGCTGTAGCTGCCCTCCAGCCAGGAGTTGGCGAGTACGGCGGGCCCTCCGTGTCCGGGACCCCAGACACAGAGCGCGTCCAGGCCACGCGCCTTGATCACCCGGTTGAGGTGGGTGTGCACGAGGTTGAGGCCCGGGGAGGTGCCCCAGTGGCCGAGCAGCCGCGGCTTGATGTGGGCGGGGGTGAGCGGCTCGGTGAGGAGCGGGTTGGCCAGCAGGTAGATCTGGCCGACGGCCAGGTAGTTCGCGGCCCGCCAGTGGGCGTCCAGAGTGCGCAGTTCTTCGTCGCTCAGTACGGTGTAGTTCCGGTGTTCGGCCTTGGGCATGGTGACTCCGTAAGTCATCGGGGCGAGCCGGGCTCCGGGAAAGGGTGCGAACCGAGGGCGCCCGCTCGTGGTGGTGGAAGAGCCTCACGCTCAAGCGCGTCTCGGAACCGGACCCCGCCGGTCGCGCGACACACGGTGGCGCTCCGGGCCGGTCATGCCCGCTGGGGTACGACGGCCACGGGGCAGGCGGAGTGGTGCAGGACCGCGTGGGCGACCCTGCCTATCTGGAGCCCGAGGTGACCGTGGCGCCGCTGGGCGCCGACGACGAGCAGGTCGGCGTCTTCCGAGGCATCGAGCAGCACCTTGCGGGCGGGGCCTTCGACGGTACGCCGGCGCAGTTCCACACCTTCCGGGGCATCCCGCAGCGCCGTGTCCAGGATCCGCACGGCCCGCTCCTCGTGCAGCCGGGCGGGTTCGCCGGCCATCAGAGGGTGGTCGGTGGTCTGGTACCCGGGGCACCGCCAGGCGCGTACGGCCTCCAGGGGCACCCGGCGTTGCGCCGCCTCCTCGAAGGCGAAGCGCACGGCCGCCGAGTTCTCCGGCTCCTCGCCGACCCCCAGCACGACGCGCCCGCGCATCGCGGACCTCGCCCGGTTGTCGTGGCTGCCACGCAGCACGATCACCGGACAGTCGGCGCGGGCGGCGACCGCGAGGCTGACCGAGCCGAGCAGCAGCTCGGCGATGCCGCCGCGGCCGCGCGATCCCAGGACCAGGGCGAAGGCGGTACGGCCCTCGCGCAGCAGCACGGGCACGGGCTCTTCGGGCACTACCTCGGTGGAGATCTTCACGTCCACGTCACGGCGGTGTGCACGCTCCGCGGCGGCCTCGACGATGGTGTCGGCCAGCATCTGTTCCGCGGACCTGCCCACACCCGTGGCACTCTCGTACTGCTCCCACAGCGAGGCGTGCACCAGCCGCAGCGGCAGCCCGCGCAGGGCGGCCTCGTCGGCCGCCCAGTCCACGGCGCGCAGACTCGACTCGGAACCGTCGACGCCCACAACCAGGGGGAGTTCCATCGCCATCACCTTCCCGCAACCATGTCGAGGACGATCCGCGCTCTGATCTCGCCGCGCAGTACGTCTTCGACGGACTCATTGACGCTCGCGGGCGGCCGTGTCTCGTGGACGACCGGCTCGCCGAAGGCTCGTACAACTGCTGCCTTCATGGTTTCCCTCCTCCTCCGGGCAGGTCAGCCGTGTGCGACAACGGCGACTGGGGCAGTGGCGTGATGCAGTACGGCCTGGGTGACGGGGCCGGTGTGGGAGCCGAGCGGACCGCGGCGGATTCGGCGGCCGACGACGACCAGGGAGGCCTCGCGGGAGGCGTCGACCAGGTGAATGGCAGCCGATCCGTACCGGGGCTCCTCGACGACCCCGACGGCGGGGAACTTCTGCCGCCACGGGCGCAGGGCCTCGGTGAGGGCGGTGGACTCCTGGCGTGCCAGCTCGGTGTGGAGTTCGACGTCGGCGGAGAGACCGTACGCGTAGTAGGGCGGCGGATTCCAGCCGTGGACGACCCACAGCTGGGTGGCACGGCGGATGGCGGCGTCGAAAGCGAACTCGATGACCGAGTCGTCCGGGGTGTCGATGTCCAGACCGAGGACCACGGGCCGGTACGGGGCCGCGGCGGACGGAATGCCCGCCGGATCCATCACGTGCTCGTCGGCGGCCTGTTCCCCGGCACGGACCAGAACGACGGGCTGTGCGGCGTGCGCCACTACGGCCTGGCCCACCGAGCCCACCGAGCCCACCAGGAACCCGCCGAGCCCGCTGAGGCCACGGGATCCCAGGACGAGCAGCTCGGCGTCCTTCGCCAGGCCGGTGAGCACATCACCCGGCCGTCCGGAGAGCTGCTCGGCGGTGACCTCGACGCCGGAGCGCCGCAGCCGGAGGCCCTCGGCGGACTCGTGCGGGATCCTCCCCCAGCCTTCGGCCGGGGGCGCCTGCGTCCTGCCTAGCCCGCTCCGGGGCTGTCGCGTCCCGGGACCGGGGAGCGGTGCCCGCGCCGTGGGCTCCGGTACGGGCTCGCGGACGTACACCAGTTGCAGCGGCAGTCCGCGCAGCTCGGCCTCGCGGGCCGCCCATTCCGCGGCCGCCCGGCTCTCGGACGAACCGTCGAGACCCACAGTGACGGTGCGGGGCATGGTCTCCACCTCCTGCTGTCGGGGTAACTGGTTCCAGCGTTGTGCCGGACGGGCTCCCCGTGCAGGGGCCACTGGTACTCGGTATGGGCCGAACGGCCCTGTGTTCCGGCCGGCGCGGCGGACACCGGACGGGTCCCGCCGCGTCTTCGCGCGGTCAGCGGAGCCAGCTGTTGGTGCGGACGAACGGCAGCGCGGCCCAGAGCTTTCCGACGCCCAGGGTGTTGCCGGCGGAGGCCAGCGCGAGGGCGATCAGGACGACCGCGTAGATCAGGTGGTAGTCGACGAGAGGATTCGGCGACATGGTCGGCGAACCGTCGGACAGGTGCCGGGCGGGCGGCCACTCGGCGATCCACATCAGCGCCATCATCGCGGTGCCGGCGACGGCCGCGAGCCGCAGCGCGAAGCCGCCGACAAGGGCGAGGCCTACGCCGAGCAGTCCTGCCATGAACAGCCAGTCGGCCCAGGTGGCACCGGCCCAGGAGTGGAAAGTGGACTCCATCGGCCCGGCCGCCACACCGCCGAGGAAGCCCTGGGTCGGCGAGCCGCCGTCGATCCAGCCCTTGCCGGACGAGGTGGCATAACCGAACCCGAAGGCCTTGTCGAGGTAGGCCCACAGGAAGACGAACCCGGTGAGCAGACGCAGGGAGGCGAGGGCGTAGGCCTGCGCGGTGTGCGAGTCGGTGCCGGCCGACACGGCGGACGCGGAGGAGGTCCGGCTCCTGCGCAGCGACGGCAGGTGGAACCCCGGGCTCCGGTGCGGGTGCTCGTGTACGGCCATGGTGGTGATCCCTTCGGAAACGATCGGGTCGGTGTCTGACGTCCCTCACTCTTGTCGTGCGGAGCTGGTCACGCCGGGTGCCGAAGGTCCGCCGACGGAGGGCCGAACGGCCCTTTGCGGAGGGTCTGTCGGGGCGGCTGGTGCATTACGGGATCACGCGGTGCATCCTGAGGGACGCGGTGAAAGGCGGCTCATGTCCCAGAGCTCGGGCGGGCACGTTCCAGGGTGGCGCCGCCTCATGCCCCGGCCGGGCGCACTGTTCGGCCGTCTGACGCCAGGACTCGGCCCGCTTCTCCACTACCGGCTCTCATGGCTGAAGGGCGACCTGCTGGCCGGCATGACCGTGGCCGCGTATCTCGTGCCGCAGGTCATGGCGTACGCCGGTGTGGCGGGACTGCCGCCGGTGGCAGGGCTGTGGGCGATCCTGCCCGCGCTCGCGCTCTACGCCGTGCTCGGTTCCTCGCGCCTGTTGTCGGTGGGCCCCGAGTCGACCACCGCGTTGATGACGGCGACCGTGGTGGGTCCGCTCGCCGCCGGGGACCCCGGCCGGTACGTCATGCTGGCAGCCGCCCTGGCAGCCGCGGTGGGCCTGCTGTGCGTGGTGGCGTGGGCGGTGCGGCTGGGCTTCGTCGCCGACCTGCTCTCCCGGCCGGTGCTGATCGGCTATCTCGCGGGCGTGGCGCTGATCATGATCGTGGGCCAGCTGCCCAAACTCACCGGCGTACGGACGACGGCCTCGGCCTTCTTCCCGCAACTGTGGTCCTTCGTACGACACCTGTCGGGGGTCCATACGGCAACGGTGGTGTTCGGCGCCGCTCTGCTCGCTTTTCTGCTCACGGTGGCGCGGTTCCTCCCCGCTCTGCCCGGCCCCCTGCTGGCCGTGGTGCTGGGCACGGCCGCCGTGGCCGGTCTCGACCTCGACGACCGGTACGGCATCACGGTGATCGGCGAGGTCCCGGCGGGCCTGCCGGGCTTCGCCGTGCCGGACCTGACCGAGCTGCCGCACCTGCTGCTGCCCGCCCTCGGCGTCCTCCTGGTCGGCTACACCGACGTCATCCTCACCGCGCGGGCCTTCCAGGGCCGTGCCGAGGACGGCCGGCAACTCGACGCGAACCAGGAGCTGCTGGCCCTGGGCGCGGCCAACCTCGGCGCGAGCGCGCTGCACGGCTTCCCGGTGAGCAGCAGCGCCAGCCGCACCGCGCTCGCCTCCTCGGCGGGCGCCCGCAGCCAGGCCTACTCGCTGATCGCCGGCGTGGTGGTCCTCGCCGTCCTGCTGTTCCTCAGCCCCCTGCTGACCCGGATGCCCTCGGCGGTCCTCGGGGTGCTCGTCGTGTATGCGGCCGTCCGCATGATCGACCTGGCGGGCTTCCGGCGGCTGGCGGGCTTCCGCCGCCGGGAGCTGCTGCTGGCGCTCGGCTGCCTGGTCGGCGTGCTGGTCCTGGGCATCCTGTACGGCGTGCTGGTCGCCGTCGGCCTGTCCGTCGCGGAGCTGCTGACCCGCGTGGCCCGCCCGCACGACGCGGTCCAGGGGGTGGTGCCCGGGGTGGCGGGCATGCATGACGTGGACGACTACCCCGAAGCCCGGACGATCCCCGGCCTGCTGGTCTACCGCTACGACTCCCCGCTGTTCTTCGCCAACGCGGAGAACTTCCACCGCAGGGCCCTGGCCGCCGTCGACGAACAGACCGACCCGGTCCGCTGGTTCGTCCTCAACACCGAGGCGAACGTCGAGGTCGACATCACCGCTCTGGACGCCGTCGACGCCCTGCGCCGCGAACTGGCCGACCAGGACGTTGTCTTCGCCCTCGCCCGGGTGAAGCAGGACCTCTGGCACGACCTGAAGGTGTACGGCCTGACGGAGTCCGTCGGCACCGAGCGGATCTTCCCCACCCTGCCGACCGCTCTGGCCGCGTACCGGGAGTGGTGCCGCGATCAGTAGGCGGACAGGCCGTACTCCGTGAACTGACGGCGGACCCGCCCGGTCAGCTCGGGGTCAGGGCCGGGGTTGTACCCACAGCGCTCACCCTCTCTCGCCGAGTTGCTTCACACACCCTCATCGAACAGTGCGGCGACGGATGACACAGGGGGCCGAAGGGCCCGCACCCGGTACCGGGCGGCCCCTTCATGAGGCCGGGTGGCCCATCGCCGACGCGGCGGCGCGCGAACACGCTGGAAGCAGCAGTTCCGTAGGCCCGTCCTGGAGGTCCGTCATGAACGCTCCCCCCACCACCAGCATGTTGCGGGCGCTGCCCGCCGAGCAGCGGCAGCGGCTGATGCGGGTCGCCCGCGAGGTGTCGATCCCCCAGGGCACGCGCCTCTTCGAGGAGGGCGCACGCGCCGACCGGTTCTGGATCATCCGTACCGGCACCATCGACCTCGACATGCACGTACCCGGTCGCCGCGCGGCCGTCATCGAGACTCTCGGGCACAACGAACTCGTCGGGTGGTCCTGGCTGTTCGCGCCGCACTCCTGGCATCTGGGCGCCGGGACGACGAGCCCGGTCCGGGCGTACGAGTTCGACGCCACAGCCGTACGGGCGATGTGCCACGACGACTCGGTTCTGGGCCTCGCGGTCGCCGAATGGGTGGGCGGCATCGTCGCCCACCGCCTGCGCTCGGCCCGCACCCGGCTGCTCGACCTGTACGCCCCCAACGGCAGCGGCGGTCAGCTGTGACCGTCCCGCGAACCAGGGAGCGAGGGGCGCGTTGTCGGGACGGACGACAAGTACAGCTCAGACGACGACTGCCCGGGCCACGGCGGGATCAGCTGTGGGCATGTGACGTGCCGGAGTCGGAGTCCGCCCGTGCCGGCCGGTTGTCCGGCCGTTCTTGGGCCACTGCCGCACGACTGCCGATCCGCTCTCCGCGGGAGCCGACCCGCTCTCCGCTCAGAGATCCGGTCGGCTCTCCGTGGCGGGAATCGGCGAGCTCGGTGGGCGGACTGGGGGCGGTCGGTTCAGGAAGTTCGGGATGCGGGATGCTCCGACGGGTGGACTCGCCGTCAGCCTCCAGGCTCTGGCGCTCGAAGAAGCGGAGCATCTCCACAGGGAACGGCATGACCAGGGTGCTGTTCTTCTCCGCCGAGACGTCCACCACGGTCTGCAGCAGGCGGAGTTGGAGCGCGCCCGGAGTGTCGGCCATGGTCGCCGCCGCGTCGGCAAGCCGCTGGGACGCCTGGTACTCACCGTCGGCGGCGATGACCCGGGCACGGCGTTCACGCTCGGCCTCGGCCTGCTTGGACATGGAGCGCATCATCGACTCCGGGAGGGCGATGTCCTTGATCTCCACGCGTTCGATACGCAGTCCCCAGGGCTCCTCCGTGGGCGCGTCCATCACCTTCTTGAGCTCCGAGTTGATGTGGTCACGGTCGGAGAGGAGCGTGTCCAGGTCGGCCCTGCCGATGACCGCACGGAGCGAGGTCTGGGCGATCTGGGAGATGGCGTCGGGGTAGTTGCGGACGTTGACCAGGGCTTTGACCGGGTCGATGACCCGGAAGTAGACGACCGCGTCGACGGTGAGCGTCACGTTGTCGGCGGTGATGGACCCCTGGGGCGGGATGCCGAGGACCTCTGTCTGCACGGACACCTTCCGCATCTGGTCGCCGATCGGCCGTATGACATGCAGGCCGGGCCCACGGATGTCCGGCAGCAGCCGCCCGAAGCGGAACACCACGCCCTTCTCGTACTGCTGGACGCTGCGCAGGCTCATGCCGAGAAGGACCAGCCCGGCCACGGCGAACACCACCAGCACAGTGATCAGAACACTCATGGTTCTCACATTCTTTACGTGGATGGTGTCCCTGAACCCGAGATGTCCGGGAGGCGCACGGCGATCGCCAGAAGCGCGACCACCGTCAGGAAGAGCTCCACGGCCCTCACATTCCCTTCGCCGCATTCGGCATCGGAACCTGAGGAGCGGCGGCGAGGATGCCGAGTGCAGGAGCAGTGACTGCCGGGACATGTGGCCGTGAGGTCGGACGGCGGGCCCCATGGCCTCCTTCGGAGTCCCAGACCTCCTCCACGCCCCGGTCGGCCGTCGCTGTTGTACGCAGGCGTGCCGCCTCCTCCATCAGCCGGCTCGCGGTCGACGTGCGCTGGGGGTCGCTCGCGGCGGCCATCAACCAGGCGGCCGAGACGGGACTCGTCTGCGGAGGGATCACCAGCAGATCCCAGCGGCCCACGCCGTAGGAGAGGAGTAGCAACTGGTGCGGATCCTGCTCGCCCAGGAACCAACCCACCTTCACCACATGCCCGTTCACGGGCACCTTGTGCGGAATGGTCGGCCAGTGTGTGGGATTCACCGTGACCCTGGTGATCCGGCCCCACAGCGGATCGAGCACGGCTGTCAGTGAAGGAAGTTCCGCCCGGAGATCGCGGGAACGGGGCCACCAAGCGCCGTCCAGAAGAGCCGGTGCGGAACCGTCGGGAGCCAGCGACATGCGGAGCAACGGAGGTGAGAGCTGGTCTTCGGGTGTCGGCGCGTACGAAAAGGTCGCAGTCATGATGCGAACCCTGCTCCGGACCGGTCGGAACCGGCCCGATGTAGTCGATCGCCGAAAACGACACGAGCATTGACGCCGGTGCGCGAAATACTCTCGGTAACCCGAGCGTACTCCTCCGCGCGGACCACACGCAGGTTCTTGGAAGCCGGCGCCCGGACCTGTTTCCGGTCGGCGAGCCAGGGCCATGACGTCATGCCCACGCTCCGGTGCGCGCCGTCACCGGGCGGCCGGTCTGTTCGGTGGAACCGCCACGCGGCGGCCGAGTGTTGGCCGACCGTACCCGGCCGCTGCCCTCGTGTGTCCGAGGGCAGCGGCCGAGCGCCTGATCACGGTTGCCCGCAGAGGGGGACTGTGCGGTGTCAAAGCCGTGCCAGGCGGTCCGGGCTGGTCCGTCGCGCGACTGCGTGGCCGGTCCAGGGTGCGGCGCCGAGGTCGGGTGTCACTTGATGTGGCGGGTGACGCGGGTGGCGTGGTGGAGTAAGTACTCCAGCGGACCGCGACGGAAGTAGCGCGTCCAGATGGTTGCCAGCAGCATGGCGGCTGCGATGAACCCGCCGAGTGCGATCAGGGCCGGGCCGGTGTCTTCTTCCATGCCGAGCTGGTGAATGGCGAGGATGTGGCCGACGTACGCGGACAGCGCGATCATGCCGACGGCGGCGACCGGCCGGGCCAGCCGTGTCAGGCGCGGCATCCGGGCGGCGGCGGTGACGCAGGCGGCCACCACGAGCAGGGCGACGCCGGTGTTGCCCAGGATGGAGAAGGTCGTCTGGCTGTGGGGTGCAGCTACCAGCAGCCAGGCGGCCGGGGTTTCGTCGGTGGGGTAGCCGACGGTGTCCGACCACCAGGCGGAGGCCGTCCCGGTGCCGTCCGTGGCCGCGGCGACCGTGGCGCGGGCGTGCGGGATGAAGTTCAGGGCCAGCCAGGATCCGCCATAGCCGAGCACGGCGAGCCCGCCGCCGGTGGCGGCCAGGCGGTTGCGGATCCGGCCCTGGGTGAGATCGAGGCGGGCGACCGCCATGCCTGTGATCATGAACGGCATCCACGTGAGCACCGGGTACTCGCCGGTGAACAACAGCTCCAGCAAACCGTCGGTTTCGCTGACGCGCGCCAGTGGATCCGCGGCGATGACCATGTCGGCCCAGTCGCCGCCTTGGACGGCCCGCTGGATCACGTACAGGAGCACGGGCATGAGCAGAGCACTCGCACCGGCCAGTATCGCCAGGGTGCGGGCCCGTAACCGGTGCAACGGCAGGATGATCAGGAAGATCAGCCCGTAGAAGGCGAGGATGACGTCGACGTCGGTGTCCAGGGCGGTCAGCGCATAGCCCGCGGCGATCAGGATCAGCGCACGGACGACGATACGGCCCGCTGCCTGCCGGCCGGCCCGCCCGGTGCGCGGCTGCGGGCGGCCGGTGATGAGGACGAGGGAGAACCCGGCGAGCACGGCGAACAGTGCGGAGGACCGGCCGCGGGCGAGTTCGGCGAGAAAGCCCAGGGGCCCGCCCACCGTCGGCTCGGGGCCCACATGAGCGGCGTACATGCCGAAGACGGCCAGGCCGCGGGCGAGATCGAGGCCGATGAGCCGACCGGCTGAGGGCGGGCGCGAGGCGCTGGGTGGCCGGTCCGGCAGCGGGCCTGGTTGCGGATGGGCGGGTGCGGGGGCCGGGGGCGCGTCGTGGGTCATGGGTTTCAGGCTG
Organism: Streptomyces sp. NPDC048484; assembly: GCF_040651415.1. Classification (NCBI taxonomy): domain Bacteria; kingdom Bacillati; phylum Actinomycetota; class Actinomycetes; order Kitasatosporales; family Streptomycetaceae; genus Streptomyces; species Streptomyces sp. NPDC048484. The sequence goes on from NZ_JBEZJY010000037.1 coordinate 54,626, forward strand.
GCGTGGCCCGGGTCGCACGCCCATCCGGCAGGTGGCGGCCATCGTCCCGCCGACCGGCTGGAAGCCTTCCGTCGCCCAACGGAAAACAGCGCCGAGGGAACCTCCGAGCGGTCTTCTGCGTGATACGAATCCCCAAGCGGTCGCACGCCGACAGGGGGGCGCACGTGATACGCGTACTGGTGGTCGACGACGAAGCGTTGGTCCGAACGGGCTTCGAACACATTCTGTCCGCGGCCGGCGACATCGAGGTGGTGGCCGCGGTCGCGGGCGGCCAAGCAGTGGCTGCGGCCGGGGAATTGCGTCCGGACGTGGTGCTGCTGGACATCCGGATGCCGGACGTGGACGGGCTGACGGTACTGGCCCAGTTGCGGCGGCTTCCCCAGCCGCCGGTGGTGGCCATGCTCACCACGTTCGACATGGACGAATACGTGGCCGCCGCCCTGCGCTCGGGGGCGGCCGGGTTCCTGCTCAAGGACACCGATCCCGTGCAACTGCCCGTACTGGTGCGCAACCTGGCCGAAGGCGGCGTCGTGCTGTCCGGCTCCGTCACCCGCACCGTCGTACACGGCTACCTCGACAACGGCCCCCAGCACGCCGCCATGCGCCGCGTCGAAGCGCTGACCGACCGGGAACGCGCCGTGCTGATCCTGATCGCCGAAGGACTGTCCAACACCGCCATCGGAGCGCGGCTGTATCTGAGCACCGGCACGGTCAAGGATCACGTGAGCGCCGTACTGTCCAAACTGCGGGTGGTCAGCCGCGTCCAGGCTGCCCTGCTGGCCGAACGAGCCGGCCTGCTCAAGGCGCCGGATTCCCAGGAGGAGGGGTGAAAACCCGCCGCGTACCCGCCCCCGTGCTGGACGTCCTGCTGATCGCCGTCTCCCTGCTGGACATCTGGGTGCACGAGGAGTCCGACGAACCGCTGCGCAGAGCCGCGGCCCTGCTGGCCACCGCCGCTTTGGCCCTGCGCCGCCATGTGCCGCTGCCGGCCTTCCTGCTCACCCTTCCCGCCGCTCTGGTCAGCGACGCGATATTCGCCCCGCTGGCCGCGCTGTACGCCCTGGCCTCGCTCAACCGCCACCGGGTCCTGCTGGCGCTCGGCGCGCTGGCTCTTGCCACCTGCGACCTCACCTACTGGACCTGGCCCGAACCTGCCTTCGCCGATCTCTCCGACTCCTCCGACCTGGTCACCGTCACCTACAGCCTGGCCACTGCGGCCGCGCCGGTCTTCCTCGGCCAACTCGTCCAGGCCCGACGCGAGTTGTCGCTGCGGCTGACCGAAATCTCCCAGGCCCGCGAACACGAACGTGAACTCCTGGCCCAAAGTGTGCTGGCCAAAGAACGCGCCCAGCTCGCCCGGGAGATGCACGACGTCGTGTCCCACCAGGTCAGCCTGATCGCGGTCCGCGCCGGGGCCCTCCAGGTGGCCAGTCACGACGCACCGACGCGCGAAGCCGCAGCCACCATCAGACAGCTGAGCGTGCAGACCCTGGAGGAACTGCGGCACATGGTGAGCGTTCTGCGAGCCGCCGGCAGCCGCCCCACCGAGCTGACCCCGCAGCCCTCCCTGGCCGACCTGCAACGCCTCATCGACACCAGCGGTATCGAAGCAAGCCTGCACACCGACCTGCCCGAAGACCTCCCAGCGCCCCTCCAACGCGCCCTCTACCGCGCCATCCAGGAGGCGCTCACCAACGTCCGGAAACACGCGCCCGGCGCCACCGCTGTCATCCGTGTCCAACACCAGGACAGCACCGTGCACGCCACCGTCATCAACACGGCCCCCACCCGGCCCGCCCTGCTCCTGCCCGGCGCCCACCACGGCCTGGCCGGGCTGCGCCAACGAGCCGAACTCCTGGGCGGTACGGTCACTGCCGGCCCCGCACCCGACGGGGGCTACGAACTCCACCTGCACCTGCCGCTGCATCAGACACTGTGATCCGCCTCTTCCTGCCGGTGCCGCGGCAGGCGACGTCGGCCGTTCCGATCCTCCGTACAGGCCTTTTCGGTTGCTCGGGCGAAATCAGTTGGCGGGCTTGCCGAACCAGCGGGAGAGGTGGTCGTCCAGATCCTGCTGATCGTCGCCGATCCAGGCGACGTGGCCATCGGGGCGCAGCAGGACGCAGGGAACATCCAGTGCCGCGGTGGAGTCCGCGAGGTGATCGACCCGGTCCGCCCAGCCGCCGACGGTCAGGCGTTCGGTGCGGTCGAGGAGCAGTCCGCGGCCGCGCTGCAGCAGATCGTAGAGGTGACCGTGTTTCATGTCGATGTCGGGCAGGCGGCGGCCGAGCAGGTCGGGGCCTTCGCCGAAGTCGTAGCGGATGCCGATCGCGGTGATCTTCTCGATGAGACGGCGGTTCACCTCGTCGAAGTCCATCAGTTCGGTGAGCAGCCTGCGCAGGGCCTGCGGGCCCGGTTCGCTGGAGTGCAGTTCCATCTGGGCACGGGTGTTGTCCAGTACGTCCTCGGCGACCGGATGACGTTCGGCCTGGTAGGTGTCCAGCAGTGTTTCCGGCGCCCAGCCGCGGATCTGTGCGGCCAGTTTCCAGCCGAGGTTGAAGGCGTCCTGAACGCCCAGGTTGAGGCCCTGCCCGCCGGTGGGTGGATGGATGTGTGCCGCATCGCCGGCCAGCAGCACCCGCCCGACCCGATACCGTTCGGCCAGCCGGGTGGCATCCCCGAAGCGGGACAACCAGCGCGCGGAGTGCACGCCGAAATCGGTTCCGGCGACGGTGCGCAGCTGTTGTTTGAAATCCTCGAGGGTGGGCGGTTCCGCGCGGTCGCTGACTCCCGCGGCGGGGACCACGACGCTGTAGACCCCTTCGCCGAAGGGCCGGAGCCAGAATCGCTGATGGGTCTCGCGGATTTCGGCCACCTTGGCGGCGATCTCCTCCTGCGGCGCGCCCACTTCCATCTCGCCCATCAGCGTCTCGGTCCGTGAGGGCTCACCGGGGAAGCCGACGCCGAGCAGTTTGCGCACCGTGCTGCGCCCGCCGTCACAGCCGACGAGATAGCGCGAACGCAGCTGTTCGCCTCCCCCGCCGGCTACGCCCTCACTGGCGGGGGTGCCCCCACTGGCCAGTTCGACGGTCACACCCTCGTCGTCCTGCTCGAAACCGGCGACCGCGCAACCGCGCCGGATCTGCGCACCCAGTTGGGTCGCATGTGCTTCGAGCAGGTGGACGATGACCGGCTGCGGGATGCCCAGCAGATAGGCGTGCGCGGAATCCAGGCCCTGGGGCGCGGGCTTGTTGATGGCTGCGAAGAATCCGCCGGCCGGACGCTGTCTGCCGTGTTCGCGCAGGCGATCCAGCAGCCCGCGCATCGCCATCAGCTCAAGACTGCGAATGTGCAGACCGACGATGCGGACGAACGACACGGGCTCGGTTTCCCTCTCCAGAACGAGTACCCGTACATCGTGCAGCCGCAGTTCGGCGGCCAGCATCGCGCCGGTCGGCCCGCACCCGGCAATGATCACGTCGAACATGAGGGGCGTGCGATCGGCGCCGGAGGCCGGTGACCGGAGAACTCCGGGGACGTCGCCCACCGTGGAGTCACGCTCGACCCCGTCGTTCGCCGGCGGCTCGGCGGTGAACTGCTGAGAGCGCATAGGTGTTGCCTTTCGGGAGTGCCTTGTCGGACAGGCGCTCCCGGCGACACCTACGTCAATCGCCGGCCGTGACGGAAAGGGGGAGCACCCACATCTCTGCTGCGTTCATGGGTCTCACCTCCTCGGGCGGTGTCACGGTCAACTGCAAGCTACAGACCCGAACATCACCCCGTCCAATGCTTTCCCAGCGACGTGATCACGACTCCGAACGGGCCCGTGCGGTGGCAGGGCGAATCCAGCGTGGCGGCCCGGCCGGCCACGGTCGACGGTCTATTCCTGGCTGCCCCGAGGCAGACCGGAGCTCGGAGGGCGCTGCCCTGATGAGGTTCGCTCGTGGCCACTTTCCGGCGCCTCCTTCCGGATGCCGGTTTCGTGCCGCGGTGTTCGGTCCTCCTGCGGCAGCCGGTGCTCCAGGCGCAGCATCAGGGCCGCGCCCAGTGCGGCGAGCAGGCCCACGGCGAGCCAGGGCAGCAGGCGGTTGTGGCTGAAGAGCAGACCGAACAGGGTCGGCGCGACGACGTTCGCGCCGGCGAAGGAGTACTGGAACGCCGCCAGGTAGGTGCCTCGTGACCCGGGCGGCGCCGCGTCCGCGGCAAGCGCGTTCGACGCGGATCCGTAGGTCATCTCCGCGACCGTGTAGCACACCACCACTGCCACCAGGAACGGCACCAGCGCCGGGGACGGCAGCAGGACGGCCGCTGCGGACGCGGCGCACCACAGCGTCCACAGTCCGCCGGCCCAGGCCATGGCGCGGGCCCGGGTACAGCGGCGCCGCACGAAGCGGGTGACGGCCGCCGTGCAGGTCGCGAGCAGCAGGGTGTTCAGGGCCAGGAGAGGGCCGGGCGCCCAGCTCGGTCCGGACAGTCCCTGAACGACGTACACGGGCAGGGACAGAGACAGGAACGAGCTGCACAGGGCAAAGAGCGTGCATGTCCCGATCAGTGCGAGGTAGGGGCGGTCCCGCAACAGCGCCCGATAGCCGGAGGGGCCCTCGGCCGGTGGCAGGGCGTGCGGGGTGGAGGGCACCGCGTAGACGACCACCAGCGCGGCGGCCAGGAACGCCACCGCGCTGGCGAGAATCAGCCCGTCGTAGACGCGCGCGGAGTCGACGACGAGTACCGCGCCCGCGAGCAGCGCCCCGCCGCCGGCGCCCGCTTCCCGGATCATCCAGGTCCGGGCGAACCAGTGGTCCTTGGCGTCCACCCCTTCGGTGTCCGCCTGGTCGGCGATGAGGGTGAAGATCGAGGACCAGTAGACCCGCAGGCCGGCCGTCGTCACCAGCATCGCGGTCACCAGTGAGCCCGCCCCGGAGACCGCCAGGTAGAGCAGGAAACCAAGCCCCTGCAAGGCCTGGCCGCCGGCGACCACCAGCCGCGGCCCGAGCCGGTCCACCAGCCGTCCGACGACCAACGGCAACGGCAGGGTCAGCGCGGTGCTCACGCTGACGAGCACACCGATCTCTGCCACATCCAGATCAGTGACTTCAAGGAAGTACAGCAGTGACAGCGGGAGGTACAGGCCCGTGCCCAGCGAATCGACCGCCACCGCCGTCAGGAGCGGCCAGCGCCTTGAGCCGGTCTGCCCCGTACCGTCGCCCGTCGCCGCCCGTGCCACGCCATGCACCGCCCTTGTCCCGTCCCGCCCCGCCCCGCCCCGCCCCGCCCCGCCACCTGATGACCAGCCCTAGTCTGTAACAAGGATGTCGGCGACCCTCAACTCCTTACAGGTGCCGTCGCCGGCGTCGCCCGCTGCCGTCCAGGACGCACACAGCGTGAGCGTGGTGCTACGCGCCCATCAGCCGTCGAAGTGACGGCGCGCGTCCTCGATGTGGCCGAGGTACTGGTGGGTCCAGCCGCACATGCCGTCGACCGTGGCGCGCAGGGCCCGGCCCGGCTCAGTGAGGGTGTACTCGACCCGCGGCGGCACGGTGGGGTACACCTTCCGCTCCGCCAAGCCGTAGCGCTCCAGCATGCGCAGGTTTTGGGTGAGCATCTTGTGACTGATGCCCTCGACCTCGGTCCGCAACTCACTGAAGCGCAGCGTGCGCTCACCGAGCGCCTCGATGATCAGGAACGCCCACTTGTTGGCGACGTCCGAAAAGATCTCGCGCGCCAGAGAGTCCGCGCGCCTCAGGTCGGCGTCCTCGGGCAGGCCCTTGAGCTGCTTGGTCACCATCAGGTTCCTCAATCACCGAAAAGTTCATTCTTCCAGGTCGACGGCCACTCTCCTACAGTTCCCGAGTAACCACAAGAGAGCATGAACCAGACCAGAAGGGTGAGCACCTTGTCCACCATTGATGTCTTCAACCACGATGTGCCGGCCGAGAGCGACTTCGGCTACTCCCAGGCGATCAGGTCCGGCGCTCTGATCCATGTCTCCGGACAGCTGGCGTTCGACGAGGCGGGAGAGTTTCACCACGCGTACGACTTCGCCGCCCAGCTCAAGCAGACCTACGCCAACGCGGACAAGGTCCTGGACCACTACAGCGTCACCCGGAACCAGGTCGTCTCGCAGACCCTGTACGTGGTGAACCTGCGGCAGAACGCCGCGGCGACGGCGGAGGGCAATCTGGAGTACTTCGGCGACCACCGTCCGGCCAGCACAGTCTTGGGCGTCACCGAACTGACCCTGGCCGGCCAGGTCGTTGAGATCAGCTTCGTCGTCGACACGAGGCTGCCCGCCTGAGCTTGCCCGCGGCGCACGGCCCGGCTTGCCGACCTCTGGAGGTCACCGGTCACTCAAGTGACCTCCGCTCCCCGCCCCCTGTCCCCTCGAGTACCGCGTCGGCGCCGATCAGTTCCAGCAGCCGCACCACGGGGTCGGGGACGCCGGCCAGTCGCAGGTCGGTGACGCGGCACAACGTGCCGCCCACAGGTACGCCTGCCGACCGGCAGGGAAGGCCGGATGTCACAGTGGGGTGCCCTAAAGCCTGTTCCCGGTGATTCCGTCAGCGGGGGGTCATGGCGGCCCAGGCCTCGTCGTCCAGGGCCAGGCGCGGGTCGGTCTCCGTGCGCGGGGGCATCACGGGGGCGTCGTCCCTGGTCCGCAGCGCAGTGACCGCCGCAAGGTGGCCCAGCCGCAGCCGGGAACGCTCGTCGCGGTCCTCCAGCACGCCGACCAGGTAACCGGACGCGAACGCGTCTCCGGCGCCCACCGCTTCTACCACTCTGGTCGGCGGCGAAGGCACGAACGTGCGCACCCCACCGACATACGAGGTGGCTCCGTGCTCGGCGTCCTTGACGACAACCACAGGTGCGGCGCCCAGGAGGTCCGCGACGTCGTCCGGGGCGGCGGTGCCCCACAGCTCCTCGGCCTCGTCCCGTCCGACAAAGACGATGTCCGCCACGCGGGCGAGCGCCAGCAGCGCCACCGCGGCGTCGGCGCCGCCGGCCTGCCAGAGAGCCGAGCGGTGATTCACGTCGAAGGAGACGAGCTGTCCGGACAACCGTCCTGACGACTGGTCTGACGACTGGCCTGACGGGGTGGGGTTGTGACGTCCGGCGAGCAGAGCTTCCAGCAGGCCGGCGCAGGTGTCGGAGAGGGCCGCGGTGATGCCCGAGAGGTGCACGATACGCGCCCGCCTGAGCACCGGGTGCGGGGCCAACTCCGGTCCCATCCGGGATGCCGCCGATCCGCGACGGTAGTAGTGCGTGCGAGTGCGGTGCGGGCCGGGGTCCTTGAAGTAGACCCCGGTCGGCTGCTCGCGATCGATCTCGACGCCGCTCACGTCCACGCCGCGTGCGGTGAGTTCGGCCAGGATGCGGTGGGCGAACGGGTCGTCGCCCAGGCGGCTCAGCCAGGCAGCGCGGTGTCCGAGTCCGGCCACTCCGCAGGCGACGTTGGATTCGGCGCCGCCGACAGCCAGACGCAGTGCGGGCTGCTCGGCGAGCGGGCGGTCGTCCGGCGGGCTGAGGACAGCCATCGTCTCTCCGACACAGACGATGTCGATGTCGATCGACGTCCGGTCGTCGTCGCCATCAGCAGCAGCAGTGGCAGTAGCCGTGGTGGCAGAGGGCGGTGTGGACACAGGTCGCTCCTGGCAGACGGTGAACGCGTGGGGCGCGGTACGGGTGGTGCCGTACGGGTGGCGCCGTACAGGGTGCAGGTGTGTCACCTCTCAGGGTGCCGGTCGCCCCTCAAGGTGCAGGTCGCCCCTCAGGGTGCGGAGCGCCGCTCAGCGGCGAGGCGCAGCATGACCTTGCTGCTCCCGCTCCTGGGGTCGGCGGCGACGGCAAGGGCCTCCTCGGCCTGTTCCAGGGGGAAGCGGTGGGTGATCAGCGGGCTCACGTCCAGGCCGTCCCGGAGTGCGCGGAGCGCGTCGTCGATCTCCTCGACGAAGCGGTAGGAGCCGATCCAGGTGATTTCCCTGGTCACCAGGTCGCCGAGCACGGCGGGGACCGCCACGCCGGGCAGATTGCCGACCTGCACGAGAGTTCCGCCCCGGGCAGTGGCCCGCAGTACCGGGCCCAGCGCGGCCGAAGCCCCGGATGCCTCGAACACCACGTCGACGTCCGCGGGCAGGACGTCGCCGCGGGAGAGATCGCGCGTTTCGTCGGCGCCCATGGCACCGGCGACGGCAAGGGACGCCGCGGCCAGGTCGGCGGCGATCACCGTGCCGGCACCGCGGTGGCGGGCGGCGGCCACGACCAGGGAACCGATCGGACCGCAGCCGTTGACCAGGACCGTACGTCCGCGCAGGTCGGGGATGCGGCCGACGGCGTGCAGGGCGACGGCCAACGGTTCGGCGAGGGCGCCCTGTTCGGTGCCGACGCCGTCGGGCAGCGAGCGGATCTGCGCTGCGGGCACTGTCCGGTACTCGCTGAAACCGCCGTCGGTGTGCGGGTCGAAGGCCGCCGAGCCGAAGTAGCGGACGCGCGGGTGGAGGTTGGTCCGTCCGGCGATGCGCTCGGGGAGCACGCCGTCCCCGACCGTCTGAGCCGGGTGGACGGTGACTGGCTGCCCTTCGCTCAGACCGGTGACCTGCGCACCCAGCTCGGCGATCCGGCCGGCGAACTCGTGCCCGAGCACCAGCGGGTGCTTGAGGGAGGCGGTCCCGGACGCGCCGTTGCGCCAGTACGCGATGTCGGATCCGCAGATGCCGCCCCACTCCATGGCCAGCAGTACCTCGCCGGGGCCGGGCACCGGCCGGGCGCGCTCGTCGATGCGCACATCGCCCGGGCCGTGTACGACGACCGCCCTCATCCCGGGTCGCCCCGCGGCCGTTGTGTCTGCTGTGTCGGCTGTGTTGTCGATGGGGTTGGTGACGGTGTTCATACGGCGTCCTCCAGCCGGACCAGGTCGCGTCCGCGGGTCTCGGGGGCGAGGTACGCGCTGACGAAGGTGATGAGCGAGTAGACGACGAGCATCGCGGAGATGGGCCACCAGCTGTCGGTGAGTGCTGTGAGCGTGGCCGCGAGGACCGGGCCGATCGCGGTGGCGAGGATGCCTCCGACCTCTTTGGCGAGGGCGAGCTGGGTGAACCGGCTGCGGGCGCCGAAGAGTTCGGCCATGGTGACGCTCTCCACCGAGAACAGTCCGAGGACTCCGACGTTCAGGCCGAGAACCATGCCGACCATGACGCCCGCGGTGGAGCCCGAGGTGATGAGGAGCATCACCGGGAAGGCGATGACGGCGGTCAGCAGGCTGAGCGTGAGGTACACGACCCGTCGTCCGAAGCGGTCACCGAGGAGACCGACCACCGGCACGGTCACGAAGCCCAGGAGCGATCCGTAGACGATCGCGTCCGTCGGGACGGAACGGTCGACGGCGAGGTTGGTGGCGAGGTAGCCCACGAGGAACGTCTGGATCAGTCCGGAGTTGCCCGCCTGCCCGAACCGCAGCCCCAGCGCCAGGAAGAACGCCTTGCCCTTGCGCTGACGGACCGCGGCGGCCAGGACGTTTCCGTCGCGCTTGCCGACGGTGACGCCGGCGGACTCGACCTCGCCACGGGGCAACGCCACACCGTCGACCACGTCGGGGCGCTCCTCGAAGACCGGGCTCTCCTTGAGGCCGCGGCGCATCCAGGCCGCGAGGATCATCAGCACAAAACTCAGCAGGAAGGGCAGCCGCCATCCCCAGGACAGGAGTTGGTCCTCACTGAGGACGGTGAGCAGAACGGCCCACAGGCCCGACGCGGCGAGGGTCCCGGAGTTCGTGCCGAGGGACACCAGCGAGGAGACCAGGCCGCGCCGGCGGACGGGGGCGTACTCGGCGAGCATCACGGTCGCGCCGGCGATCTCGGCGCCGGCGCCGAAGCCCTGGACCAGCCGCAGCGCGACGAGCAGGATCGGTGCCGCGATGCCGATGGTGGCGTACGTGGGCAGGGCGCCGATGAGGGTGGTGGAGGCACCCATCAGCAGGATGGTGATGTACAGGACCTTCTTACGGCCGAGCCGGTCGCCCATCCGTCCGAAGTAGACGGCTCCGGCGAGCCGGGCGACGTACCCGACGCCGTACGTGGCCATCGCCGCGATCAGGCCGATGGCGGGGCTGACGTCCGGGAAGAAGAGCCTGTTGAAGACGATGGCGGCGGCCAGCGAGTAGAGCTGGAAATCCATGAACTCCATGGCCGTACCGAGCCAGCCCGAGACGGCGGCCCGGGTCAGATCGCGCGTGGTGCGCTTCTCGGAAGGTGCCTGCTGGGCAGCCGTGGCGCTGTCCTTCATCGTGAACTCCGTTGTTCGGGGAGTGAAGTGCGGCTCTCGGTGTGTGTGGGTGGGGGGTGTGCGGGCTCAGAGTTCGACGCGTCCGGCCCGCAACCCGGGAAACCGGTCCGCGACAGCGGCGGTGAGGACGTCGTCGTCCGCCAGATCGTTCGCGCCGACGGCTCGCAGCAGCGCGCGTACCGTGTCGGACGGATTGGCCGTGGACCCCCAACAGGCGGCGAGCGTGTCGGCCGCGGGGTCCGGGAGCGCGTCGGCCCGGCGAGTGCCGAGCGCCCAGGCGGCAAGGGCCAGCTCCAGGACCGGAGTGCGCGTGCCGCGGGCGCGCAGTTCACGCAGAGCCGGCAGCCAACGCTCCGTGATCTTCAGCGATCCGTCGGAGCCGATCTGGAGCAGCCGGTGCCGCATCGCGGGATTGCGGAAGCGTACGACGAGGTCCTCGGCGTACGCGGTCGGGTCGGGGCCGCCCGAGGGGAGGGTGTGGGCAACCTCCGCGCACAGCGCCCGGACGAGATCCTCGCCCCAGTCGGTCGCCATGGTGTCGGCGATCGTGGTGAGGCCCGCGGCGGTGCCGAGGTAGGCGAGGGCCGAGTGGGAACCGTTCAGCAGACGCAACTTGGTGAGCTGGTAGGGCGCGACATCCTCGACGAACAGTGCCCCGTCGAGCTCCCAGGGCGGCCGGGGCCCGGCGAATGAATCCTGCAGCACCCACTGCCGGTACGGCTCGGCCGCCACGGGCAGCGCATCACGCAGCCCGAGCGAGGCGAGGGCGGCGGCCCGGTCCGACTCGTCGGTCGCGGGCACGATCCGGTCCACGACCGTCGCGGGGAAGGCGACCGTTTCGGTCATCCGGTCCAGGATGTGCGTTCGGTCCGGCCAGGTGGAGGCGCGGACGAAGTCGTGGATGCCGCGACGCAGCGACGCGCCGTTGTCCGCCATGTTGTCGCAGGACACGACGCTGATCGGCGGGGCGCCCGCGCGCATCCGTGCCGCCAGCCCGGCGGCCAGTCGCCCGATCACCGTGGTGAGGGGTCCGCCGGGGTCCGCGGAGAGATCGGCGGCAACGGGCGGGGCCCCGGTGTCCAGGCCACCGGTCGCCGGAGAACGGTGGTAGCCCTTCTCCGTCACGGTCAGGGTCACCACTGTCACCTCGGGATCGGTGAGCAGGGCGTCCACGGCCCTGGCGTCGGGTCCCATGGCGAGGGCGCCGACGACGGAGCCCACCACGCGGGAACGGTGACCGTCCGGACGGCGTTCGGTGAGCGAGTACAGGCAGTCCTGCTCCCGCAGCGCTCGTACGGTCTCGACGGATCGGGGCGCGACCGCGGTGATGCCCCAGGGCTCGCCGGAGCGTGCGGCGGCGTGCTCGGTGTACACGGCCTGGTGGGCCCGGTGGAAGGCACCGAGGCCGAAGTGGACGACGCGCGTGCGCAGTTCGGCCGGGTCGATCACGGGCCGCAGGCCGGGTGCGAGCCCGGCGAGCGACATGCGGTTCAGCGGCGGTCGGATGTCGGTGCTCACCAGTCGTGCACCGAGCCGTCGAGGCGACGCGCGACCGGGAGGTAGCGGCGCTGGTAGGGGAAGCGCTCGGCGGCCTTGTCGTCGTACTCGACGCCGAGGCCCGGTTCGTCGGAGGGGTGGAGCATGCCGTCCGCGAACGTGACGCCCGTGCGGAACACCTCGGCGGTCTCGTCCGCGTGTCCCATGTACTCCTGGATACCGAAGTTCGGCACGGTGATGTCGAGATGCACGGCGGCGGCCATGCTGACCGGGGACAGGTCGGTCGCTCCGTGGGAGCCGGTGCGCACCTGGTAGAGGGCGGCAAGGTCGAAGATCCGCCGCAGATGGGTGATACCGCCCGCGTGGACGACTGTCGTGCGGACGTAGTCGACGAGTTGTTCGGTGATGAGCTGCTGGACGTCCCAAATCGAGTTCATCACCTCGCCGACCGCGATCGGCGTCGTGGTGTGCTGCCGGATGAGCCGGAAGGCCTCCTGGTTCTCGGCCGGGGTCGGGTCCTCCATCCAGAACAGCCGGCAACTCTCGACGCTCTTGCCGAACCGGGCCGCCTCGATGGGCGTGAGCCGGTGGTGCACATCGTGCAGGAGGTGGAAACCGAAGCCGAAGCGCTCCCGGACGGCCTCCAGGTACGTGGGCGCGAACTGGAGATATGCCTCGGTGTCCCACGGCTGCTCGTCCGGCAGCTCGGTGGCCGCCGGCTCGTAGACCTTGCCCTTGCGCACTCCGTACGTGCCGCCGACGTCGGGCACGGCGGCCTGCGCCCGTACGGCTTTGTAGCCCAGTTCCAGATAGCGCCCGACGTCGTCCAGCAGTGAGGGCACGTCGGTGCCGCTGGCGTGCGAGTAGACCAGGACGCCGTCCCGGGAGCGACCGCCCAGCAGCTGGTAGACGGGCAGTTCGGCGATCTTGCCCTTGATGTCCCACAGGGCGGTGTCGACGGCGGCGATCGCGGTCATGGTGACCGGTCCGCGCCTCCAGTACGCGCCCTTGTAGAGGTACTGCCAGGTGTCCTCGATGCGGTCGGCGTCCCTGCCGATCAGCAGCGGGACCACGTGATCGCGGAGATAGCTCGCGACCGCCAGCTCTCGACCGTTGAGTGTGGCGTCACCGAGTCCGGTGACCCCGTCCGTGGTGGTGATGCGCAACGTGACGAACGTGCGCCCCGGGGAGGCGACGAGCACCTCGACCCGCTCGATCCTGTTCACTGGCGGCTCTCCTTACGGCGGGGACGGCTGCCGAGCCGATGGTCCCGACCACCCCGGCAACGTGTCGTGCAGTACTTGTATACAAGCACTGGTCGCATAGATGAGCAAGACCCCTCCCCCGCGCTACGTAGGATGGGCGCATGGCTCAATCGAACGGGCGGCGGACGAGCAGGCGCGACATCTACCTGAAGCTGCGCCAGATGGTCCTGACCCTCGAACTCGCCCCGGGCGCGGCCCTCTCGGAGAACGAGATCGCCGTCTCACTGGGAGTCAGTCGCACCCCGGTGCGGGAGAGTTTGATCCTGCTGGCCCAGGAAGGCCTGGTACAGGTCTTCCCGAAGATCGGGTCCTTCGTGTCGCGGGTGGACCCCGCACAGGTCGCGGACGCGCAGTTCTTGCGGGAGGCGGTGGAGCTGGCCTCGCTGGAGGACCTGCCCGCTCAGCTCGATCCCGCGGTCCTCGCCGAGCTGCGGGACAACCTTGAGCGCCAGCAGCACACGGAACTCGGCCTGGAGGAGTTCTTCGCCCTGGACGAGTCCTTCCACCAGGGTCTGATGCGGCTCAGCGGTCATGGCAACGTCTGGACCACGGTGGCCGGGGCCAAGGGCCACCTGGACCGGGCGCGACGCCTCGGCCTCCATGAGAACGTGTCGCCGACCGTGTTCGCCATCCAGCACCTGGAAATCCTGGACGCCGTCGCAGCAGGAGACATCCCGCTCGCCCGCACCGCCATGCGCACGCACCTGCGGGCCGTCTTCAACGACATCGAACGCATTCGCGCCCATTCACCGGAACTCTTCGCCACCGACGCCACGACGGTTCCGGTCCGTCGCAACATCGTGATCTGGGAGTGACACCGGCCGCGCGTCCGGCGCGGAGCCGGGGAGCCAGGCGCCCCACTGCCGGACCATGCCGACGTGTGATGTCTTCCTGTTGAATCAACGTGTTGGAGAACGCCGAACAACGCGCCCGCGAGGTCGGCTACGACCCCGCCCTCCGCCACCCACTACGACGAAGCAACCGCCTGGTCACACCACGCACACCCCCATCCCGCCTGACGTCGAACGACATGAGATGTCTGACCACACCGAGTATCCGCTCGAGGAGCCTGGCCCTCTGCGGCGGCCAGACGCGGGATCCGGACGCGGGACAACGAGCGTCATAGCCGCTCAGCCGCCCGGCAACCGGCCCACCCCGTCACCATCGGCGTGCAGGACGCCGCCGTGGGCGAAGGTCATGCCACCGAACAACACCGGTGCGTCCACCTCGGCACGGACCGCGCCCCCACCGCCATCCTCACCGCTGACGGCCACTCGTACGCGGTCGGCTCCGTCTCCCGGCCCTGGGCCTCGCGGACCTTTCCGCGCAGCCGTCGTGCATCTCCTTGACCAGGCCGTTCTTTTGCCACCTGCGGAAGGAGGCATACACGCGGTGCCATGCGGGGAAGTCGCCAGGAACAGAGCGCCACTTGATCCGGGAATCCCGAGCGAACCCGTGTTCTTGCATGGCGCGCAGACGCGCGTTCACCTCGCTGAACCGTACGTTGTCGGCCTGGTCGACTACCGCGTCGATGTGGGCCAGGCCGCACCTCAGAGGCGTACGGCCGAGCCGCGTTCGCTCATCCGCGGTGCGCACAGGATGCGCTTCCTGCGGACCCGTCTGCCTTCGATCGCCGCGACGGTCAGCCGGGCCGCTTCCTTGGCGATCTCGGCCAGCCCCCAGTCGACGGTGGTGAGCGGGGGCGTGAGGACACGGGAGACGGGGTGGTCGTCGAAGCCGACCACGGAGATGTCCCGCCCGACGTGGAGCGAGGCCTCCGCCGCGGCCGCGTACACCCCGTAGGCGAGGGAGTCGGAGAAGCAGAAGACGGCGGTGGCGCCTCTCCCCCGGTCCAGGACGTCCCGTGCCACCGCCGTCGCCTCGCCCAACTCCTGCGGACAGGGGACGAGTTCGACACACAGTCCGAGACGGTCGGCGGCCTCCCGCACGTAGACGTCGGCGGGGCGGTCGGGGGTGCTGGGCCGGGTCGGGGTGAGCACGGTGACCCGGCGGTGGCCGAGGGCGTGCAGGTATTGCAGTACGGCGTCGATACCGGCCCTGTTGTCGAAGATGACCTGCCCGGCGGTGCGGGCGCGGCTGAGGGAGTCACCTATGGCCACGACCGGCAGAGCGTCGGCGATCGGCGCCCACCCCTCCGCGGAGGGGTCCACAGGAGAGACGAGCAGGGCGTCCACACGCTGATCGCGCAGTCGTTTGGCGAGGGCGAGTTCCCGGCCGGGGTCCGCGCCGGCGTCCAGGATGAGGGCGTAGCGGTCGCCGACGAGGAGTTCGCGGCCGATCGCGGCCATCAGCTGTTGCTGCCAGAGGTCCTGGAGGTCGCCGGCGAGGACCCCGACCATGCTCGTGCGGCCACTGGCCAGAGCGCGGGCGATGGGGTCGGCCTCGTAACCGAGGTCGGCGGCGGCCTTGCGTACTCGTTCCTCGGTCTCTTTCGAGACCTGCTTGCCGCGCAGGGCGTAGGAGACGGCGGCGGTGGAAAGGCCGGTGGCCTCGGCCACCTCCCTGAGGGTGGTGCGCTTGTTTGGCCTGGCCATGCGGTGAAGCCTACCGGTGACTGTCCGCACGGTGCGCGAAGGCTTGACACGGCATCTTGTTAACCGCTTAATTTAACCGCATCACTGAAGCGCTTAACCTCCCTCGGCCAAGTCACTCCAGCCCCTCCCCCGCCTCGCACTGACCTCCACCGACCTCCTCGGCGCGGACGCCGCTGTCCTCGCGCTGCGCACCGTCAACCCCGCCCGTCCGCTGCACGGCCGCGCCCACGGCGTGCGGCGGACACCATCACGAAGGGAGCGCCTCCATGACGTACGGATCCCTGCCGGACCGCACCCTGGACAAGCGTGAGCTCCAGGCCCTCGTCGACGACCTCGCCGCCCGCCCGGGCCTGTGGCGGGCGCAGGTCGCCTTCTCCGACGAGGAACGGCACTACGCCTCCCTGTACCGCGACGAGTACGTCGACGTCTGGCTGCTGTGCTGGACCCGGCAGAACGACACCGGCTGGCACGACCACGACCTGTCCTCCGGCGCGGTCAGCGTCGTGCAGGGCGCACTGAACGAGTCCAACCCGCGCATCGGCGGCAGCCACCTGTCCGTCACGGTCGACGCCGGCAAGTCCTTCTGCTTCGGCCCCGAGCACATCCACCGCCTCACCGGCGCCACCGACGACGCGGTGTCCCTGCACGCGTACTCGCCGCCGCTGTTGCGCATGGGGCAGTACGACATCACCGAGGACGGGCTGATGCGCCGGGTCTCCGTCTCGTACGCGGACGAACTGCGCCCGCTGGACACCCCGGTGGGGTGAGAGCCCCTGACAACGCGCTCCGCCCGTCCTGGTCCTGGAGCTTCTGGACTCCGAGTTCTCCTTAGCTCTACTGGCGCTGCTCGTGTCCGGTGAACAAGTCGACCAAGCCCTGGGGTGCGTTGTCGTCGAGGAAGCAGAGCCGGAAGATGTCGGCGGCCTCGGCGGCGGCCTCGACACCTCGGGGGAACAGGGCTCGCTCGTACTCACTCAGCGCGGCCTCGACATCGTGGCGGTGCGCGGCGATGGCCCGGCCGAGTTCGGCGCCGTCGTACATGGCCAGGTTGGCGCCTTCGCCGGACGGGACCATCAGGTGGGCCGCGTCGCCGAGCAGGGTCACGCCGGGCACACGGTCCCACCGGTGCCCCATGGGCAGGGTGTGGACGGGGCGCAGTACCGGTGCGGTCTCGCCGGCCGTGATCAGCGCCGTGAGCTCCGGAGCCCAGCCGTCGAACTCCGCCGCGATCACCGCCCTGACCGCGGCGGAGTCGGTGAAGTCGATACTCGCGAACCAGTCCTGCGGCTTGTTGAGCGTGATGTAGGCGTGGAGAGTTCCGCCCCTCTCACGGTGAGCGTGTATCCCCCTCCCCGGCGCGAGCGCGAACATCGCCCCGCCGCCGACCGCTTTCGCGCCGGCGGGATGCCGGGCGTCACTGTCGAACGGGTGGGTCTCGACGAACGACGCGCCGACGTACTCGGGTGTGGCGTCGGAGAGCAGCGGCCTCACTCGTGACCACGCGCCGTCGGCGCCGACGAGCAGGCTCGTGACAAGGGTGGTTCCGTCGGAGAAGGTCACCTCGTGGCGGCTGTCACCGAGGGCACGGACACCGCTGACCTTGTGGCCCCATCGGACGGTGCCTGCCGGGAGCGAGTCGAGCAGGACCTGCCGCAACTCGCCGCGCTGCACCTCGGGGCGTCCACGCGTGCCGTCGTCGGGTATGTCGACCAGAACGTTTCCTTCCCGGTCGAGGACCCGCGTCGCCTGGCGGCCTTCCAGGATGAGGCTGCGGAACTCGTCCATCAGGCCTGCCGCCCGAAGAGCCGGTTGACCGTTGTACTCGTGGATGTCGAGCATCCCGCCCTGCGAGCGAGCGGCCGCCGAGGGCTCCGCCTCGTAGACCGTCGCCGGGATGCCGTGCACGTGGAGGACGCGAGCCAGCGTGAGGCCGCCGAGGCCGGCGCCGATGATCGTGACGTCAGTGGTCATGGTGATTCCTTGTGTGTCGCACGTCTGCCGGGCGGACACCCGGCAGGTCATCTATGGAACGTCGTTCCAGTCCCAGCCTGGAACGGCGTTCCATAGATGTCAAGCTGGAACAGCGTTCCAGGGCTGTGTCAGGATGTGGGCATGGCAGCCAGGACACGTCGCACAGAGCGACGAGAGGAACCGCTCTCCCGGGAGCGCATCATCGAGGCCGCGATCGGGCTTCTCGATACGGCGGGCGAGGGCGGACTCACATTTCGCGCTCTGGCCGAACGCCTCGCCACCGGGCCAGGTGCGATCTACTGGCACGTCTCGGGCAAGGACGAACTCCTCAATGCCGCCACCGACGCCGTCGTCGCCGGCATCATGACCGCCGACACCAACGACACTGCCGCTGCCACCGACAGCGCCGACACCGCCGCCGGCACGACGCCGCAGGAAGCGATCCGCGGACTCGCACTCGGCGTGTTCGACGCGATCGAGGCCCACCCGTGGATCGGCACGCAGCTCGCCCGGGCCCCGGGGCAGTCGCCTCTCCTGCGAGTCTTCGAACACCTCGGACGCCAGGTACAAGCGCTCGGTGTACCCCACGCCGCCCAGTTCACCGCGGCGTCCTCCCTGCTGAACTACATCCTCGGAGTGGGTGGACAGAACGCGGCCAACACCCAGACACACCTGGCACGGCAGCCGGGCACGAACCGCACCGAGTTCCTCGACACCACCTCGGCCGCATGGGCGGACCTCGATCCCGACGCATACCCGTTCACCCGAAACGTCGCAGACCAACTACGCGACCACGACGACCGGACAGAGTTCGTCGCCGGCATCGACCTGATCCTCACCGGCATCACAGCCCGTCGACAGGTGGCCGCCGACTGACACCGGCCCACCCCACCGGATGGAGGCAGCCGGCTTCGAGGCCGGTCGACGCGCGGCCGTCGAGGCATGACCTTCGGGTGAACGGCTGGCCACTGCGGTACTTCGCCAGTACTATTGAATACTTTCGGTGATCGTTCGAGAACGTACCGTCATGCAGTTCGGGGGAACATGCGCGCCGAAGGTCTCACTCCCATCGAAAACACGCTCAGCATGCACCTCGGCGGGCACATCTCGGTCGAGAAGGTGGACGAGAAATGCACAGCCGCTTCCCCGCTTCTGGTGACTGCAGAGACAGTGTGGATCGACCTCAGTACGGCAGTGACGTTCGATGTCATCGCGATGCTGCGGGTGTTGTCTGTCGCGGCGATGCGCAAGGACTCCGGCGGCGAGACCCGGTTCCGGCTTCCCAGGAACGCGGCGGCGCGGCATTGCCTGCGGCTTTGGAGGTTCCCGGACGCGGTGTCGGCCGTGACCCGCACTCCGTTCCGCCTCCTCGTCTCCGAGGAAGACGAAACCTACTTCGGGGAAAACTGGCCGGAAACGCAGGAGCCGTCGAGTCACGGGGTCGACAACCTTCGGTCGAGTGTCCTGCCCTATCTCGTCGAGCGACAGAACTTCGGGATATGTCCGTACCGGTTGGACGATGCGATGAGCCGCCTCCAGTTCGTCGAGGACGAGACCGCCCGCTGGACCGGCTACGCACTGGTCCAACTCCTGCAGAGAGTTCTCAAGGGGTCGGCATCCGATGTTGCGCGCGTACTCGTTCCCGAACTGCTCAACAGCGTTGTCGCGCACCGTTCCGCGCGGCTGGGCGTGGCCGGCTCACAGATGGAGCTGCCTGCACCGTGGGTCGATGACGGAAACGGGATACTCACCATCGGGGTGTGGGACAACGACGTCACACTGATCGCATCGCTTCGGGAGCGGCTGGCGGGCGGTGAGAAGGAATTTGAGGGAAACTCTCGCGTGTCGGCCCAGTTGGTCGTCGACTCCGAAGGCTGGACCCGGAGCCGGAGGAACTACGATTCGAGGTGGCTGCCCGGCCCGAGCGCTGCGGATTCCGAGGTACTGCTCGCCGAAATGGTGGCCGGCACGCCGCTCCTTGTCCCTCCGACCGGATATCCCCAGGCCGGACAGGGAATCTACACGCTCTACAGGACAGCGATCGACGTATTCGGAGGCAGTCTTCAGATCCGCACGGGCGGCACATGCCTGACCGTTCAGAGCGCCCCGGATTTCGACGGCGCGCGCTATCAGGTTCGGGCGACGCAGAACGCCGCTCTGCCTGCGCAGTTGGGAAACCTGATATCGGTACGGCTACCGGTGCACAATGTCTGACCTCGCCGTACAGAAGATCATGGTCAGAAGGGCCGCTCCGGAACCTGTCCACGAGAACATCCTCGACGTCTATCGATGGCTCGGCGGCCAACTCGCGCAGGAGCCTATTCGCCTCATTCCCCCGAAGCACACGATCTACGTGACCTCCGAGGAATTCCACTCCCGGAATTTCGAGATCCACAGGCACCTCACGGGCCAACTTCCCGTGAGCCGGGGGACCAGGTACCTGATCCTCGACCTGACGGGCAATCCATACAGTCTCCTTGAAGAATCGCTGCTGTACCGCATCGCGGTCATCGCGCAGGAGTGGATAGCTGTCGGTTCCCGCCGTGTGCTCGCGATTCTGGTCCGGAAGCGCCCCTCCGAGACCTCGGACTTCTGGGTTCCCTTGCGGTCCTCGGGGGAAAGTGTCAGCCGTGCCGGAAAGATCGTCGTCATCGCGGACGACGGATCCTGTGAGTGGGCACACGGCGGCACAAAGAGCCTTGGCCACGGTTTCGCGGAGGAGTACGCCGCGCATCGGGCCCCGTCGGACGAGTCCCTGAAGCAGCGCTTGGAGACGAAAGTCATCCGGAGGCTGGGACATTACGACTTCGGCAACCGGGACATCCCGCACTGCTCGCGGTACTTCTTCGACATGGGGCAGGCCGTGGAGGAGATCGGGATGATGGCCGAGCGATGGCTGAAGAAGCACTTCGCGCCCGCCCTGGCCGATCCGAAGGGCCTGACGCTCATCAGCGTCGAATCAGGCACCACATATCTGCACGACGCGATCGCCGGTGTGGCCACCGCCCTCGGCTGTACCTGGCGTCGCGTCAAGTCGAGTGAGCAGGTGACCAGCCTTGAGATCACCGGGACGGCGGTGCTCTTCTTCAACGTGGTCCACACTGGCCGTACTTACGAGAACGTGGTCCGGCTTCTACGCGGCCGAGGTGTTGAACTGGCCTCCCGGGCATTGGCGATCATCGTCACCGACCAGGGTCTCGACATGTCCGGCGGGCCTCTGCCCTGTGATGAAATCACACGGTTCAACCGCGCGAAGGTGCCCCGCGAGAGCTGCGAGCAGTGCCGGATCGGACTCAGACATACGAATCCGTTGGAAGACCACCTTCAGGCGCTGCGGAGTTACGACGTCTGGAACATCTTTCTCGGGTCACGCTGGCGCCCCGAGGAGTTCGGACCTCATGATGCCGACACCTTCTTCTCATACCATCCGGACATGGGGCATGTCTTCGAGGTGTACGGCGACTGGATCGCCCTGAAGGCCATCTCCCTGTCAAAAGCTCTCGGGGAGCAACTCGATCCGATCTTCGTCTGCCCACAGGAGGAGCGCATCGAGAAACTGGTCGTCAGGCTCGGGGTGTTGATGGAGAACCGACAGATCACCATCCGGATCCCTCGTGACGTCCTGGACGACTCGGATTCCGAGGAGCGTCTGACGGCGACAGCAGATGAGGACTGGCAACGACAACTGCGACATCTGGGAAGGCGCCGGAAGAAGGCGCTGATTCTTGACGAGTTCCGTGCGCGAGGCACTACCGCACGTGCAATTCGATCGATTCTCCAGCAGTTCGGAGTGGAGCCGATCGCGTTGGTGCCCATCCTCGATTTCTCCGATGAACAGGACCTCGACGGCCTTCCGGTGTACCCCCTGTACAAGATCAGGGCCAGAAGGAGCGGACCGTGACGGACGACAACTCATGGCTTGCGACACCTCCTGATCTTCTGGCGGAGGAGAACCCGGAGCAGGCATGTCGAGCCCTTGCCCACATCCTCGACACCAAGCGGGATGTCTGGAGGTCGACCACTCGCTCGGGAAGCGCAGTCGGTGGAAACGGCCAGGTGAAACGCAGCCTGCTGGTTGCCGACTACGCACGTAGGTCGAAGCAGCTGCCACCCGAACTTCGGGCCTATCTCGACCGCAAGGTCATCAACTCGTTCCTTCCCCCCGAATTGGCCGGGGTCAAGGAAGACGCGGACTTCCGTCATACGAAGGAAGCCGTCGACGTCGCGGTGGTCACGGTGCTGCCGGAAGAACTCGATGCCACGCTCTCCGTGTTCGGCCTCAACGGCGAGGTGTTCAGATCGGCCGGCGGGCAGCGGTTCTACCCCACGCGCGTGCCCGCCCGCAGAAGCCGCGAATCACTGTCCGTGATCATCACGGCGTCCGGCGAACCTTACAACATTCACATTGTGCGGTGTATCCAAGCCCTGCTGGAACAGTACGCGCCCAAAGTGGTGTTTCTCCTCGGTATCGCGGCAGGCGTTCCGGGCCAGGTCCAGCGCGGTGACGTAGTGGTCGCCAGACGGGTCCACTACTACGAGTCGGCCCGCCTGGGCGCGGTCGTCGAGCCCCGCCCGCAGTACGCGCAGGACTCCGACACCTACGGGTACGGGATCTTCCATTACAACCCGAATCGCACCAACTACCATGATGAAGTCAATCGATTCCTGCGCGGGCTCAACAGCGACGACCTGCCCGAGGGACTCGAAATCGGGCACCGTCCGCACATCGTGAAAGACAACGCGACGATCACGTCGGGCGAGAAGGTCCTCAGGGACGGAAATTTCCTTCGCAGGCTCAGGGACAATGACAACGCGATCTGCGCAGCGGACCAGGAATCATATGGTTTCGCCCGTACTGTGCACGACCTGCCCTGGTTGATCTTCCGAGGGATCAGCGATCACGGCGACGACGTGAAGGACGATCGTTGGAAATATGTCGCGTCGACCTTCGCCGCCCTGTGCCTCAAGGACTTTCTGCAGACGCAGTACCTGGCCCCGGGCACTGACACGCTCTGAACGGGAAAGCCGGACACAGGCCTGGCACGAGCAGACACAGGCACAGCAGACAGGCCCAGCAGACACAGACCCAGAGGGCGGATCCGGCCGGACCCCGACGCCCGTGACGGCCTGCGCACCCTCCACGGGTCTTGACCCCACGCGGAACCCCTCCTAAAGTCCTCGCACTCTCGCAGGTACATCGATTAACCACTCGTTAACCGCCATGGTTGGAGACACCCCGCTGTGCGCTCACCGCTGACTCGGCGCGGCTTCATCGCCGCCGGTTCCGGCCTTGCCGCCGCGACCGCTCTGCCCGCTCTGTCCGGCTGTTCCGCGCTGACCGCGGCGGACTCCGATCCCGACACACTCGTCGTACACAGCCAGCTGGGCACCACCGCGCCCGGATCGCCCACCTATCTGGCATCCCTGGACCGCTTCCGCAAGGAGAACCCGGGACTCAAGGTCAAGAACCTCGTCAACGGCGACGACCTCGCCCAGGTCTACGAAACCTCCCGGCTGGCCCGTAAGGAACCGGACGTGGTCATGGTCAACCTGTACGACAAGACCCTGGCCTGGACGGATGTCGGCGCGACAGTCGACGTCAAGGACTACCTGGACGACTGGGGGCTGCGCGAGCGGGTGCTGCCGGTGGCCCTGGACGCCTGGACCGACAGCAGGAAGAGACTGCGGGCCTTTCCCTACTTCGCCACCAACTGGCCGGTCGCGTACAACAGGTCGCTTCTCGACAAGGCCGGAGTGGACGAGATCCCGGTCACCGGCGACCAGCTGATCGCCGCGTCCCGCAAACTGCGCGCCAAGGGCATCGGCCCCGTCACGGCCGGCGGCAACGACTGGACCGGGCAGAAGCTCCTCGCCCAGATCATCCAGACCTTCCTCACCGAGGACGAGGCCCGGCACGTCTACTCCACCGGCGACTTCAGCGGGAGCAGGGGCGCGAAGGAGGGCATCGAGTACTTCGTCGAGCTGCGCGACGCCGGAGTGTTCGTCGACAAGGCGCAGGGCCTGACCTCGGACTCGATGACCACGCAGTACAACACGCAGGGCGCCGCCATCCAGTCGGCGATGTCGTCGGCGCTCGCGAAGGTGCCGGAACCCGTCGCACGCCACACGGACGTGGGCGGCTGGCCGCTCGCCGGGGGCGCCGCCCACGAGCGGCCGACGATCCTGCGGACGTACACCCTGATCGGGTTCTGGATCAGCCCGAACGGCACGAAGAAGATCGACGCCGTCGAGAAGTTCCTGCGCTTCATGTACCGCCCCGACACCGTGTCCCGGTTCATCCGGGAGAGCGGCCGCGACATGGCGCTGCGCTCGGCCACGGTCAGTACGGACTTCCCGCTGGTCGCGGCCGCCCAGCGGCTGGGGGACGACGTCAGCCAGGTCCTGCTGCCCGACGTGTACGTGCCGCCCACGGCGACCCAGCCGCTCATCACCGCGACCAGTACGTCCTTCACCCGCGGCACCGGCGCCGCCAAGGTCCGCGGCGCGCTCGAAGCGGCGTACCGCTCCGCGTGAACCTCCCGTACCAGTCCCCGTACCTGCCCCAGTACCTGTCCCCGTACCCGCACGCGTGCCCTGCCCCGCGTCCCGCGCCTCAGTCCATCGGAGTCACCGCATGACGACGTTGACGCCCCCACCGGGCGACACCACGGTCCGCCGCCCCGGCCCGCCGTCCGCCACCACCGGGCGGCGCCCGCCCCGGCAGGGCGGCACCGGCCTCGCCGTCCCGGCCCTGGTCTGGTACCTGGTCTTCATGGTCGGCCCGATGATCGCGATCTTCGTGGTCGCCGCCCTGCACTGGCCGGGCATGCTGCAACCGGTGTCGTTCGCCGGCCTCGGCAACGTCCGTACCGTCCTCGACGACCCGGTCTTCTGGGACGCGGTGCGCAACACCGCGGTCCAACTCGCCGTCGCCCTGCCGATCATGATCGTGTGCGCCTACATGCTGGGCTACTACGTCGCGCAGAAGCCGCCGGGACACCGGGTCATCCGCTACCTGCTCTTCATCCCGGGGCTCATCTCGACCCCGGCGAAGGCCATGGTGTTCTACGCCGCCCTGTCCCCGGACGGCCTTGCCAACGGGGCCCTGGAGTCGGTCGGCCTCGGCTCGCTGACCGACGCCTGGCTCGCCTCGCCGTCCACCGCCCTGGCGTGTCTGATCGCCCTGGACGTATGGGCCGGAATCGGCTTCACCGCCGTACTGTTCGCGGCCCGCCTCGGCAGCGTGCCCGACGAACTCGGCGAGGCGGCCCAGCTCGACGGCGCCGGGCACTGGCGCACGATGTGGCTCATCCACTTCCCCGTCATCCGCGACTACGTCGGCGTGGTGACGATGCTCCAGTTCCTCTGGACGCTCTTCGGGTCCGCCCAGCACGTCCTGCTGCTCACCCAGGGCGGGCCCGGCAGCTCGTCGACCACCCTGTCGTTCCTCGTCTACCAGAAGGCGTTCATCGCGGCCGACCTGGGCTACAGCCAGACCGTCGGCGTCATCCTCTTCCTCGCCGGGCTCGTCGGACTGCTCACCATCCGCCGCGCATTCCGCCAGAACTACTGATCGGAGCCGCTCACCATGAAGCTCGGCAAGCGCTGGCTGCCCGCGCACATCCTGGTGTGGTCCTACGCGGTCCTGCTGATCGTGCCGCTGTACTACTTCCTCGCTTCGGCCTTCAAGACGAACGACGAGATCTTCGCGCACCCCTTCGCCCTGCCGACCTCGTTCGGTCTCGGCAACTTCCGCACCGCCTTCGACAGCGCCGACCTGGGACTCGCCGTCGTCAACTCGGCGCTGGTGACGGTCTTCGCCCTCGTCCTGACCCTGGCGCTCGCGCTGCCCGCGGCGTTCGCCCTCGCCCGGTCCACCGGCCGTGCCGCCTCCGTCATGGAAAAGGTCTTCTCGCTCGGCTTCCTCATCCCCACCTTCGCCGCGCTCTTCCCGACGTTCCTGCTGGCCGCGGCGACCGGCCTGTTCCACACCCGTACGTTCATGGTGCTGTTCCTGCCCGCGACCGCGATGCCGCTGTCCGTGGTGATCCTGGTGCAGTTCATGCGGACCATCCCCAAGGAGATGGAGGAGGCCGCGCGCATGGACGGCGCCTCCACGTACGCGGTCCTGCGGCATGTCTACATCCCGATGTGCATGCCCGGCATCGCGACCGTCCTGCTGCTGAACTTCCTCACCTTCTGGAACGAGTACCTGTACTCACTCGTGATCATCGGACCCGACCCCGCGCAGCGCACGGTCCAGGTCGCCCTGCCCACTCTGAAGTCGATCACCGGAACCGACTACGGCGTCCTCACCGCCGGCACGGTCCTCACCCTCGTACCGGTGTGGATCGTCTACACGATGCTGCAGAAGCGCATGCAGCAGGCGCTCGTCAGCGGGGCGGTGAAGCTGTGAGTACGTCCGCCGGCACCCCTGAGGGGTCTGCCCCTGCGGGGTCCGCCCAGCCCGTCAGGCGCCCCACCATCAAGGCCGTCGCGGCAGCCGCCGGAGTGTCGACCGCGGCCGTGTCCCAGGCCTTCAACGACAAGGGGCGACTGTCCGGGCCGACCCGCCGCCGCATCCTGGACACCGCACTGGAGCTGGGCTGGTCGCCGAGCGCGCCCGCCGCCGCACTGCGCAGCGCCCGCACCCGTACGCTCGCCCTGGTCGTCCGGCGCCCCACCGACGTACTGGGCGCGGACCCCCACTTCAGCGAACTGATCACCGGTATAGAGGGCGAACTCGCCCCGCGCGGCTACGGACTCCTGCTGCACCTGGTCGCGGGGGCGCAGGAGGAGAACGTCCTCTACGAGCGGCTCGCCGCCGAGGGCAGGGTGGACGGCGCGGTACTCACCGACGCGCGCGCCGACGACCCGCGCCCCGCGCTGCTGACCCGGCTGGGCCTGCCCGCGGTGCTTCTCGGCGCCCCCGACCGTGCGGCGGCCGTGCCGCGCGTCGGCCTCGGCCGGCAGGGGGCCGGCGTCGAGGAGGTCGTCGCCCACCTCCTGGAACTCGGCCACCGGCGCATCGCCTACGTGGCGGGTCCCGAGGAGCTGCAGCACACCCGGCTGCGCCACGGTGCCTTCGGCGCGGCCCTGCGCTCCGCGGGCGTGCGACCGGTCGCCGTGCTGCACACCGACTTCTCGGAGGTGTCGGCGGTCGCCGCGACCGACGCGCTCCTGGCCACCGCGGACCGCCCCACGGCCATCGTGTACGCCAACGACTCGATGGCCGTGTGCGGCATGGGGGCCGCCCAGCGTGCGGGCCTGCGCGTCCCCGAGGACCTCTCGGTCGTCGGCTACGACAACCTGCCCCTCGGCCGTTGGCTGCATCCGCGGCTGACCACCGTCGACCAGCAGGTGCAGCGGGTCGGCGCGGCCGCCGCGCGTGTCCTGCTCGCCCGCTGCGGCGAGGACGTCGAAGCCGAGCAGCTCGACGACCGGCCCCGCCTGGTCGTCCGCGAGTCCACCGGCCCCGCTCCCCGCTGACCGGCCCGCCGCTCCCGACCCCGACCCAGCCACGAGACCTCACACGCACCCGTACCACCCGTACCACTCGACCGATCCGAGAAGGACCAGAAGGACCATGCGACGCCACAGCGCCCACCTGACCCACGACTCCGCCGTACTGCCCTGGCTCGGCGCCAACTTCTGGTCCCGCACCGGCGGCCCCCTGATGTGGCGCGACTACGACCCGAAGACGGTCCGCGAGGAACTTGAGGTGTTGCGCGAGCACGGTCTGACCATGACGCGCTCCTTCTTCTACTGGCCGGACTTCCACCCCGAGCCGCACCGCGTCGACGACACCCTGTGCGACCGTTTCGCGGACTTCCTCGACGCGCACACCGAGGCGGGCATGGGCACCGTGCCCACCTTCATCGTCGGCCACATGTCCGGCGAGAACTGGGATCCCGTCTGGCGTGGCGGGCGGGACCTGTACGAGGACGTGTGGATGGTCGGCCGTCAGGCGTGGTTCGCGTCGCAGATGACCCGCCGCTTCAAGGACCACCCCGCGGTCACCGGCTGGCTCATCACCAACGAGATGCCCGGCTACGGCCGCGTCTACCAGGAGAACCCGCCCTCCTCCGACGTCGTCACGGCCTGGGCGCAGGCCATGTGCAACGCCGTACGCGCCGCCGGCGGGACCCAGCCCGTCAGTCTCGGGGACGGCGCCTGGGGCATCGAGGTGACCGGCCGCGACAACGGTTTCTCGCTCCGCGACACCGCGGAGTACGTCGACTTCGTGGGCCCGCACGTCTACCGCTCGGACACGGACCGGCCCCGCCAGCACTACCGGGCGGCCTTCGAGTGCGAGCTGGCGTCGGTGACGGAACAGCCCGTCGTACTGGAGGAGTTCGGCCTCTCCACCGACACCGTCTCCGCCGAGAACGCCGGGGTCTACTACCGGCAGACCCTGCACAACTCCCTGCTCGGCGGAGCCACCGGCTGGATCGCCTGGAACAATACCGACTACGACGACCTGTGGGACCGCTCGCCGTACGACCACCACCCCTTCGAGATGCACTTCGGGATCACGGACAGCGAGGGCGCGCCGAAGGCACCGCTGCTCGAACTCGCCGCGTTCGCCGACGTGTTGAAGGCGGTCGACTTCGCCCGCTGCCGACGGGCCGACACCGACGCCGCGCTGGTCGTGCCCGCGTTCCTGGAACGCGGATACCCCTACAGCAGGCCCGCCGACCGTCCGCTCATCTTCACCTCGCTGCACCAGGCGTACGTCGCCGCGCGCGCCGCCGACCTGCCGGCCGGACTCGTACGCGAGGCCGACGGCCTTCCCGGCCACGCCAAGCTCTATCTGCTGCCCGCCACGCGGCAGTTGACCGCCCGCACCCGACGTGAACTGGCACGCCGGGCACAGGAGGGGGCGACGGTCTACCTGTCGTTCTGCTCCGGCGAGCACCCCGGCACGCGCGGGCCGTGGTTCGACGACCTCGACGGCCTGTTCGGGGTCGAGCTGCAACTGTCGTACGGGGTCGCCGAGCCGGTGACCGACGACGTACTGGAGATGACCTTCACCGAGGACTTCGGCCCGCTCGCGGCGGGCGAGACCCTGACCTTCCCGGTGGCGGGCAACGAGGACAGCCGGGCCTATCTGCCGGTGGTCCCGCGCGACGCCCGGGTGGTCGCGGTGGACGCGCACGGCCGGCCCGCCCTGCTCGTACGCGAGACCGGACGGGGCCGCACCGTCCTTGCAACCTATCCGCTGGAACACATGGCCGCCCGCACCGCCCACGTCAACCCCGAGCAGACCCACCGCCTGTATGCGGCGCTCGCCGACGTCGCGGGCGCCGACCGCCCGGTCACCGTCGACAGCCCGTACGTGGGCGCGGACCTGCTCGTGCACGAGGACGGGCGGCGTTTCGTGTGGCTGGTGAGCCAGTCCGCCGAGGAACTGACCGTGCGCCCGGAGGCGGCCGGCACCCTGCGCGACATGACCTCCGGCGAGCGTGCGACGGACGTACGGCTCGCGCCGTACGGGGTCGTCGTCCTGGAGCTGACATGACCCGCCCGCTCCATCTGGACGCGGGCACATCGGTCGAGGCCCGGGTGCGGGACCTGCTGGGCCGCATGACCCTCCAGGAGAAGGTCGGCCAGGTCAACCAGCGCCTGTACGGCTGGGACGCCTACGAGCGGACGTCGTCCGGAGGGCACCGGCTCACCGACGCCTTCCTGACCGAGGTCGCCGCCCACGACGGCATGGGCGCCCTCTACGGGCTGCAGCGCGCCGACCCCTGGTCCGGGGTGGGATTCACCGACGGCATCACGGCGGCCGACGGCGCCCGGGTCTCGGACGACGTGCAGCGCCACGTCGTGGAGAACACCCGGCTGGGGGTGCCGGTGCTGTTCGTCGAAGAGGTGCCGCACGGCCACCAAGCCCTCGACGGCACCGTCCTGCCGGTCAATCTCGCCGTGGGCGCCACCTGGGACCCCGACCTGTACGAGGCGGCCGCCGAGGCCGTGGGCGCCGAACTGCGGGCCCGCGGCGGCCATGTCGCGCTCGTGTCGGCCCTCGACCTGGTGCGCGACCCGCGCTGGGGGCGCGCCGAGGAATGCTTCGGGGAGGATCCCCATCTGGCGGCCCGGTTCACGCAGGCGCTGGTACGCGGCATGCGCAGGGCGGACACCGCGGTCGTCCTCAAGCATTTCGCCGGGCAGGGTGCCACGGTCGGCGGACGCAACAGCGCGGCCACCGAACTGGGGCCGAGGGAACTCCACGAGATCCACCTCGCGGCGGCGCGCGCGGGCGTCCGGGCCGGCGCCGCGGGGGTGATGGCGGCGTACAACGAACTGGACGGCCTGCCCTGCGTCGCCAGTCAGCCCCTGCTGACCGGGCTCCTGCGCGACCAGTGGGGCTACGACGGGATCGTCATGGCGGACGGCGGCGCCATCGACCGTCTGGTCCGCCTCACCGGCGACCCGGTGGCCGCCGGTGCCATGGCCCTCGCGGCAGGCTGTGACCTGAGTCTGTGGGACGCCGGCTTCCCACGGCTGGCCGAGGCCGTCACCCGTGACCTCGTTCCCGAGGCCACGCTCGACACCGCTGTCGCCCGGGTCCTCACCCTCAAGTTCCGGCTCGGTCTCTTCGAGCAGCCGTACGCGTCCGGGCGCCCCGTCCACGAACCACCCTTCCCGGTAAGGGAGTTGAGTGAGCGGATCGCCAGAGCCTCCGTCGTCCTGCTCGAACACGACGGACACACTCTGCCCTTGGGGCCCTCGACGCGGCGGATCACCGTACTGGGCCCCAACGCCGACTCCGTACCGCACCAGATCGGCGACTACACCGCGCCTCAGCGGCCCGGAACGGGCGTCACCGTCCTCGGGGGCATCCGCGCGGCCGCCCCCGAGGGGGTCGGGATCACCCATGCCGCGGGGTGCGCGCTGACCGGCGCCGATCTGTCCGCGATCCCCGAGGCGGTCGCCCTGGCCGCCGCCGCGGATGTGGCCGTGCTGGTGCTGGGTGGTTCCAGTGCCCGCGACGACGCCACGGCGTTCGACCGCAACGGCGCGGCGCTGGTCGGTGCGGCCACGCCGGGCGGCATGACCTGCGGCGAGGGCGTCGATCTGGCGGAACTGACCCTGCCCGTGGGTCAACTGCGGCTGATCGAGTCGGTGACCGCCACGGGCACACCTGTCGTCGTGGTCCTGGTCCAGGGACGCCCGCACGCCCTGCCGGATCTCTCCGAGACCGGGACCGAGACCGGGACCGGGACCGGGACCGTGGGCGCCGTGCTGAGCGCGTGGTATCCGGGGCCGTGGGGTGGCCGGGCGGTCGCCGACATCCTCTTCGGCCGGGCGGAGCCGGAGGGGCGCCTGCCCGTGTCGGTACCGCGATCGGCGGCACAACTGCCCGTTCACTACAACGGCAAGGACCACGGCTATCGCGGTTACGTCGACCAGCCGGCGTCCGCCCGTCACCCGTTCGGCCACGGGCTGTCGTACACGACGGTGTCCTACGGCACGCCCAAGCTGTCCCGTACCTCCGTGCCGCTCGACTCGCCCACGCTGACCTGCACGGTCGCTGTCACGAACACGGGACACCGGCCGGTGTGCGAGACCGTGCAGTTGTATGTTCGGCGGATGTCGGGCGGCTCGTCGTGGCCCAGGACGAGGGAACTGCGCGGATTCGCCCGTGTCCGGCTCCGGCCGGGTGAGACCGCGGAGGCCGTGTTCGACATCGACGCGGACACACTCGCTTCGGTGACGCGAGACCTCGGCGTGGGCGTGGAGGCGGGTGAACTGCTGCTGGAGACCGGCCCTTCGTCCGACCGGACTCGTGCCACACCCCTCACGGTCGATCCTTGAAACACGAGGGGGTTGGACACAAGGGGGTTGGCGGGGCTCACTCGACGCCGGCCGTGACGTCACCGTTGACGGTGGTGAGCGTCATGCTTCGGTCGTCGTCCACATCGACGGTGGGGACGGTGACCGACGGGCGGCCGTTGTCGGTGGTCGCCGTGACCCGGTAGGCGGGCGCGTCGCGCGGCACGGTGACCCGCACCGAGCCGTTGGTGGAGACGGCGCCGACCCGGTCCGGAGCCGTGGCGCAGTCGAGCGTCACGTCGCCGTTCACGGTTTCGGCGTGCACCTTGCCGGCACGCAGGGTTTCGGCGTGCACGGATCCGTTACGGGTCTCCAGCCGGACGGCGGCGTCCCCCCGGCCGGACCTGGTCACCGTCACATCGCCGTTGACGGTCGTGAGGTCCAGTGCCGCGAGGACACCGGCCACATCGATACCGGCGTTGCGGGCGGAGACGGTGACGGACGCGCCCGCCGGGACGTCGACCTCGGGCATACGGGGACACTCCTGGCCGTGCGGGCCCCGCGTCGGGCAGGACAGGTCGAGCACCCAGGTGTCGTCCCGGTGGGACCAGTGGTGCCGGATGTGCCGGTCGACGCCGGCCCGGTCGCCGTCGGCGGGCCGCAGGCGCACCCCGTTGTCGGTACTGATCACCAGGTCGGCGCCCCGGGCCACGGCGGGCTGTGCCCCGGCCGCCCATGAGCCGTCGTTCCCGTCGTTCCCGTCGCTTCCATGGCGACTTCCTCCGCTGCCGCCGCACGCCGCGACGAGAGGGAAGACCGCGACCAGGGCAACCAGGCGCCGTGCCCACGACGTTGTCGTTGCGTCCATGCCCGGTCGGTTTCCCCCTGCCCGCGCATCCATGACTCCCGCTGCCTCGCGAGAACCCCGCCGAGCACGGCTGTGCGGCTGTGCGGCTGTGCGGCTGTGCGGCTGTGCGGCTGTGCGGCTGTGCGGCTGTGCAACCGATGTCAGGGACGGTCTGCTCGACGGTGCCTGTTTCCACACCGTTCTCAGAGGCGGGTGGGACCACTGCCCCAGTCGAGGCGGAGCACTGCCAGGTCGTCGGAGTGCCGTCCGGCGTTCAGCGCATGGGTTTCCTTGATGAGGAGGTCGACGTGGACGGCGGGGTCGGTCGACGGCTGGTTCCCCATCAGCGCGAGCAGCCCTTCGACGCCGAGCCGCTCACCCTTTGTCCCGTTGTGCCCTTCTGTGAGGCCATCGGTGTAGAGGGTGAGGGCTCCGGTGGGCGGCAGCGGAACGACCGTGGAGGGCCAGCTGCGGGCCCCGGGGACGATACCCAGTGCGATGCCGTGTGCTGCGGTCAACTCCCAGGTCCCCTCGGCTGTGGTGAGGAGCGGTTCGTGGTGCCCGGCGAGATGGAGGGTGGCGGTGGCGGCGTCCTGGTCGAGGGTGAGGAGGGTGCAGGTGGCGAACAGTTGCTGGCTGCCCCGCTCGGCGACCAGGATGCGTTCCATGAGGTGCAGCAGGTCGCCTCCGCGGTGTCCGCCGAGCACCAGGGAGCGCCAGGCGATCCGCAGGCAGACGCCGAGCGCCGCTGCGTCGGGACCGTGGCCGCTGACGTCGCCCACAACGGCGTGCAGCAGTCCGTCGTCTCCTTCCACCACGTCGAGGAAGTCCCCACCGAGCAGGGCCATCGTGGCGCTGGGCAGGTAGCGGGACGTCACCCGCACTGTGGAGGTGTCGAGGATCGGCTGGGGCAGCAGGCCGCGTTCCAGGCGGGCGTTCTCTTCCGCCCGCAGCCGGATGGCCTGGGCTTCCGCGCTCGCGCGTTCAGTCTGGTTGCGGTAGACGGCGTAGCGCAGCGTCCTCTGCAGAAGGTCCGCTTCGACCTTCCCTTTGACGAGGTAGTCCTGGGCTCCGGCGGCCATGGCGTCGGTGCCCGCCCGGTCCTCGGACAGCCCGGTCAGGACGATCACCGCGGTGTGCGGTGCCAGCGCCCGGACGGCTGTGACCGCGTCTATGCCCGACACGTCGGGCAGGTGGAGGTCGAGGAGCACACAGTCGATCGGGCTGCCGACCAGTTCGGTGCGGGCCTCGGCCAGGCTGGTCCGAACGGTCAGCGCGAACCGCAGCCCGGTGTCGTGCAGGAGTTCCTCCACGAGCAGGGCGTCGCCCAGGTCGTCCTCGATCAGGAGGATGCGGTACATCGGCTCGCCGGAGGGCGATTCCGGGGCGGCTGTCATCGCTGCGGTCATCCTGCCGGCTCCGCGTCGGATCTGGTGGCCTCCGGCATCGGGGACGAATCGGAGCTTTCCGGCGGTTGGGGTGCGAGGGTGAAGGTGAAGCGTGCTCCGTCGCGGTACGCCGGGTCGACGGCGATCGTACCGCCGTGGAATTCGACGATCTTCTTGCACATCGCGAGTCCGATTCCGCTGCCCGCGTAGGCGTCCTTCGTGTGCAGTCGCTGGAAGATCACGAAGATCTTGTCGACGTACTCCGGTGCGATGCCGATGCCGTTGTCGGTGACGGTGAACCGCCACAGTTCGCCCTCTCGGGCCGCCGTGACATGGATCTTCGGCGCTTCGCCCGGCCGGCGGAACTTGACCGCGTTGCCGAGGAGGTTCTGCCAGAGCATGCCCAGCTGGGTGGGGTCCGCGACCAGGGTCGGCAACGGGTCGTGGGTGATCGTCGCTCCGGCCTCTTCGATACCGACGCTCAGCGCGGACAGGGTCCCTTCCAGCACCTTGTCCAGGTCGATGCTCTGGTGGGCGTTGTGCAGCCGCCCGACCCGGGAGAAGTCGAGCAGGTCGTTGATGAGGATCTGCATGCGGTTCGCCCCGTCGACCGCGAAGTCGATGTACTGATCGGCCCGGCTGTCGAGCTGCCCTCCGTAGCGCCGCTGGAGGAGCTGGGTGAAGCTGGAGACCTTGCGCAGCGGCTCCTGCAGGTCGTGGGAAGCCACATACGCGAACTGCTCCAGCTCGGCGTTGGAGCGCTGAAGGTCCGCGGCCTGCGCGTCCAGGCGCAGCCGGGTCTCCTCACTGAAGGCCAGTTCCCGCACGAGACGCCGGCGCATGAAGTCGATCTCGCCGCTGAGGCGCCGCAGGTCCGCCGGGCCCGTCAGGGTGATGGGATGGCCGAAGTCGCCGCCGGAGATGGCTCGGGCGTCCACGCCGAGCCGTTCCAGCGGCCTGTTGATGCCACGGCGCAGTCCCTCGAAGATCAGAGCCGTGAGGACGACGATGAGTACCGCGATGGCGCTGAACACCCAGTTCCGCAAGGTCATCGTGGCCGTCAGGTCATCCCTCGCCTGTACGCGTTCCGCGCGCAGCCGTTCCTGCTGGCCGCTCAGAGCGCCCCGTACGTCGTCGAAGGCCGCCTTGCCCTCCGCTGCCCGTTCACCGGCCAGCGGTGAGGGCAAGCCGGGCGGCGCGGCGGCGATGGGCCGGGCCACCCTCTCCTGCCACTTCGTGACGGCATCCTGCACTGCTTTCAGGTCCTCCAGGCCCACGGGGTCGTCCTTGAGCAGCTTGGTGAGTTGCGCGAGGTTGGCTTCCTGCTCGGTGATCCCCTCCCGGTAGGGAGTGATGAACTCCGGAGTACCGGTGAGCCCGTAGCCGCGGATACCGGTCTCCTGGTTGAGCACGGCCGCTTCCAGACGGATCGCGATGGTCAACGCGGGAGACCGCACGTCCACGATGTCCTCACTGATCGACTCGGTCCGCCCCAGGACCCAGGCTCCCGCCGCCCCGAGCAGGGCCAGAATCACCAAGGAGGCGGCCACCCCCACGCGAAGCCACCTCCTGGTCGTCCACGCTGAAAGCCCTCGCGCACGCGATTGCCTCTCATCGCCGGTCATCCTGTGGACTCCTCGCTGTGCCAACGGCCTTGAAAGTTGGGGCAGCACACTTTAGAGGGCGACAACCCTTGTTGTCGCGGGGGTGCCCCTGGACCTAAAGTGCCGGGTATGCCTGGCAAGGACTTCGCGTCGCGGATCACTCCGCAGGAGACAGCCACCATCGCGGACGCGGCGGTCGGCCATCTCGCGCAGCGCCTCGCCCGTCGGCTGTTGGAAGCCCCGTCGCCCCCGGCATCGGACGACCCGGCACACGCCTTGACTCTGCTCCACGTGCTGGATCATCTCAAGCAGGCCACTGAACGACTTCAGCAGGAAGCGGCCGCGACTGCCGCCCACACGGGTGCCGGCTACCCGCAGATCGGTGCCGCCTGCGGCATGACCCGGCAGGGTGCCCGGCGCCGCTGGCCGGGGCTCTTCCACCACTCCAACGAGAAACCCACGGAGCATCCGACAATGACGACCCCCATCCGCCCCTTCGACGTCCTGCTCGTCGAAGACGACCTTGCCGACGCCATGCTCATCGAAGAGGCCCTGTCCGAGCGCGGGGCCCGCAACCTGGTCCAGGTCACCGACGGGGTCGCGGCACTGGAACACCTGCGGACCCCGGGCACCCCACGGCCCGACCTCATCGTCCTCGACCTGAACATGCCCCGGATGAACGGCCGCGACCTGCTCAAGGTCCTGAAGTCCGATGACGACCTGCAGACGATCCCCGTGGTCGTCCTCACCACGTCCACCGCTCCGGACGACGTCACGGGCGCATACAGCAGTCATGCCAACGCCTACGTGACCAAGCCCGTCAATCTGGAGGAGTTCGAGCAGGCCGTCCGGAGCATCGACGCCTTCTACCTCGACACCGCCACGCGGCCCCGGCCCTGACCGGCCGGACAGGTCCTGATGCCTGTGCCGGTAGTTGATCGTCAGTCAGTGCGTGGACGCAGCACCATGAGCGAGCCTTCCAAGGTCGCCACCATGGCAAAGGGGAACCGGTCGACCTCAAGACAGAGCGCAACGTCATCGGGATGGACTCCTTGACGCACCCCCTCCGCCAGTTCGGCGGCGGCTCGCGACTCGGCAGCGCGGCGGAGGAACTCAGCAGCATCCGTCTGCGCCCCGGTGGCTCTCCGAGCGATGTATTGCGCACACGCCAGATCTTCGTCGGCCTGCCCATCGTCCCCGGTGACCACGAACGTGACACTGTCACTCTCGCGCGTCCGCAAGAGCCGAGCCGTTGCCTCCGCCACCACGAAGCCGGCGCACAGCACCAGCGGCGCCTCCTTGACCGCGAGGGCGCCGACCGTCCCTGCCGTGGTCTTCTGCACAACGGTCCGTCCGCCAAGGTCGATGGACCGCAGCAGGCCCGGCGAGTTGACGGCGTCGAACCCGGGCGCGGGCGGACCGTCTTTGAGCGCCACCCACTCCGGGTGGCGAGCCTTGAGCACCAGTGCCTCGTCCAGTGACTCAGCGAGAACGATCTTTTCCGCCCCCTGGGCGAAGGCCCAGGCAGCAACGGTGAAAGCACGCATGACGTCGACCACGACCGCCACGGACGGGGCTTCGACCAGATCAGCGATACCAACAAAACGAGCGTCCATTCCGGTCATGCTCGCGCATGCCCAACACCGGACGCCCAAAGAGTAGTAGGCGTCACATCGACGGTCTCGGACCGCAGCACCTTCGCTGCATCGGACCGCAACGCGCCGGGCTGCCTGACAGCACCATCGCCTCCCTGTCACTCGACGTCATCCGAAGGGCGACTGCTGGACTCGTGGACCTCGGAGCGACCGGCCGTCAGCGGCGCGTTCTGCGCGGCCGGAAGCGTCCGTCCAAGGCGTGCGAGCGGGGACAGAGCCATCACCACCGGGGACAGCATCATGCCTGCGGCCGCCGCCAGGAGACTGGTGCGCAACCCCCACTCCTCAGCGAGGAATCCGCCGAGCAGGGAGCCGAGCGGGGACAACCCCATACCGACAAACGTGATCGTCGCGGCGGCACGGCCCTGCATCCCGTCCGGAGTGACCGTCTGCCGGACGGCCATGACCGCCACATTCACCAACTGGCCGCCGACCCCGAACACGAAGTTGACCGCGAGGAGCGCGGCAACGGTCACCACAGGGGAGCCGTGCAGGGCGGGCACACACAAGAACACGCCGTCGCCGAGTGCCGCCGCGGCCACGAGTACCGGGCCGTACCCGAACCGGTTCGGCAGGCGTGCGGCCAGCATGGAACCCAGGAGCGCGCCCGGCCCTGTCGCCGCGAGTGCCAGCCCGACGGCGGTGCCGGACAGGTGCAGTTCCCGCGGCAGGAAGAGCAGATAGACGGTCATCACGGCCGCGAAGGAGAACTGGAAGGCGGCCGAGGCCAGGCACGCGGTCCGCAGCACGGCATCGCTGACGACAAAACGGAGCCCCTCGTGGATCTGCCGCCAGACCCGAGGGGGACGTTCCAGGCGCTCCGGGACCGATTCGACTCGACGGATCCGTCGGATCGACAGGAACGACAGCCCGAAGAACAGCGCGCTGGAGGCAGCAGCGATCGGCGCCGACAACAGGGACACCAACGCACCGCCGAGGGCGGGGCCGCCGATCTGAGCGGCAGACCGGCTGCCCTCAAGTGCGCTGTTGCCACGCACCAGTTGGTCGC
The DNA here is from genome assembly GCF_040651415.1 of Streptomyces sp. NPDC048484. Taxonomy (NCBI): domain Bacteria; kingdom Bacillati; phylum Actinomycetota; class Actinomycetes; order Kitasatosporales; family Streptomycetaceae; genus Streptomyces; species Streptomyces sp. NPDC048484. Next base: position 92,471 of record NZ_JBEZJY010000037.1, read on the forward strand.
GTCGCACCAGCCGTACAAGAGACGTCTGGTATGCCAGGTCGAAGAACACGGAGAGCGCTCCGACGGCGAAGGCGACCATGAACAGCGCGGGCAGACCGAGCCAGCCGAAGAGGCCGGCCACGGCGGCGGCACCCAGGGCAAGGGTCCGCCCGACGTCAGTCAGCACCATCACCGTGCGGGTGCGCCACCTGTCCACCCAAGCGCCGACGAGGAGCGAGAACAACAGGATCGGCGCCTGGCCCACGGCGCGCAGGACGCCCAGCTGGGTGGCACTGGCATCGAGCGTCAGGACGGCGAAGAGCGGAAGGACAACCAGACCTGTGTGTTCCCCGAGTTGGGAGGCGGTCTGCCCCACCCAGAGTCTGCGGAAGTCGCTGTCCCGCCACAGGCTCGACGGATCGGGTCGACCGGAATCGGATACAGCGGAGGAAGCGGACGGCACAGAGGTCCCTCGGGTTGCCGACAACGAGGCCCGCTACCGGGCACACGACAGGTGCGCCGACGGTTCAGGCAGGAGAAGGCTCGCTGTGCCGCAGCATCAAGGGCAGCACGCGATGACAGGCCGATCGGCCTACAACGTCAACGCGCGCTCGGGCGACCGGGCATGTCCGCAACTCCTCGGGGGTCAACTCGCTTCACCCGGGACACTAGTGCTCGGCGGCTCGACGTGAAAGGCAATTACGGTTCGGCGCAGGCGGTCGGACCGGGCGAGCCGGACACCGAGCCCTCCCTTCGTTTTGTCATGCACCTGTACAGATGTTCCGCGGCATGCTGTCATGCCGACTAGCGCTGTTTCCAACGTTGTACAGGCAGATACGTCGAGCCGCCAGCCTTCTCGGCCGTTCCGGCCGTCGGACTCGCGGTACCGGCCGCCGCACCGGACCACATCGGCCCGGTGTCGCGGTGTCGCGGTGTCGCGGTGTCGCGGTGTCGCGGTGTCGCGGTGTCGCGGTCGGAGTGTGTCGCCCGGGCCACCCGGCCCCTCTTCGTACGTGTGCGTCCTTGCTCTCACCTCCGACCCCAAGGAGTCACGATGCGCAGCACCCCGGTCCCACGTCTCCGGGCAGCATGGCTGAGACGCCGGGCGAGGCGGATCACCACCGCGCTCGCCGCCCTCGCGCTGGTGTGCACGGCCGCCCTCACCGCCACGGGCACTTCTCAGGCCGCTCAGGCCGTACCGGCCGCAGCGGCCGCGTGGACACCCAAGCCCTCCCCCATGACCACCCCATGGACGAACCAGGTCCCGGTCGACAATCCGCTGCCGGAGTATCCACGCCCCCAGCTCACCCGTACCGACTGGGCCAACCTCAACGGCATCTGGGACTTCGCGGTCACCACGGCGGGCGCGGGCCAACCCTCGTCGTTCACCGATCAGATCCGGGTGCCCTTCGTCGCCGAGTCCGCGCTCTCCGGGATCCAGCGCAAGATCACCCAGAACGACAAGCTCTGGTACAAGCGCACCTTCACCGTCCCCACGGCCTGGACCGGCCGTCGCGTCCAGCTCAACTTCGGTGCCAGCGACTGGCGTACGACGGTCTGGGTCAACGGCACGCAGGCCGGCAGCACGCACAGCGGGGGTTACGACTCCTTCTCGTACGACATCACCGACCTGCTGGGCGGCGGCACCAACACCGTCGTCGTATCCGTCTGGGACCCCACGCAGACGGGCGGCCAGGCGGTCGGGAAACAGCGCATCAACGACGTGGCGCCCCACCCCGGGGGCGGCATCTTCTACACCGCGGCCTCCGGCATCTGGCAGACGGTGTGGCTGGAGCCGACGGCCGCGGCGCACATCACCCGGCTGGACATGGTGCCCGACCTCACGAACAACACCCTGAAGGTCACCGTCAGGGGCGACGGCGTCGCGGGGCACAGTGCCCGGGTGACCGTGTCCTCCGGCTCGACCACGGTGGGCAGCGCGACCGGCGCGGTCGGAGCCACGTTCACGGTGCCGATACCGGGCCCGCACCTGTGGACGCCCGAAGACCCGTTCCTGTACGACGTGAAGGCGGAGCTGATCTCCGGTTCGGTCACCGTCGACTCCGTGGGCAGCTACACCGGAATGCGCTCCGTGGGGACCGCCCGGGTCGACGGCGTCCTGCGTCCCGTCCTCAACGGCAAGTTCGTCTTCCAGACCGGCACCCTCGACCAGGGCTACTGGCCGGACGGCATCTACACCGCGCCGACCGACGACGCCCTCAAGTACGACCTGCAGAAGCACAAGGATCTCGGCTTCAACATGGTGCGCAAGCACATCAAGGTCGAGCCGCAGCGATGGTTCTACTGGGCGGACAAGCTGGGGCTGCTCGTCTGGCAGGACATGCCCGCGATGGACACGCGCGCCCCGGACAGCGCCGCCCGGACACAGTGGGAGGCCGAGTACGACCGCATCATCGACCAGCACCGCAGCTCACCGTCCGTGGTGATGTGGGTCAACCAGAACGAGGGATGGGGGCAGTACGACCAGGCCCGCATCGCCGACCACGTCAAGGCGTACGACCCCGCACGGCTGGTCGACAACATGAGCGGCATCAACTGCTGCGGCGCGGTCGACGGTGGTAACGGCGACGTCCTCGACCATCATGTCTACGTCGGCCCCGGCACCACCGTGCCCAGCGCCACCCGCGCCGCCGTCCTCGGCGAGTACGGCGGCCTGGGCTTCAAGGTCGCCGGTCACGAGTGGTATCCGGGCGGCGGCTTCAGCTACGAGGACCAGCCGGACCAGGCCCATCTCGACAACCGTCTGGTCGGACTCCTGGACGCCCTGCGCGAGCTACGGATGCCCGCCGGCCTCTCCGCCTCCGTCTACACGGAGATCACCGACGTGGAGAACGAGGCAAACGGCCTCCTCACCTATGACCGGCAGGTCGTCAAGGTGGACGCGGCCCGCGTCCGGGCCGCCAACCGCACTCTCATCGACACCTCCCGGGCTCCGACCACCCCCGTCGTCCTGCCCTCGAACCAGTACAGGTCCCTGCGGGTGACGACCTCCGGCTTCACCGACCGCTATCTGCGCCATCGGGACGGGGCCGCCTACACCGACGTGGTCGACGCGAACAGCAGCAGTCTGCTCAAGAACGACGCCACCTGGAAGGTCGTACCGGGCCTCGCCAACAGCGCCTGCTACTCGTTCCAGTCGCGCAACTACCCCGACCAGTACCTGCGTCACCGCGACTTCCGTGTCTACAAGGAGTCGGGCAGCGGGAACCTGTTCAACGCCGACGCGACCTTCTGTGCCGTGCGCGGCGCGGGCGGCGGCGTCCGGCTTTCCGCATCGAACTTCCCCGAGCAGTATCTGCGGCACTACAACGCCGAATTGCGGCTGGCGACTCCCGGCGGTGCCCACACGTGGGACAACCCCGCCTCCTTCACCGAGGACACCACCTGGGCCGTCGAAGCACCCTGGGCCCCCTGACCACGTGTGAGGGGCGGCACCCGCCGGGCCGCCGCCCCTCGCCTCGCCCGGCGCCAAGGCGGGAGGCGAATCAGCGAACCTGACCAGCGGCCGCCGCGTCGGCGACTCCAGGGGCAGTCAGCTTCGCGGCAGCAGGCGGCGTGCGGTAGGCGCGAAGGGGCGCGTTGGTCGCGGACACGACGGCGATCGCCAGGATGGCGGACAGTCCGCCGAAGACCAGCGAGAAGGAGGCGGAGGTGGCCGACGCCAACAGGCCACCACGGAAGTTGCCGAGTTCGGGGCCCGCGACACCGATGACGTGTTCTACCGAGGAGACCCGCCCCCGGTACGCGTCCGGGGTCTCCAATTGGACCAGGGCACTGCGGGTGACGACAGACACGGTGTCGGCCGCGCCCGCCACGGCCAGGCAGCCGAGCGCCAGCCACAACGGCCCCGCCAGACCGAAACAGGCCAGCGCCAGGCCCCAGACACCGGCCGCGGACAGCTGCACCAGGCCGCCGCGGCGCCAGCGCGTCACCGTGCCGGAGAGCAGACCGGCCGTGATCCCCCCGACCGCGACGGCCGAGAGGAACAGGCCCAGGGTCTGCGGGTTGCCCTCGAAGCGGATCTCGTTGACCAGCGGGAAGAGCGCGATGGGCATGGCGAGCAGTGTTGCGGACAGGTCGGTGGCCATCGAGCCCCACAGCGTCGGGCGGCGCAGGACGATCCGCCAACCGCCGCGCTCTGGCCGGCGCCTGCCGCCTGCCGCGTCAGCGCCTTCGGGCCGCATGGCAGGCAGGCGGATCACCGCGAGCATCGAGACCGCCATGGCCAGGGCCTGGGTTGCGTATGCGGCAGGGAAATCCCAGTGAGCGATGATCAGCCCGGCCACCGCGGGACCGGTCAGCATCGCTGCCTGGAAGGAGAAGTTGGTCAGTGCAAGACCGGCCGCGACCTGGTCGCCGGGCAACAGCCGGACCGGGAAGGTGCGCCGGGCAGGAGCTCCGAGAGCGCTGCAGCTCGTCCCCATGGCTACCAGGGCGAGCAGCAGCAGCACGTTGCCGTTGTCTGCCAGCGCCTGGGCGCACAGCCCTGCGGCGGCCAGCAGTTGGCCCGCGGTGGTGGCCCGCACCACCGCACGGCGGTCAAAGGTGTCGGCCAACGTGCCGCCGAGCAGCCCGAACAGCACCATCGGCAGGCCGATGGCGAGCCCGATGGCGCCGGTGCCCACGGGGCTGCCGGTCAGGTCCCAGACCTGGGCCAGCACCGCCACGTTGGCTATCTGTCCGCCGAGTTGAGAGGCGGAGGTACCGATCCACAGGTCGCGAAACGACTGACTGCCACGCAGCGGGCGGGTGTCGAGGAACCGGACATGGACACGCCGCCTCATGGCGGTGGCTCGACAAGGTGGTGGAGGATCCGCTGCCGCATCGACCGGCGTTCCAGTGCCCGCCGCACCTCCCCGACAACGGTGGTCATCGCGTACGGGACCTCGCTGTCCAGCTCGGCGACCGCCTCGTGGGTGGCGCGCCACTCCGCCTCCAGGAACGGCACCAGCGACCGGCCGCGCTCGGTCAGGTCGATTCGCCGGGTGCGGGCGTCAGGCCCCGGCTCGGAGGTGACGAGCTCCTCCTTGCGCATGGCGGCGATGGTCTGGCTGATCGCGGAGTGCGAGCGGTCCAGGGACTTCGCAAGCTCGCGGATGGTCAGTGGTCCGGTGTGGGCGAGTCGGATCAGCGGATAGGCGAACCGAGGCCGCACCCCCTCGATGCCACGCTCGACGTAGACCTGCTCGATCTCGGCGTCCATGGCAGCCAGAAGCGCGTGCAGGGAGTTCCAGGGATCGGGTAGCGCTGTGGGATCTGAAGATGTCACAGCGCTAATATAACAGCGCTGCGATAATCGAGACTCGTGGTCAGACGTTTACGACTCGGTACGCGACAGTCGGGGCCCTCGGAGTGATTCGACGGGCCCTGGCGATCCCATCTCTACGGCGTGGCCGCGGGTTCCAAGCCCCACCTTGACCACATCTCGCTCCGTGACCACCTGCGTAAGTGGCCCGATGAAGTCCGGCGCTACAGCGCGCTGAAGGATGCCTTGGCGCAGCGGTTCCAGGCCGATAGAGAGGGCAGGCGGGACTAATAAGTCATCTCATTTGGATGACTCGGTAGAATCTCCGTCATGGTGGGGATTGTTGAGCGGTTGGTGCCGGACGAGTTGTGGGAGTTGTTCCAGCGAGTGGTACCGGAGGCGCCGTCGCGCCCTCAGGGTGGTGGGCGGCGTCGGCACGGTGATCGGGAGGTGCTGGCCGCGATTGTGTTCGTGGCCACGTCGGGTTGTACCTGGCAGCAAGTGCCTTCCGCATCGTTCGGACCGT